>JANQLP010000228.1 GCA_028280515.1 Hyphomicrobiales bacterium
AAGCGACTGGCAACCCTCGGTTGTGCGGTTGTCCTGGCCGGCGCGATGATGACCTCATACGCCCAAGCCGAAGTCACCATCCGAGTTGCCTCCGACACGGCAGGCCTGCCGCACCCGGCAGCAATTGCCATGGAGCGGCTCAAACAACGTGTGGAAGAAGAGATTCCGGGCAGCAGCGTGCGGATCTTCGTGTCCTCATCGCTGTACAAGATCCCCGAAGCGGTCGAAGCAATGACCGAGGGCAACCTGGAGATGGCCTGGGGACAGTTCGGCAAGACTGCGCAGGTCGATCCGTACGCCAACGTGGTGGTCGGCCCCATGCTGTTGACCACGCCTGGCGCGATTAATGATCTGGACAATTTCGAAACCTACGAAATGCTGGTCAAGCGCTTTAACGACATCCACGGCGTGAAGCTGTTCGGTACCGCGCACTTGTCGTTCTATATGGGCGTCGGTGCGAAGGCCAATCGCCTGATCAAGCCGGACGATTTCACGGACAAAAAGATGCGCTCGATGGGTCCGGCCGAAAACGCCATGCTCAGCGCGTTTGGCTCCAACCCGACAACGATGGCGTTCGGAGATGTTCCGCCCGCGCTTGAGACGGGTGTGATCGACGGCCTGCTTACCAGCCTTGGCGGTTGGAACCGCATCAAGGAGCAGGCACCGTTCTTCTCCGTTGCCGGCGTCAACGGGATTGTCGGCGACTACTACTGGCTCGGCGCGTCGAAGAAGTGGTGGGACACCGTCAAGCCGGAGCACCAGAAGATCATCATGGACATCGTCCAGAACGAGGTGCTTCCGCTCGCCAAACAAGGCAACTTCTGCAACGACAAGATGCTTATCGAAAAGTTCGGCACTGACGACCCGTCGAAACCCGGCATCTTCGTCATGAGCCAGGATCAGGCTGATGCGCTTGCGAAGAAACTTGGCAACGCGACGCAGGAATGGATCAAGGCCAACACGCCGTCGGGCGCCGACCAGTGGGTCGACAAGTTCGCTGAGGAAGCCAAGGCTGCTGTCGCCAAGAACCCGCTTGGCAAGAGCGATCTTGAGAAGACCGACTGCACCGAGATGAACAAGCTGTTCGCAAAATACCGCAAGAAGTAAACGCGATCCGCGCTAACATGCGGCCAGCCCCATGGGCTGGCCGCATTCTCATCTAAGCACTGAGACCTGATCAAGCGGGGGGCTTGAATGGACTATGTTTTCGACCGGACCTATCGGGCATTTCGCTTCCTGCTGGACAACGTCATCGGCAATCTGGCGATCTTGGCCATGTTCCTTGGAACCGGTCTCGCGATCCTTGAAGTATTTCGCCGGTATGTGTTCGGTGTCGTCTATGACTGGGGCCAGGACGCGGTAACGTACGGCATCGTCTCTGCGGTGTTCTTGTATTTTGCCGTAACGCAAGCGCGCCGGTCACATCTTCGCGTCAGCTTTGTCATCGACACACTTGAGGAAATGCGGTTGCGAAGGCTGGTCCTTTTCATCCGCGCACTGCTCACGGCCCTGTCGCTGGCACTCTATTCCGGACTGGCCTACTGGGGCATCCCGACAGTCGAGCGCTCCATTATGATGGAACGCACGACCCTCTCCATGGTGCTCGTGATCTGGCCGTTCCAACTCGCTCTCGTCGTCACCTTCGTCCTTATGGCGATCGTATCGTTCTTTCAACTCTATCAAGACATCCGCGCCCTGTTTCGAAAGAACGTATTCGAGTGGGCACCCGTGGAAGAAGGAATTGACATCTAGTCATGGCTTTCATCGGAACTGCGCTGCTCACGCTTCTGGCTCTCGGCGCCCCGATCGGTGTCGCCCTCATCGGTGTCACGGTCGCCTACATTCTCATGGATCCGCTTCTAGGCCAGAGCGCGATCTTTCGATCCTTCTTCAGCTTCGTGAACAGCTACACGTTGATGGCGATCCCGTTCTTTGTGTACGCCGGATTCCTGATGGAGCGCACGGGCCTCATCAAGAAGCTGTTCCGATTTGCTGACGCCTTGATCGGCTGGCTGCCTGGTGGATTCGCCTATGCGACAATCCTCGCGGCAGTCATGTTTGGCGCGATCTCCGGGTCGAGCACGGCCATGGCGGCCGCCATGGGCGTGGTCGCTTATCCGGAGATGTTGAAACGCGGTTATCCGAAATGGATGGCAGCTGGTGTTATTGCCACGGGCGGTGGCATCGCCATTCTCATTCCGCCCAGCATCACTCTGATCCTCTACGGCGTTCTGACCGAGCAATCCATCGTCAAGCTGTTCTTCGCCGGCGTGGCGCCCGGCCTGATGCTGGCATTCAGCGATGCGGTCATCGTGCTGGTGATGGCGGCGATCCTCGCCCTCCCGGCGAGCAAGTTCTCTCTGAAGGAAATGTGGGCCGCGTTCGTCGATGCGGTCCCGGCTTTGATGATGCCGGTGATCGTGCTTGGAGGCCTGTATGGCGGCGTGCTTACGCCAACGGAATCCGGAGCGGCAGCTTGTGCCTACGCGCTTGCCTACGGTGCGTTCGCCTTGCGCGGCGAGTTCTTCAAGGAGGCCTATTTCGCAACCCAGCGCGCCATAAACCTGACCGCCATTTTGTTCTTTGTGCTGGGTGGCGTTGGCATCTTTCAGTTCCTGCTTGCCAACCAAGGCTGGCCGCAGGACATCGCGCAATGGGTCACGGAAATGGGCTTGAGCCCGATTGGCTCTCTGGCACTGCTGATGGCCGTACTGCTGATGCTGTCGATGTTCCTGACGGGTGTGGCGGTGCTGGTTCTCGTCGTGCCCGTCATCTACCCGGTTTCGATCACACTCGGCATCGATCCGATCCATCTGGGGATATTGTTCGCCCTGTGCATCGAGATGGGCGCGGTGATCCCGCCGGTCGGCCTTAACCTGTTTGCCGTCAGCGGCACGACCGGCGTGCCTGTCACGACGGTTATGAGAGGTTCGTTCCCGTTCCTTTGCACAGACGGGTGCGTGCTCATTTTGTGCATGCTGGTCCCGGCCATCGTGCTCTGGCTGCCAAACCAGGTCGTTCAATCGGTCTTCGGCTGAGGCTGCCGAGAGCGAACGCGGGTGAGGGAAGGCATGAAATGCCTTCTCCACACCGCTCGCCGACCATCCCGTGTTGAACGTCAATCGACGGTCACGATGGGGCCGGACCCGGCAAGTCGCGTTTGCGCCCGAAACCCGTGATCGGGAATCCGCTGGTTTCAGCGTAAGCGGCGCTTGCGTTGCGGGCTGGTCAACTCACGTCTGCAGGATGGGACGCCACTCGCTGGGCGGAAGCTCGTCGATCGCGCCAGGTTGCGACAGGTCCAACACAAACGACTGCATCATGTCGCGCTCTGCCTGGCGATGAACGCCGAGCTTCTTCATGGCGACAGCCGCTGCGCACTTGGCGAGCGCGCCGATGCCGTCCGTCGCCGTGGATCGCGGTTGCCATCCAAGCCGGCGGCGCATCAGACCGTTGGCGTAGTACACGCCGTATTTCCGTTGCGCGGCGGGCGTGTAGTAATCGGTCGTGATCGACACGTTGAGGCTGTCGAGGTTGTCGACACGGTGCGGCGCGTTCTGCGGCCAGCTCAGGGCCCAGCCCGGCTCCAGGTCGATGGCCGCCGCCTCGGCGTCCCAGGCCGGGTCAAAGTGAATCTCTTCTTCCGTCTCGCGCAGGACAACGCCTTCGAGCGTCTCGTCCGGCAGATGCTTGGGATTGTCCGCGTCGTACAGCCAGACCCGCTTGCGCCCGCGCACGTGCCAGAGCGCCACCATCGGGATATCCGAATGGTAGAGCACCCGCGCCTCGGGCGACGAGATCAACAGGCTTGAACGGTGCCGGCTGGTCTTCAGAGCCGGATTGCGCGCTTCGATTTCGGCGAAAGCGTCGTTGACCAGCCTGTCGATTTCAGGTGCTACGAGATCGAGACGGCGCAGGCACAGCCACAGATGGCCTTCGCGGATGGCATCAAGCACGAATTTGCCAGATGCGCCGTTGAAGTCGCCGTTGCGCCATTCCGGCTGTTCTCCGGCGCCGGACATGGTCGTGATCATGTAGTATTCGCGCGGATAGCTGTCGATCAGCTCGGCCAGCTTTTCGTCGGTGAAGAGGCCGCTCTCGGCAAATCCATGGCGGAAATGCGAGACGCCTTCACCAAATGACATGTCGTGGCCCGGCTCGAACTTGAGATTGCTCGCTGCAGTTGTCGCTGATTTGGTCACGTCTCCGGCTCCTTCGATGTCCCAAAATGGGGCGTTCTTGTTCGTGCTCGCGCTTCCGTGAGCATTTGTCTGGTTTTGAGCAAGGAGTGTGCCAGTCCGTCAGCACACAGAATGCCGGCACATACGCTGCCTGGTCGAAGTTAATCGACTGTTTACATCCGGTCCCGTTGACCCACATCAACGCGCCGGGGAAGCCGTGTCGGCTACAAAGATGCAGACGGTTTCGGAACTGCCGCGCCAACATCGAGCGAGCATTGGAGGCTCTGGGTCCGGCGATTTCGAGGGAACCGGAGTCCGGCCTGATTTGCCCGAATTCCACATAACGCACGTAAGTCTACCACCATCCAAAACATGCAAAAGCGGCCCGCCCGCGAGGAGGTTACCCATGATCATGAGAGCATTCACACTGTACAGCCTGGGCGTGTCGCTGGAAGACACACCGCCGGGTTTCGGTGTGACGGTGAACTATGAGGTCATCGAGGGAATGATCGAGAAGCTTGTCGAGCAGAACCTGCCGGCCGATCTGGTGTCGGAACTTCAAGAGCTTGCCGACAGAAACAACTGCGATTTCAAGGACTGGAGTGAGCTCCGGTTCGTCCAGTTTGTGAAACGCAGGGAAGTGCGCTAACGCCGCGGGATGGTGCCGTGCGACCCGCCGGCCGCGCTTTCGTCGTGTGAGTGCCAAACGTCGTTATTGCAAATTGCCGAATCTTCGAGTTCTTTTGCGCACGCGTGCCTTCGCGTCCAGAGATCACGAGGTACGAGTATCGCGAGGCTGACGATCCATGAGAATTCCGGTCTGGGCCTTTTTGGTCTTTTTGGGTGCGGCGATCGTCTCGGGCGGCACCGCGTTCACGCACGAGGGCGCCACTGGCGTCGTCAAGGAACGTATGGATCTGATGAAGGGCATCGCCGCGCAGATGAAAGCGCTCAAGCCGATGATCGACGGGGGAAGCAGATACGAGCCCGCGCGCGTGGCGACGGCAGCCGGCGCCATCGCCGACCACGCTGCGAACATCGCGCCGAGTTTTCCGGAAGGCAGCAACGCGCATCCAAGCGAGGCAAGCCCCAGGATCTGGACCGAATGGGACGGGTTTGCAGCAAGCGCGCAGGCCTTGCGGACCCATGCAGCCGCGCTGCAAGCCGATGCCGAAAAAGGAGCCGGTGCCGCCAAGGCCCTGTTTGGCGAGATGGCCAGGACGTGCAAGGGCTGTCACGAGGGCTACCGGATCAAGAAGCAGTGATGGTGTGGCATTTGTGTTGGCTCAGGGGCGGGGACGGTCTTTCGGTCGGTTCGCCTGTCTGCCCCGTGCCTGGAAAAGCTGCTATCCGCGCAACGCCGAGCCATCAGATTCTGTGAAAATTAACGGTACACGTTAAGGCGAAATCAATTGCCGTTGATCCAATCTAGGCAAGAATAGCGCAAGAATAGGGGCCACCATCATGCGTCTTCTTGTCTTTGTTTGCTGTGTGATTTTTCTCACGCTGGCCAGCATCTATTTTTACTCAGACGAAAAGTATCAAGCGCAAACTGCGGCGGCAGACCCGACCATGCCGCGAAACGACGCGCCTGCGCACACGCTTCCTCTATTTCCAAAGGTCATGGTCAAGACCGAGGTGATGGAGCGCGAACGGGTAAAGAACTATGTCGTTGTGCTGCTCATACAATCCGACTTCAAACGGCTTGAGGAGTTGGCGGAACACTATCGCACGACCAAGGAAAGAACGCCGAGCGGCCTCTGGTATCTAACGTTCTTCCATGCGGGTGTTGAACGATACCTCGGTACCATACGTTCAAGGCCGCAAACTCTACCCCCCGGAAAGCGCTGGGTGGGAAGCGCTGATGAAATGCATGCCGAGATCATCAATGAGTGGCAGGCCGCTTTCCCCGACTCTCCCAATCCCTATCTGGCGCGCGTTGTGATGCTTCGTCAACAGGCATGGCGGATCAGAGGAGGGAGCTACGCAGACAAAGTCCCGGAAGAGGCATGGCGGCCATTCCATGAAAAGCTGATTGCCGCGCGGGACTACCTCATCAAGCATCGGGAGATCGCAGGTCAAGACCCGGAGTGGTACAGGCTGCGGATCAATACCGCGACGGAGCTTGGTGAACCGACAGAGCTGGTCATGGATACATTGACACAGGCCATAGCTGCAGAGCCATATCACTACCAGACCTATTTTGCCGCAGCGCGTCACTTCTTGCCGAAGTGGGGAGGTGAATCAGAGTACATAACGGCCCTGGCCAATATGGCGATTGAGAGTACGGCAGAAAAAGACGGTATGTCCCTCTATGCGCGCATTTATTGGTACGTATGGGGGCAGAGCAAAGATGGCCCGCTTATATTTCACGACCCTGATGTCTCATGGGCCAAGATGACTGCTGGCATGGATGACATCCTGACCAACTACCCAGACAATTGGAACATCAACAATTTTCTGTATTTCTCCTGCGTGGCCGGCGACCGTAAACAGGCAAAAAAAATGCTCGATCAGATGGTTGTTGAACCAATCATGTCGGTCTGGAAGGAGACAGCATTACTCAATGGCTGCAAAGACTTTGCGCGCGGTCTGGACCAAGAGACCAAACCGGGTAGTCCGAGTTAGCGCTGCTCTGATTCGATGGGTGATGTGAGTTTCGTTTATGTCGTTTGGCTCGTCAGCTTCGGACCAAAAACGCACGTGCTCACTCGGCTTGACCTGATCGCTAAATGCCAGGAGCCAATATCTGAGGTAGCTCGAAACAAACCTCATTGGTTCCCCATGGAGCGTGCAGCGGCGGATCGCTGACCCGTTCGAGAGGACGGTGTTAAGTTGCTCCGCTGGCTAGAAGACGCCCATGCTCAGGCCCGCGGCCATTGCCGCGCCAAGGTCGCGGCAGAGGGCAAGCTGATGCTCGGGGATCGTCTTTTCGGCGAGGATTTCTTCCGGCGACTGGGAATGAGTGCAGACGATCAGGGGCGGCTGAACCTCTTTCAGCCGCCAGCCCGTGGCGATGCGTGCGGTCTGGCGTGCCGCGTTTTCGCCGTCCGAGCCGGCGCAGACCATCTGGGCATAGGGCCGTCCCTCGATACGCCCGAGCACGGGGTAATAGCACCTGTCGTAGAAATCCTTCATCACGCCGGCGATCGCGGCGAGGTTTTCCGGCGCGCAGAAGATGTAGCCATCAGACCCCAGCAGATCGTCGGGCCCGGCCTCGACCGCTGTCTTGAGGACAGTCGGCGCTTCCTCGCGCGCGGCCGCCGCGGCGGCCTCGGCCATTTGCCGGCTTCCGCCTGTTCTGGAATGATAGACGATGAGAAGTTGCGCCATGGGGGCCGCATTCTAACGCCTGAGACCGGCCGGTACAGATGAGGCAAACGCTGTGGCGGGCTTGGCGGTCTCGAAACGCACTACTCCTCGACGACCTTGACGTTCTCGGCATCGATGCCGTCGGAGATCTTCGAGTTGCGCAAGGTGAGCGTCCCCGTGCCGGCTCCGGCCTGTTCGACGACTATGCCGGTTTTTTTGCCGTCGCCGTTCTTGCCGGTCATGGTGCGGTCAACGACAACATTGATATCGCCCTGGTCGCGTTGTCTGAACGTGGCGCCCTTTCGGCCATTTTCCCTGGCTTGGACGTCGTGCAGCAGAATTTTGACGCTGCCGGGCCCGTCTTCACGGGCTCTGAAGCCGTCATCGGTATTGCCCTGAGCAGTTGACCGCCACACCGAGACATCCAGTTCGCCGCCGTCTTCCTCGCTGAAGTCCAGGCCTTCGTCGAGGTTGCCACGAATTGTCGATCCGACCATCAGCGTGCGGAGATCGCCATTGCCTGCTTCGTCAATGTCGATGCCGTCGTCCAGGTCGAGTTCGATCTCGTATTCCTTCACGAAACCGGAATCGTACAACTCGACGTCGCGCTCAAAGCACGCATCATCCGGAGATCCTTCGACTTTTGCCGGCACGTCGGACTCGGAGAATTTTTGATCCTTGAATTCGCCTTTGTGGTCCTTCGGCAGAAACTGTTCCAAGACCTTAGGGTCGCAGTAGCCGCCATTTTCGACAAAGGTGTTGTTGACCACCGAAGCAATAACGTCGCCGTCCTGTCCTTCGTCCAGCTCCACCCCATCCGCCCCGACGCGGGAGAATGAAGAGTTCCGTGAATTGAAAATGATGTCCCCGGCGCCGCGTTCGTCGACCCTTATCCCATCCGCATCGAACTTGCCGGTGCCCACTTCCGAAATGCTGACATTCGTCAGTCGCACGGTGATCGACGCCGGAGATCCATTGCCTTCGCCACCGCTGCCCGCGCCGCATGCATCGCCACGGTCGCAGTCGGAGATGTGGATGCCATGATAGGCAATGCCTGAGAGGGCAACACCCTCAAGCGTCACGTTCACGATTCCGGTTTGATCGCCCCGCAGCTTGACGAAGATTCCCTTGCCGGCCTTGCCCGACTTGTCGCCGCGGTTCTTCACGCTGAAGCCGCCGGGTCCCCGAAAATTCAGATTGTTCACAGTCAGGTCCGCACCCTTGCTCACTTCAAGCAGCGTCGTGTTGACTTCGGTCTTGATGGACTGACCCGAACCGTAAATGGCCAGTGGTGCCTGACCTTCGTAGGTCAAGGTCGACTTCACTGAGATATCGCCGTCGGTCGCCACCAGGACATGACCCGACGCACCTGGCTGCGCGGCCGCCTTCAGCGCTGCCCGCAGCGAGCCTTCACCGCTGTCGTTTCCATTGCTGACCACGACAGGACCTGCCGCGCCTATCTCCGAAGCAAGGCCGAACGACATCACAAATGCGGCCGCTAGTGCGTAACGTTTACAGGAAGGTTTTTTGTGCTGACCTGATCGAAGCAGCGTACCACCGATAACTGACATGAGATCGCCTTTACTCGAAACCGGTCGAGATGACCACTGCGTTTTCCGGTTCACCGTGACCCTTCGACAGCCGTCGTGGTGACGGAGCCGGCCAACAGACAATAGTATGCGGCAATAAGAACAGAAACAGGGGAAGTCCCGGGGGCATTTGCGCCCCCGGTAGAGGTTCTGACAGCGCTCGCAGCCGTATCCGTTGGGGTGTTCGAGTTCGGCCAAACTGGAACCTACTGTTGCGGCCTCAGTTCGCCTGCTTTGGCACAAGAGCAGCCGTCCCAGTCGAAGGTGTTCCACGTTTGCGATGTGCGCAGAGCGGATGTCCTGAGCGACAGAGAGGCCCGCAAGGTCTACCAGAAGACGGGGCTCAACCCGGGGTTCTAGATTGGGCGCGCAAGGGGGCTAATCCTTGTCATTGTCCTTTGCCCCAAATCCCTCGAGTCCGGAAAGAGCTTCTTCTACTGATTTACCCTCTTTCCTTGCTTGCATTACCCGCCGGACCCAGCGTTTTTTGTCTTGTTCCGTCCAGGCGCGTTTTCCCAAGTCTGTTAGTGTAATGGCCTCTGGAATTGACCCACGCGAGAGAATACCAGCTTGCCAATGGCCGCTATCGGTGGTTAAGCGCAACGCGGCAGATAATCCGCGCAAATCATTCTGAACTGCATTCACCGAGTTCATTAGATCGTGTTGATTTTCAAGAAGTGACGCTAAGGTCTGCGCATGGGGGTCTTCGCTGCTTTCAACCGTTTGCACCTCAACAACGCCGCCAATCGGCGTGTCGTGGTGCTTCTCCTTACCCTCGATTGCCTTAATCGTGGCCTTGAGCCTTTCTATCGCTGCATTTGCCTTATCGACCTCAATGTCGAAGAAGATGGTTCGCGCTTGCGCGTTGTCGAATGGCAACTCGCTTCCATCCTTCGCCATGTGAATTGCGGGCCTGCCGAAGGCGTGCGCAGCAGCTAATTCATAAAAGACATTGCCGTTTTCGTGCGTAAGGTCCGCAATGATCAGGTCAGAGTTTAGTATTGACTTGATTATCTGGTTGGTAATTTGCCCGGGCTCATCAATTTCATCTGCCCTGACTGGTGTGTCATACCCCATTTCAGCAATTGCTGGACTGATAATGTGGTCCTTCAAAAGGTCCGCATGTCTGCGCTCGGGACTATCCTGACTGCCGATAACAGAGATTACAAAGCAGGTCTTCGCCATCTGCGCCTCCCCAAATGTAATTGACGCCGACTCACTTTACCTTGTTGGCATGCAAGTAAACCATGAAAGACTTTTGACTGCGGCTCAAACCCAAATTCTCAGCGAGAAGTCACTCCGCTACAAGCGAAACTCCCTTGTATTGGGCGTCGTGATTATTTGCGGACACCTGCTCGATGTAAGGTTCGATGACCTGTCGGTGTTTGGAGCCAAGTTGCTAGGCAACCAAGCCCTTCTCGCGTTCATTCTGTTGTGGCTCGCCTATATCTACAACTTGGCTATGTTTGTGCGTTTCGGGCGCAGCGACTGGCAAACGTGGGTGGACAACCTGACTGGTAGATGGGGTTCCGATGAGGATAATAGGACCTTTTTTCCTGAACTTGCCATGTATTGGCAGAGGGAACCTGAGAGCCCTTGGACAATGTCAAGACGCTTCGGATTGGGCAGCGACAAATTTGTTAAGTGGGATGGCTACGAAGTTGATCCGTCGCAAACAAACCTTATATGTTACGCGGACTTGAAGAATTTTCCGCCACGTCCTGATGAGGAGCCGACCTCTAGACAGCAAATATTCACGGTGCCAATGATCTTAGTTGATACCGTCCATCGTGCAGTTAATCAGGTGAAAATCTTTGAGCTGGGAATCCCAGCAGCGGTTTTCGGCCTCGCCATCGCCGCCTTGATTTTCGATCTGGGTGTGTGGTGGCTGCAGCCAGAAGGTTGCATGCTGATTTGTTCATGAGGGGAGTTGCGGAGAACCCGCTACCTGCAGGGAAACTCCTTCATGAGCATGACGTGAACAAGTGTTACCGCGCGAGGGTTCGGTTTACTCGACCAGTTGAATTAGGCGGTTTCAAACGGCCCGTTGCGCATTCGGAACGTCCGCCTCGGATCACGTGTGGACGCGCCTTCGCACAATCAACCAAGTCTGCCTTTTGTCAGTTGCGATGCGCGCGGATTTTATTTCAGTAGAACTCAAAACGACGCGCCAAGGCCAGAACATCGCGGTGTATCATCTGGTGTGACGTAATTCGCCCCAGCAAACAGTCCGCGATCCAGGTGCCGATCCGGCGTGCCTCTTTCTCCACCATGCCCCGCGAAGTCATCGCCGATACGCCGAACCGGAGCCCCGAAGTTTTCGCGGGCGAACGCGGATCGTTCGGGATCAGGTTTTTGTTGCAGGTGATCCCGATGGCGGCAAGTTTGTCGCTCGCCGTCTGCCCGTCGAAGTCCAGATCAGTCAAATCGACAAGCATGAGAGGCGTATCCGTACCATGCGTGACGACGCTCAGGCCGTCTGCCAGCAATTGACCCGCGAGTGCACGCGCATTCAGCTGTACCTGTTCGGCATATCGGCGGAAAGATGGTTGCAGAGCTTCGCCGAGCCCCACAGCCTTCGCGGCCATCATATTCAAAAGTGGACTTCCCTGAACGCCGGGAAACACCGCAGCTCGCAGCCTTCGAGTCAGATCGTCACGGTTCCAGAGGATCATTCCGCCACGGGCGCCACGCAGGGACTTGTACGTTGTGGTCGTCACCACGTCGGCATAATCAACCGGATTGTCGAGCACACCGCCGGCGACCAGTCCGGCGAAGTGCGCCATGTCGACGAGCAGATACGCGCCCACGTCGTCGGCGATCTGCCGGAACGCCTTCAGGTCCAACGCGCGCGGGTAGGATGATCCCCCCGCCACGATCAGTTTCGGTCGATGAATCCGCGCCGCTTCAGCCACCTGGTCAAGGTCGATGAAGCCCGTGTCCGGGCGCAACCCATATGCGTGGATGGTGAACAGCTTTCCGCTGATATTGGCCTTCGCGCCGTGACTGAGGTGCCCGCCGCATTTGAGATCAAGCGCCAGCACCGAGTCGAACGGATCGAGCAGAGCCGAGAAAACGGCCAGATTGGCTTGAGAGCCGGAATGGGGCTGGAGGTTGGCCTCTGCAGCATTAAAGAGTTCACAGGCGCGCCGGGTACCCAGGGTCTCAAGGGTGTCTGCGATTTCTGCCCCGCCGTGATATCGGGCGCCAGGATAACCTTCGACTGTCTTGTTTGAGAACACCGAACCCTGCGCCTCGAGAACCGCCCGACTGACAACGTTCTCCGAGGCAATCAACTCGATATGCTGCTTCTGGCGAGTCCGCTCCGATACTACGAGCGCTGCAACATCCGGATCGGCGACGGACAGGGACGTGCCGAAATAGGCCTCAAGCGCATCGCTTGAGTAATCGGCTTGTACCTGGTCCAGGCTCATGCCGCAGGAGCCTCCAATCTGGTCACGTAGTCCTCCAGGCAGTCGGCCGCGACAGGCTCGATCGGGGTGAGATCGCGATGGTGCTTATAGTCGGGTCGGGTCGCTGTCGTGTAGGCGTTCGACACGGGGTTCACGATGAGCGAAAAGATCGACCGGTCCCACGGAGACATGTTGTTCGGGGAGCCGTGAATGAGTGTGTCGTGAAACACAAGCACCGTGCCCGGCTTTCCCTTCGCGGCGACGATTCCCGAACGGTTGGCCATCTCGCGGACACGGTCATGGTCCGTCACCCAGAGCGGATAGCTCGTCGTCTCGTTGTCAAGCGTGGCAGCGTGTTCGCTCGCTCGGTGTGAGCCGGGCAGAAAATAGAGCGGACCGTTGAAGTCGGTGACCTCGTCGAGAAGGATATGCAGGTTGAGCGCAAGGGGCTTTCGGACACCGTCCTCTCCGTGGTGCGTTGCGAAGTCAGTGTGCCATTGCCACACCTCGCCGGAAAAGGCGGCCTTCACGTTCACTTTGACCTGTTGGACGTACATCGGCTCGCGGAGAATTTGCTGCGCCGGTTCGATCAGCCGCGGGTGGCGTACGAGGTCGGCGAACAGTTCGTCGCGCAGGTGCAACCCCATTGCCGTGCGGACGACGCCGGAATTCCGCTCGATGACGTTTGCCTCATCCTGTTGCGAAAACAGTTTTGGAAGTCTTGACCGGATTGCCGTCACTTCGGCCTCTGAGAAGCGATCCGGAATAACGATGAACCCGTCTGTCTCGAGTTGCTTGAGCTGTGCGTCGGTGAGTTTCATTTTCGCCGCCGTCCGATTGTGCTTGACCCCGGCTGGCAGATTTGACGGTTTTCCCATCCGAAGCAATAATCAAAATCTGCGCTGCTGAATAGCTGAGTTAAACTATGCCCCGGCTAATTCCCTCGTTGAAAGCGGTTCGATACTTCGAGCTGGCCGCCGAGCATGAGAGTTTCGTCCGCGCGGCGGATGATCTCAAAGTCTCAAAAGGCGCGATAAGCCAACAGGTCAAGAAACTGGAGCAGTTTCTGGGCGTTTCCTTGTTTAGAAGAACTGGCCGGCGAGTGACTTTGACGGATGCCGGGCGGCGCTATCATTCCGCCATCCGAAACGCGCTCAATATCCTGGAAAAGGAAACTGAGCGCATTGCCGGTTCGCGCGTCCGCGGTCAGCTCAAGATCACCGTGCTACCGGCGTTCGCGTCCATGTGGCTTGTGCCCAGACTGAGCGACTTCCAAAAAGCCATGCCACATATTGACATTGTCGTATCTGCCGATGCGGAAATGGTTGATTTCTCACGATCTGATGCCCAACTCGGCATCCGCTATGGCACAACGGACACTGACGGATTGACCGCGACCCGTTTGGGCCATGACACTCTGTCGCCCGTGTGCAGCCCGGAATATGCTGAAGCAATGGCAATACGGAGACCCGCCGACCTGTCTCGGTGTCTGCTTCTGCACGATACATTCTGGTCTGACGACTGGACGCGTTGGTTGTCAATGGCTGGTGTTGCCGGGTCGTCAGGCGGCGACGGCCAGTTCTTCACCCACTACAGCATGGCGATTGACACCGCGCGAGCCGGCGGCGGTATCGCAATGGGACATCAGCTTCTGCTAAGGGACCTGATTGCGCGTAACGAACTGGTATGTCCTCTGAATCAAGCGATCACCGCACGACAGGAGTATTATGTTGTGGTGCCCGACAAGGCTGCCCACCTCAGTTATGTTAGGCGCTTTCAGGATTGGCTGACGGTATCGTTCAGTGACACACGCGTACGCGGCGGTCAGGCATCGAGTTAAAGGTTGTGTTACTTCGACAGCGGTCGACGCGTCCGCTGTGGGGCAAGGGCGGCCGCGCCGCCCTGCCGGTTGGAAGATACCTATGCTTGTGTCCGCGGCAAGTACCCCGGCCGGACCCCGTGTCTAATCCCGCAGCTGGGCGCCGAAGCTCTTCGCCGGGTCCATCTCCGGTTCGAGGTGTCCGAGCGGTTTCGCTTCGTCCGACAGCTCACGTTTCGCGGTCCGTCCCGACCCCGGCTCCATGTCGGCAACACCGTCGCGGATGATCACGCGCCCGCGGCTGATGACGTATTGGGGCCAGCCGTCCACCGTCCGACCGGCGAACGGCGTGTAACCGGTGTTGTCGTGCATCATGTCGTCGGTGATGGTTTTTTTGGCCTCGGGATCCCAGACGGCGATATCGGCGTCGGACCCGACGGCGAGTTCGCCTTTTTGCGGGTAGAGCCCGTAAAGGCGCGCGACGCCGGTCGATGTCAGTTCAACGAATTTCGGCAGATCGATGCGGCCCTTTTTCACGCCTTCGGAGAACAGGATCGGCATCCGCAGTTCCAGGCCCGGCAGGCCGTTGGGGATCTGCTTGAAGGTGGGATTGTCCCCGGCGGTCAGTTTGCCCGTCTCGTCATACGCGTAAGGAGCATGATCGGAACTGAGCGTCTGAAACGTGCCGTCGGAAAGCCCCTGCCACATGGCCTCCACATCGCTCTCGTCACGCAGCGGCGGGCTGCAGCAATATTTGGCGCCTTCGCTGCCCGGGCGGTCGAGATCGTCTGCGGTCAGCACGAGATACTGGGTGCAGGTCTCTGCGTAGACCTTGAAGCCGGCCTCCTGCGCGCGCCGGATCTCCTCCATGGCCTCGCGGGTGGTGACGTGAAAGATCATGACCGGGACGTCGATGAAACGAGCCAGAGCGATCAAACGATGTGTGGCCTCTGCTTCGGCAAGCCGCGGGTGGCTGACGGCGTGAAACTTGGGTGCGGTGTTGCCGCCATTGACCAGTTTCTCGATTGTCCAGCGGATCATCTCGTTGTTCTCCGCATGGGCGACGATGAGCGCGCCGTGTTTGCGGGCGACCTCCATCACCTGCAGCGTCTGATAATCGTCCACTTTCATCAGGTCGTATGTGAGGAACAGCTTGAGGGTGTGAAAGCCGCTTTCGATGAGCGGTGGGAGCTCCTTGGTCAGCACCTCCTCGGTTGGATCGGTCACGATGATGTGGAAGTGATAGTCGATGGCTGCCTTTTCCTCGGCCAGCGCGCGATACGCCTTGACGACTTCGCTGACTGAATCTCCGCGATGCTGGGCGGCGAAGGGGACGACGGTCGTGGTGCCGCCGTGGGCGGCGGAAACGCTTGCCGTATAGAAGTCATCGGCATTCATCACCCCGAACGACGACAATTGCTCGATGTGGCAATGGCCGTCGATGCCGCCGGGAAACACGAGCTTGCCGCTGGCGTCGATGTCCTCGGCGCCCGGTGCGAGTCCTTCCGCGATCTCGGCGATCACACCGTCCTTGACGCCGATGTCGCCTTTGGTTTCGCCGGCCGCGGTCACGATTGTTCCGCCGCGCACTGTCAGATCGAATTCACTCATTGTTCTTGTCTCCAATACTCAAATCATGCGGCCTGTCTGCGGGTCGGTCGCCCAGCGGTGGACGTGATACGGTTGTTCCGCCAGTCCAACGCAGAACTGTGAGACGTAGCTCTCGAGGCCGGTCGCAAACTCCCGCGCCTCGGCGTTGACTGCAAGAAGCCGCTCGCTTGCCGCTTCCGCATCCCGCCGCAATTTCTCATAGTTAATCGTCGTGAACTTGCGGTCCTTCAGGATGAACCGCCCATCCACCATGACGCTGTGTACAGCCGAACTGTCCTCCGTGTGGACGAGCTGATTGACCGGATCGTTCAGCGGCACGAAGTTGATGTTGGCAAGATCGCAGAACACGATATCCGCGCGGGCGCCGGGTTCAATCCGGCCGATTGCATCCCCGAACCCGAGCGCCTTGGCGCTTCCCTGCGTCGCCATGGCGATGGCCTCCGACGTCTCCAGCCACGCATGGGTATCGGGGTCGGTGATCCGGGAAACGAAAGAGGCAAGGCGCATGGCCTCGAACATGTTCTGGTGATCGGCGCACTGGGCGCCGTCCGTGCCGATGCCCACGGTGATACCCAGATCGAGCATCCGGCGGGCCGGGGCGATGCCGTTTCCAAGCCGCAGGTTGCTTCCCGGATTGTGGGCAATGGAACACCCGTTGTCCGCAAACCGCTTCATGTCCTCATCATCGAGCCAGACGCAATGTGCGCCGGTGAAATGCGGGGTGAGCAGTCCGATCTCGTCGAGATGCGCGGTAAGTGTCTTGCCGTACCGCTCCAGCCCGGTCACAACCTGTATCCGGGATTCCGACAGGTGCATGTGCAGCCCGACCTCGAATTCCCGGGCAAGGTCGCGGCACCCGGTCATGAACTCATCGCTGCAATGCAGAGGTATGGTCGGCGCGAGCGCCAGCTTCGTGTGTTCGGGATCGAACGGCCAGTCCTTCAGCAGCGCGCGGCAGCTTTTGAGTATTTCCTCCGTCGGCGCCGCGCGGATCTCCGAGAGCCGTTTCTGCGCTGTCTCGGGCAGTGCGTCGAGAAGGGCGGGGATGGCCGTATAGAGCGTATGGTCCGCCATCATCGGCGCAATGGTGGACCGGACACCGACATCTTCGTATCCCCTGGCGACGGCGTGCATGCCTTCAAGCGTGGGTGCGGGAAACTCGAAATAGAGATCGTATGTGGCCGTGCTCCCCTTCAGCACCATCTCCGCGGCATTGAGCTGCGCGCTCAGGTGCTTGTCTTCCAGCGTGCGGTAACCATTGAGCCATGGACCCGCGTGCAAAAGGTGCTCAAGGGTCCACCGGTCGCCCAATCCCTTGGCGAGGCTGCCATGCCCGTGCGAGTGCGCGTTGATCAATCCCGGCATAAGCAGCATGCCGCTGGCGTCGACTTCGACCACACCCTCAGGGGTCTCAATTCCGGGCGATCCGACCTCCGCGATGACGCCATCCTGTATAAGGATGTCGCGTGGTTCCGCCGAACGGTCCGTCAGGGACAACAGGCGCCCGGAGCGTATGATTGTCGTTTCTTTGGCCATGCCGGATTGCGTCTCACTCATTGGATTTCTGCGCTGCGGTATGCGTCAACCAGCGAATACCTGCTTGCTGGAGGACCATGGGAAGAGGATGCGCTCGGCGATGCCGACGATCTGAAACAGCACGATCCCCATGATGGAGAGCAGCACCATGGCGCCGAATGCGAGCGGCATGCGGAAAAATGCCGTGGACGTCTGAATGAGATATCCCAGACCGCGGTCGGACGTGACGAACTCGCCGACGACGGCGCCAACGACCGCAAGAGCAATCGCTGCCTTCAGACCGCTGAAGATGAACGGAATCGCATAGGGCACGCGGATGCGCAGCAATTCCTGCAAGCGGTTGGTCTTGTAGGATCGGCTGAGTTCGATGAGATCGGCGGGCACGGACAGCAACCCCGTAGCGATCGCGATGACCAGCGGAAAGAACGCGACAAGGAAGGTGACGGCGACGCGCGGCAGTTCGTTTGCGCCCAGGGCGATCACGAGGATGGGCGCCAGGGCAACCTTGGGAATGGACTGCGTCAGGACCAGCAGGGGGTAGATCGCGTTTGAGACGTGGCGGGAGGAGGTCAGGGCGAACCCGAGCGGCAGGCTGATGATGATCGACAGGCCAAAGCCCAGCAACACGGTGACCAGCGTCGCCATGGTGTGACCCCACACGATCGACCACTCGGCGGCCGTTTCGGCGTAGATAAGCGAAGGCGCGGGCAACAGATAGATGGGGATTTCGAATACGCGCACGCAGAATTCCCAGAACAGAAGCAGGGCAATGAAGGTTCCGACGGGAAGCACGACGTCCTGCCCGACATGCCAGATCCGCCGGAGTTGGTAGGCCAGCCCCGACTTGTTACTTGCCGGTGATGAGATGGCGGATGTGCTGGGCGCATTTTTGGAAGTCATTTCGTGCCTCCACTTCAAACGTACGGGGCCGCTCAATCGGGACGTCGATGATCTCGAGAATCCGTCCCGGCCGTGCGGACATGACGACGACCCTGTCCGACATCAGGACGGCCTCGGGGATCGAATGTGTGACGAAAACGATGGTCTTCGGCCGTTCGGTCCAGATCCGCAACAGCTCCAGAGCCATTTCCTCCCGCGTGAGTGCGTCGAGCGCCCCGAAGGGCTCGTCCATCAGCAGAATTTCAGGATCGTGAACGAGCGCGCGGCAGATAGCTGCGCGTTGCTGCATGCCGCCTGAGAGCTCGTCCGGATACTTCTTCTCAAACCCTCCCAATCCGGCAAGGGAAAGCAGGTCGTGGGCGGTCTGCTCGGAGTCCGGCTTCATTTCACGCATGACGCTGAGCGGGAACAGCACATTGTCGATGATCGTCTTCCACGGCAGCAGGGTTGCCTTCTGGAACACAATCCCCGTTTCCTTGCGCGGCTCATTGACGGGCGTGCCGTCAATCTCCACGCTTCCGCCCGTTGGCAGGATCAGACCGGCGAGCAGCCGGAGCATTGTCGATTTGCCGCATCCGGAGGGACCGACAAGGCTGACGAACTCATTCTCCTTGATGTCGAGCGAGACGTCTTCCAAAGCGACGATCTCATCGCCGTCCCATGACTGAAAGATCTTGGACGCATTCGTGATGTTGATCGAAGTCACGTCCTGCGCCTCCAGGGAAGGGGTCGTTGTGTGCCCGGGCACCTGCGATGCCCGGGCTTTGAGTGCGGTATTCATGAATATTACGGCAGCAGGCTCGTATTCACAGCCCTGTTCGGATCGTCGTTGGGATCAAGCTTTTGCCCTTTCGCAGCCACCTGATAGGTGAAGATCAGGCGCTTTTCTTCGAACTTGCCGAGACCCGTCTTTTCCGAACTGTCATTGAAGACGAACCCGAGCATTGCTTTCAGACTGCCCATGCAATCATCGAGCGCGACTTCCGGAACCTTCGCGACATGCAGTTTGCAGGCTTCCTGCTGATTGTCCCTGGCCCATTTGAGCGAGCGCCAGAGACCGGCCAGGAATTTTTTGACGGTTTCGGGACGTTCCTTGATTGTTTTTTCCGTCGTGATGATCGAGGCCGCGTAGATCGCGAAGCCGGTTTCCACGAAAGGCAGAACGAGAATTTCCTCACCGGCCTTTTTGGCGGCCTTGTTCTGGTAATAGTGATGGATCGAGTAGAACGGTGCCGCGTCGATCTTCTTGCCGATCAGCAAGGCGGCCATGGCTGAGGCGTCGGAATTGATCCATTTCACCTCGTCCGGGTTTAGGCCCACGCGTTCGGCGACTGCCGGGAAGTGAAGTTTGTGGCTGTTTCCGGGTGTGATGCCGATCTTCTTTCCGGCCAGATCCTTGAAGCCCTTGATGCCGGAGCTCTTCAGGACGAACAGTGAGTGTGGCGAGAATGTATAGAGCGAGCTGATCAGCTGGACCGGCGCCTTGGCGCGATAGCGCGCGGCGAAGACGGCTGCGATGTCGGCGATACCGAAATCGGCGGCGTTGCTTGCGACTTTCGCGGTGGTGTCGCCTGAGCCGTATCCGCGGCTGATCTTGATGTTCAGCCCTTCTTCCTTCCAGAACCCTTTTGACCAGCCAGCGTAATAGGCGGCCATTTCACCTGAAGGGATCCAATCGAGAAGGAAATGGATATCTTCTTCAGCCTTGGCGGGATTTGAAAGCGCTACGGCGGCGGCGAGGGCGAGCGCGCCACCAGACGCGAATTGTCCCAAACGTCGGGTCCAGTTACGAACACGCATGATTCTTCCTCCAATTCACTAGGACACTGTCGACAGCGTTTGTGGGAGGAGGGCGATATTTGGAAGCGATTCTCTGTTTGTCTTATTGACCCCCAAAAGATCGATCTCACTCCCAATTCAAAAGGATGAGACCCGGTTGCAATAAAGTCGAATTAAATATCGCGGGGAGCGAATAATCATCAATTATATGACGCCGTGCCGCCGCGAGATGAGACGCGACTTCACATCCGGCAGGCCGCGTTTGCGGCATCGCCGCCTTACTCGGCTGCCGTGGTCCGGGTCTTGTCCCAGAACGCGCCGCTGCGCCAGAGATACTCCTCAAGAAACGTCATGGCCAAACGCGATGGCGGCCGCAGGCGCGGGTAGGACAGGGAAACTTTGACGTCCTGATTTGACTTGAACGGCTTCACCACGAGATTTGTGAAGCTCTGAACGCTGACCGTGAACTCGTCGACAACGGCGACACCGGCGCCCGCATTCACAAGTGTGCAGGCGGTGTAGCAGAACCGGACATCGATGTTGATGTGCTGAAACTCGCCCGATGTGCGAAACGCTTCGTCGACGACGAGGCCGATGGGCGAGGCGCGGGGATAGGAAATCAGATGTTCGTTGCAAAGGTCCTTTGGCCCGATGACCGACTTCTTTGCCAGACGGTGTCCCTTCGGCAGAACGCAGACGAGCTTGCCCTTTCGCACGACCTTGGTCTCGACTGCCGGATGGTCGATCGGCGTAATGGTCAGGCCGAAGTCGGCCTGGTTCCCCGTCAGAAGGTCGATGACATGTTCATGAGGCGGCGTGTCGAAACCCACCTTCACGGCCGGCCGGTCCCTGACAAAGGCCGCGATTGCGGCGGGAATGATGGTCTGGCCGATGCTCGGGCTGGCGAGGAACTTGAGTGTTCCCGCCTGCGTGTCGCGCAGGTCTTCAGCGAGGTTCCGGACGGAGTCGAAATGGGTGAAAAGCGACTCCGACTTGGCGTAAAGCGTGCGCGCCTCGGGCGTCGGGCGCAGGCGTCCGCCCGTGCGTTCGAACAGCGGAAATCCGAGCTGGTCCTCGAATTGCCGGATCATGTTGCTCACGGCCGGTTGCGAGATAAGCAACAGGTGCGCGGCGTTCTTGGTCGAGCCGCCCTGCATGACGGCGCGAAAAATCTCAAGTTGCCGGAGGTTCATCAGCTATAACCTGCGGAAATATCGAAGCCACAAATCTTAATTCGACATTGTAGGGCGAATTCGTTGTGATTGAGAAGTCCCCGAATATCTGCATGGTTGTCCACCAGATGATTCACGGTTGACTGGAGGCGCTGAAAAATGTCCCGAGTTATTCGCGTAGGCGGAGCCCAGATGGGCCCGCTGCAGAAGTCCGATAGCCGCGAGGCAGCGGTTTCGCGTATGATCAAGCTTCTGGATCAGGCCCACGAGGAGGGGTGCAACCTCGTGGCTTTTCCCGAGCTGACCCTCACCACGTTCTTTCCGCGATGGGACATGGACGACCAGGACGAGGTGGACCGGTATTTCGAAGAGGAGATGCCGAACGCGGCGACACAGCCTCTGTTCGACCGGGCGAAGGAGTACGGCATTGCCTTCACCTTCGGCTATGCGGAGATCGCGAGGGAAAACGGCACGCGGCATCACTACAACACGTCGATTCTCGTCGATGAAGCCGGCAATATCGTCGGCAAGTACCGCAAGACGCATCTTCCGGGACACGCCGACTTCGATCCCGACCGGGCCTTCCAGCATCTTGAAAAGAAGTATTTCGAGGTCGGCAATACCGGTTTCCGGGTCTGGCGCTTCATGGATGGTATTTTCGGCATGTGCATCTGCAACGACCGCCGTTGGCCCGAGACCTACAGGGTCATGGGTCTGCAGGGTGTGGAGATGGTCCTGCTCGGGTTCAACACGCCGTCGAGCAACTCGCAACGCCAGAGCGAGCGGGGAGACCTGCGAACGTTCCATAACGATATTTCGGTGCAGGCTGGCGCCTATCAGAACGGGACGTGGGTGGTCTCGATCGCCAAGGCGGGTGTGGAAGACGGGCACGAGCTGATGGGCGGCTCCGCAATCGTCCATCCGTCAGGGGAAATCGTGGCCAAATCGAAGACGCTGGACGATGAACTGATCGTCGCGGATTGCGATCTCGACGAGTGTACGTTCTTCAAAGAGACCATTTTTGACTTCGACCGTCATCGCCGGCCCGAGCATTACGGCCTGATCACGCAACAGACCGGCGTCGTGCGTCCCGACTAAGAGGTCGTCGCTGCTGCAACTCGAAAGGTGTCGCATGTCGCTTCCAGTCCTGGTCATCAATCCGAACAGCAATGACGAGGTCACGGCATCGATCGATCGCGCGCTCGATCCGCTTCGCTCGAACGATGCGCCGCCGATCCGTTGCATCACCCTGAAAGACGGACCCTTTGGCATCGAAAGCCAGCGTGATGCGGATGTGGCTGCGGTGTGCGTCGGAGCTGCGGTTGAGGAACAGGTCGATAACGCGGCGGCGATCGTCATTGCCTGCTATTCGGACCCGGGCCTTGGCGCCGCCCGGGAAATCACGTCGAAGCCGGTGTTCGGTATTGCCGAAACGGGGCTCGCGACAGCCATCATGCTCGGCGGCAGGGTCGGTGTTGTCTCCATCCTGAAGAAGTCGGTGGACAGGCACTGGAGTTATGCCCGCGCGCTCGGGCTGGACCGGCGTATCGTCGCTGACCTGCCCGTGAATTTGTCGGTGGCGGAGCTTGCGGACGAAGCGTCGGTTGCATCCAAGATGCTCGATGTGGGCCGGCGGCTTCGGGATGACCACAATGCCAATGTGATCGTGCTTGGCTGCGCGGGCATGGCCCGTTACCGTGAGCGTATGGAAGCCGAACTCGAAATTTCGGTCATAGATCCGACGCAGGCGGCGGTTGCGGCGGCGCTGTCGGCACTCAGGCTCGAATATCGTGGCGAGAGGCGTACCAACGGTTCCTGAAGCCGGGCGAGGTGCAGTCGAACGCCAGGTCAGTCGAACTGCGGTTTGACGCCGGGTGGCACACTGAATCCCAGATCGCCCCATTCGATGACGGCATCGCGTCCGCCGCGCCGTTCCATGAGTTTCTTCTGATCGGCTTTGGCCTCCGCGTCGGTCGCCTGCGGATCGCATATCTTTGTCAGTTCGCCCATCAATTCGTTGAGAATGGGTCTGGCGTTCGCGTCTGCGGCCAGGTCGTTCAACTCGTCAGGATCTTCAGCGAGATCGAAAAGCTGGGGCGGGTATGCGGCATAGGCAACCAGCTTGTATTGCCCCTTGCGCACCATGTAGGCGGCGGTTTTCGAGCCCATGCCGTGATACTCGGAAAACACAACCCGGTCCGTGTCCGTGCCGTCGATGAGTTTCGCGACATCCGTGCCCGGCAGATCGTCGGGAAGGGTTTCCGGCGAGGCCTCGCCGGCGCAGCCCATTATGAAGGGATAGAGGTCGAGCAGGTTGGTGGGCGTCGAGACGGCCCTGTCTTCCGGAATACCAGGGCCTTTCACGATGAGGGGCACGCCGACGGATTCCTCGAACATGGTGGATTTACCCCACAGGCCGCGATTTCCCAGATTGTCGCCGTGGTCGCTGGTGTAGACGACACGCGTCGTATCGGTCAGGCCCGCCTTGTCGAGAGCCGTGAGCACATTGCCGATATTCTCGTCGAGGAAGCTGCAAAGCCCCATATAGCCCGCCTGGGCACGTTTCACCATGTCCGGCGTTTCGAAGAACTCGTCATAGGCGAACGAGCGCCGGTAGTCGTCGAGATAGGGGTGCACGTCATCGTGCCGCAACTCATAGAGCTTGGGCGGTGGCAGGTCCTGATCGTAGTAGCGGTAGAAGTGCTCCGGCGGTGCGGTGAGAGGGAAGTGGGGGCAGACGAACGAAACGAACAGCACCCAGGGTTTGTCCCGATATTTATGCGCTTCCTGGCGCAACCAGACCTGCGCACGTGCCGAAATCTCACGGTCGTAGGTCGTGTAGATGGACTCACCGGGCCCCGCCATCCTGGCCATTTTGTAGGCGCCGGCCCGCTTCGGCATGTCTTCGTCGCGCACGAGGCCGAGCAGGTCGCCCTTGCCTTCGATCACGTGCATGCCGATCTGTTCGTCCGAAAACCCGTTGTCATCGCCGTCGGAGCGGAAATGGAGCTTGCCGATCGAGACCACCTGATGCCCGCGCTCGCGCAGCACGCTGTGCCAACTGGGCTCCGACCCGTCGAACGGCATGGCGTTATCCCAGTGCTGGATCTGGTGAACGTATTTTCCGGTGGCGAACGCGGCGCGTGCGGGCACGCACACGGGGCAGGGGGTGTAGGCCGCGTCGAACCGCGCGCCCTGCGCCGCAAGCCGGTCCAGGTGCGGCGTCTGCACGATGTCATGGCCGTAGCAACCGGCGAGTTGCCGGTTGTGCTGGTCGGACATGATGATGATGAGGTTGGCCGGCGTCATGAGCGGAAGATGTAGATCGGACTCGACCAGGCCTGATGGCCGTCTTCCTGCGTGACGCGCACATAAAGCGCGTTGTCGCCCTCGTCACGCAACGGGATGTCCTGTTCCAGCGACATCTCCAGGTGCGGGTTCTCGTCGGGCAGCCGGAACAGGCGCAGTTTGCGTCCGAGTTTTCCGGCGTCGAATACGATGTCCTCGAATCCGATATCCGAGATGCTCAGCGTCTCGGAAACGACCGGGGTCCGGATATCGATCGCGCCGACGTGTGCGTCCTTGAGCCAGGCGTCAAAGCCGCCATAGTTACCGGTGGTCAGCGCTCTCCAGCGCAGCTCATTCGGTCCGTCCTGATCGAGCGCCTTGTCGCGGTTGAAAAAGTTGATCGGCACGGTGCGCTCGACCTCATTGCCCTCGAACTTGGCCGAGCCGTCCCAGATGACCTGCCGGAACCGACCGCGATATTCAGCCCCCTCCCAGATCACCCTGACGCGCCGCCCTAGGTCGTCTTTGCTGTAGGGCCGGTGCGTCGAGACGTGCTCGAGCCCGTTGAAAATGTCGATACGCTCGATAGGTGCGGAGCCGATTGCATGAATCTTCAGCGTCGCGTCCCCGGAAGCGAGCTGCACGATATCCCCCATCACCGCGTCCCGGGACGCATGTCCGTCAGCAGGGCCAAGGGCCGGGTCGTCGTGATAGAGCGTGCCGTCGGCCGCAAACTCCGCCGTCACGTCGAGGATCATGCGGTTGCCGGTGGTGCCGTAATGGTGGCGCTTGCGGAAGCAATCGAAGATTGCGGGGCGCGTCAGCTCCGGTGTACGGAAGCAGGTGAGGCCGCCGATCGCACCAAACTTGGACGAGCCGGGATAGCTCGCACCGGGCCGGCCCTTGTGACCGTCGGAATTGCAGACGACGCCGACCCGGTAGCCCATCTCCAGCGCGTCATGGAGTATCCACTCGAAGGTGCCCCAGGAGGAATGCACCTCGACGGACTTTTCCACGCGCCCGTCATGCGCCACCTTCACATCGGCATAGCGCCCGCCGCAGTGAGCGAGACAGACCGTGTCCTCGCCGTTCTCGATCAGCTTCTCGAACAGCGCCGCGGCCGTCCCGCAATCGGTATCGATGTCGCTCATATCGTCGACGAGCGCGTGGGACGAACGGTAAATCGGCCGGTCTTCCGTCATATAGAAGACGTTGCGGTCGCCGCCGAGGAAGGTATTGCCGGACCACTCATATCCCGGAAGCGTGACGAACCGGCCCGGCGCGTTGAACTCGCCCATCAGCGCATTGAGGTCGGCCCAGAACTCCTTGGTGATCTGGAAATCGTTGCCCTGATGACCGATGACGTCGATGAACGCCTTGTCGCGGGCGAACTCCATATATTGCCGTGCGCTGTTGGTGCCGATGGTCTCTTCGCTCTGGCCGTGCACGTCGCCCCAGAAATGCAGCGCCTGTCCGTCGGCCCGCGCGACAATCCGCAGGGGGTTCGATACGCAAAGCGGGACATCGCCCTCGTCGGAGACTTCGACCCGGTAGACGCCGGGCTCGCGTACGGTCAGGCCCTCGACGATGTGGGCAAACGCATCGGGTGCGAACGAAACGGTCTCCGGTAGGCCGTCGATCTCCGGCGTTGCCTTCAACCGCAAGGTTGCCGAAACCTTGTCGCTCGGATTGCCCCACCGGTCTTCACCCTTCAGCGACAGACGGAAGGGCTCGCCCGCCGGGTGCGTCGTCGGCAGGACGGCGCGCCAGGTCTCCGGCGGTCCGGGAACGATGTTGATGGTGGGCTGCTCGGGAATCGGCACATAAGTGTAAGTGGCGATCGCGTCGACGAGGACGCGGAACTCGAACGTGTCCTCGCAGAAGGTCTGAAGGCGCATGCCGGGCGACCCGCCGCTCCGCTCGCCGTACACGATGGTGATCGTGTCGCCCTCTTTCATGAAGCCGTTGACGACCTTGATGTAGAGCGTTGCGTCCCACGGCCGCACATTGCCTTTCGGATCGTAGCGGACTTCCAGTTTCGCGTTGTTGCTGGCAACCACGGTGGTGTAGCCGGGGGCTGCAGGGTCGTCGAATTGCGGCGATGTTTGGTCAGTTGCGAAACGGCCGACGATCTTGATGCTGCCGCTGTCGTCGATGCCGTAAAAGCCGGCGGTGTAGACCAGCGTGATGGTGGTATAGGAGCCCGCCTCGAACTCGCCGGACGGCTCTATGGTCGCGTGCCCCGCAAGCTCCGCGGGAATGTTGTCCGAAAGGTTTCCTGCAAGCAGAACCTTGCTGCCCTCCACGTTACTCTCCCTCGCTCACAGGCCGATTGTCAGCATGCCGCCAAAACATGAGGGCAGCACGCCGCCCGGCCTCCGTTGATGAACCCTGCCGCTTCGCTGGTGGATCGGGGCGCGTCAGGCCGCCGCCTGATGCTGAAACGGCGTTCCCTTGATGGTCGTGCGATGCATGGTGCGTTCGTACGATTCCGCGTCATAAGGCGTTGCGCTGTGCATGGTGCAGCGATTGTCCCACATGACAATGTCGTGCGGTCTCCACGCGTGCGCATAGACAAAATCAGGCCGGACGGAATGCTCGTACAGCCGCGCCAGCAGGGCATTGCTCTCGTCTTTGCCGAGGCCCTTGATGCTGACGGTGAAGCCCTCGTTTACGAACAGGGCCTTGCGGCCCGAATCCGGATGCCGGAGAACGACCGGATGCTCAACGTCGACCCATTCGGCCAGTTGCTGTTCAGTGGGGTCGGGGCGTTTGCCGCCTTCTGCCATCAGCATGTAGCGGTGCTTGTAGTTGTGGATGGCGACGGCATCGTCGACGAGGGCTTTGGTCTGGTCATCAAGAGCTTCATATGCCGCGTACATGTCCGCATAGAGCGTGTCGCCGCCCTCGGGCGGGACGGTGAGACCATGGAGGATCGAGCCCATGGGCGGAACCGCTTCATACGTGATGTCGCTGTGCCAGTAGGCGCCGCCGTTCTCCAGCGGCTTGACGCCGCCGCGCCCGCGGTTGGAAAGCACGAGGATTTCCGGATGCGTCGGCAGCAGCCAGTCCTTGACCGTGTGGCCCTGCAACTCGCCGAAGTTCTGCGAAAAGGCGACGTGCTGTTCCTGGGTTAGGTCCTGATCCCGGAAAACCAGGATCGAATGGTCCCACCAGGCCTGCTTGATCTGCTGGACCGTGTCGGCATCCAGCGGTTTCGACAGATCGATACCGGCGACCTCGCCGACGAACGTCTTGCCTATTCTGGTGACGGACAATGTCATCTCAACCTCCTATCTCTGCATTCCCCATCGGATGACGGTCTTCGTCTCGATGTTCCGGAACACTACATTCTCAACCACAAAGCCAATCAGGATCACCATGAACAGGCCGGCGAAGACGCCGTCTGTCTCGAGGTTCTGACTGGACTCAAAGATGTACCAACCAAGGCCACCGCTGCCGGACGATGCGCCGAACACCAGTTCGGCCCCGATCAGGGTGCGCCATGCGAATGCCCAGCCGATCTTCATGCCCGCGAGGATCGATGGCAGGGCGGCCGGAACCAGGATCTTCCAGACATACCCGATGCCCCATAGGCCGTAATTTCGTCCGATCATGCGCAGGGTCTGGCTCACGCCCTCGAAGCCTGAGTGCGTGCTCAGCGCAACCGCCCAAAGAACCGAATGGATCAGGACGAAGACGAGGCTCCCGGTTCCCAAACCGAACCACAGCATGGCGAGCGGAAGCAGAGCGATCGCCGGCAGGGGATTGAACATGGCGGTCGCCATGGCGATGAAATCGCTGCCGAAGCGAAACGCGGTCGCCCAAAGGATCAGGATCGCGGCGAGGAACAGTCCGGCGCCGTAACCGATGATGAGGACCTTTATGGAGAACCAGATGTTGTGGATCAGAGTCCCATGGAACAGCGCGTTGTAGAGCGTCATGAAGGAGTCGGAGAAGCTCGGCAGCATCAACGGTTCAACATCGAAGCCCACCGTGTAGGCCTGCCAGACGGAAACCAACGCCAGCAGAATGACCGCCTTGCGGACCGCGTCGATGTTCCAGATGCGTTCGAACCATGACAGTGTAATGGCGACTTCGCCGGTTTGCGCCTGCTGCAGGTCGGAGACCTCGAATTCGGGTCGGATGACGAGTTCCGGCAGGGACGCGGTTTTTTTGGAGACGTTCGTGCTCATCGTGACTGCATCCCCCAACGGCGAACCGTCCGGTTCTCGATGTTGTTGAAGATGAGGTTCTCGACAATGACGCCCACGAGAATGACCGTGAACAATCCGGCAAAGACGTGGGCGATACGCAGGTCCATCTGATTGGAGAAGACGAACCATCCAAGCCCGCCGGAGGCGCCCTCCGACGTGTCCGAAATCGAACCGCCGAACACCAGTTCAGCGGCAATGAGGGTGCGCCACGCATAGGCCCAGCCGATCTTCATGCCCATCAGAATCTGCGGGAACGCCGCCGGTATGAGCAGCTTGGCGACATAGACGAGGCCGCGCAGGCCGTAGTTTCGGCCGACCATGCGTTGCGTTTCGCTGACGCTCATGAAACCCACATGCGCGTTCAGTGCGACCGGCCAGATCACCGAATGCAGAAGCGTGAAAATGATGGCGTCGGCACCGAGCCCGAACCACAACAGCGCGAGCGGCAGCAATGCGATGGCGGGCAGGGGATTGAGCATCGCCGTCAGCGTGCTCAGGATATCGCTGCCGAACCGCGTCATGGTGGCGGCGGTCGTCAATATGGTCGCGATGATAAGGCCGATGATGTAACCGATCACGAGCACGGTGAGGGAATTCCACACCATGATCAGAAGCTGCTCGTTGAAAACCCCGTCGAACAGCGCCTCGGCCGTCGAGCTGAATTGCGGAAGAATGAGCTCGGAGACCTCAGCCCAGTTCGTGTAGAGCTCCCAGATCGCAAGCAGGATCACCAGGATCGTGAGCTTGCGCACGGAGCTCATGTCGGAGATGCGCTCCCACAGGGTCAGTTTGCGTGCGACGTCGCCCGTGGCGGCCTTGCCGATCTCGTCCGCTTCGAATTCCGGGCGGACATGGATGCTTGGCGCGCTCGTCATTGATCGAGTTCCTCGCCGAGAATCTCGTCTTCCAGAATGCGGTCGGCAAACAGCATGTCGTGAATGCGTTGCTGCACGCGTGCGAACACTTTCGTTCCGACGTTTTCGTGATTGAGTTCGTGGGCGTTCAGTTCCGCCTTCACCTGTCCCGGGTGCGGCGACAGCACGAGAATGCGGCTGCCGACGATCAGAGCTTCCTCGATAGAGTGGGTGACGAACAGCACGGTGAAATGCGTGTCTTCCCAGAGCTGCAGCAGTTCCTTCTGCATCTGCAGGCGCGTGAGCGCGTCCAGCGCAGCGAACGGCTCGTCCATCAGGAGGACATCGGGCTCCATGGCCATGCCTCGCGCGATCGCCACGCGCTGTTTCATGCCGCCGGAGAGCATATGGGGGAATGTGTCTTCGAAGCCGGTGAGCTTTACCTTGTGGATGTACTCCATGGCGATCTCGTTGGCTTCCGCGGCGTTCGTCGTCTTGCCGCCGTTGCGCAGCGCGAACGTGATGTTCTGCTTCACGGTCTTCCACGGCAGGAGCTGGTCGAACTCCTGGAACACCATGACGCGGTCGGGGCCGGGATCGGAGATCTCGCGACCCTTGAGGCGAATGTGGCCCTCAACCGGCTTCATGTAGCCGGCAATGCCCTTGAGCAAGGTCGACTTGCCGCAGCCGGACGGCCCCAGAAGCACGAACCTGTCCGCCGGGAACACGTCGAAGCTGACGCGGTATGTGGCGGTGATCAGATGCTCCTTGGTCTTGTACTGGAGCGTGACCCCGCCGACCTCGAGAATTGGGTTTGGAGTGCCCGTGGCGGACGTGTCGTCCGCCACGGAGTCAGTTTTCGCATCCATCAATCAGCTGCCATTCTGATCGTAGTTGTTGTCCCAGTAGTAGTCCTTCCAACTCGCCGGCATGTTCTCGATGGCGCCGATGGAGTGCATGAACTTCGCGAACTCCATGGTGCGCTCGGGCGTCAGCGAGTAGAGCATCTCTTTCTCGTCACCGACCATCTTCTCGATGTCTTCGAGCTTGAGTTTGGACTTGGTGAAGCGGTGGAAGAGGGCGGCTGCCTCTTTCTTGTTGTCGTTGATCCAATTGATGGCTTCCCGGTAGGACGTCCAGACGCACTCGTACATCTTCGGGTTCGCCTTCATCCATTCTTCCTTGTTGTACATGGCGACGGTCGAGTGGCGCCCGCCAAGCACGTCATAGGAGGTCAGGACGTTGTGGATCTTGTCGCTCTGCAATTCGGCGAACGAAGTCGGCAGCGTGGCGAAGTGGCTCTTCACCGCCTGTCCGCCGGCAAGAAGCGCCGCCATGGCGGACGGATGCTTCATTGATACGGTCATCGGATCGAGCTTGAAGGCGTTATCCGCGCCCCACTTCTTCTTCGCGGCCATCTGCAGGACCACGGCCTGAATGGAGACTTTCACCGATGGCGTTGCGATCTTGTGGTCCGTCAACCCGACATAGTCTTCGAGCTTTTTGACCCGGTCGTCGTTGGTGTTGAGCTTCAGCGGCATCGCCGACAGGGTCGTCATGGCCCTGACATTGAGACGGCCCTTGGTCTTGTCCCAGAGCTTGAGCAGCGGGCCAATGCCACCCGCGGCAAAGTCAACATTGCCGGACAGCAGCGCCTGGTTTACGGCTGCGCCGCCGCTGAAACGGTGCATCGTGACCTTGACCTCACCGAGGCCCTTATCGTTCGCACACCTCTGAACCAGCTTCTTGTCGACGACAACGTGCATCGGCAGGTACAGAAGTCCGAACTGCTGTGCAAACCGGACCTCGTTGGTTTCCGCGACCGCGCCGGTGGTCGACGCAACGCTCATACCCACAATGGCGGCGCTGGCCGCCAGAACCCTTACATGGCGCTTCAGAACTGATTTTTTCACTTTAGGTACTCCTCCCTTTCTACGCTAAGAGCAGTCTCGCCCAGTTCTTGGTTTTGCGGGTTCAGCACTGCACAGGTTTCAAACAAGCCGCATCAAAGCCCTTTCAATTCCATTCTCCGGTCCACGCATGACCGACCTCTTACTCCGCCGCCTGCGCCAACTGGCCGGGGCCGGTAACACTCAGTCCCACACGCAATGCCTCGGTTTCGAACACGTGTTCCGGCATTACGTTCGCCAGATTGACGTCCGGACCGAACTCCTCGATCAGGAACTTCTTGAGCTGGTAGACATCGCAGTGATGCGTGCCGGCGATCCACGGCCCGATCAGCTCGAAAATCACGCGCGACGCATCGAGACCCTCGCGCAGTCCGGCGATCAGTTTGCCGTTGGGCTCGCCGTCGATCAGCAGTTCCGCGCCCTCGACGAGGACCACATTGGCGCCGGCGTCGAAGCACTGGTTCGCTTCTTCAATCAGGACGGCTGCGCTCGTTTCGTCGCTCTTCGACCCGACCTCGCCATGCACCTCCAGCCCGCAATCGACCGCCTTGCGTATAAGCGTCTGACGCGTTGCCGCGTCGAGTGGAACCACATTGTCGGAAACCTCGATCGCCTCGAAGCCGAGCCGCTTCGCTTCCTCAAAGAACGGCGTGGCGCCCGCTACGCCTTGTGTCGCATACACATATTCGAGGAACTGCCCGCCGATGAAGCCATGAACATCGTGCTCCTTGTACAGCGCGATCTTCTCCTCCAGGTACGGTTCGTCGTACAGCCGCGCCGTGCCGACGACGAATTTCGCAAGGTCAACATGCGGTCCGAGCAGGCCGAGCCAGTCGCGCTGCTGGCCGATGGGCAGACCCCAGTCCATCATCATGGTGAGGCCCGTTGTGCGCGGTTTCGACCGGCTCCGCATGGGTGGAAGCGGGACCAGAGCAAAGGGTTCGCGTTTTTCGGATCCGGTCATTCGAGTTTCTCCAGCAATTCGATGGGCCGGTGCCCTGCCGGCAGATACACAAGTTGATAGGAGGCCGGGGCGTTGCGGTAGGTCCGCCCGAAAATGTGCCAGACCGTGCCGTAGGAACCTTTCTCGATGCCCATCCTGCGGCAGGCGTTCCCGGGCAGCTTCTCGGTCAGGATCTCGTGCTCGAAGCGAAGCGTCGGCATGTTGTAGGTCTTGTTCAGGAATTCGCGCAGGGTGACGCCGCTCAGTTCCTCATGGGATCGGTCGAGCAGAGACCCGTAATGCTCGATCGGCAGATAGAACCGGCAAAAGCCCTTGAACAGGTTGGACACCGTCAAGATGCGGTCGATGCGGACAAATGATCCGGTGCCGTCGTGAAACCGTTCCCAGGGGCGCCGGGCGCCGTTTCGGGCACGCTGGACCACCTCGATCGACTCCACCTGCAGATAGACCGGCAGAAGCGGGCCTCCCGCCTCGGCGCGAAAACGGAAATGGACCAGGTCGCGTTTCTCGACCTTTTGGTCGTTGATGACGTCGACGGTTCCCGAGACGAACGTGCCTTTCCCCGCGCGACGGACGAGGACGCCCTGGTCGACAAGGTCGCTCATGGCCTTCTGGATGGTTCCCAGGCTGATGGGCAGGACGGCGCTCAGATTCCGCTCGCCCGGTATCTGCGATCCCGGCTTGAATTCACCGGATTCGATCGCATCGAGCACAACTTCGGAAAGTCGGAGATACTTCGGACCGCGCGCCTCACGGCCGGACGACGACTGCGAGAATCGCCGAACAATGGAAGCCACCTGTAGGCTCTCACTCACGCGTCCGCGCCCTCCCTGTGATCTTGCGATCAGCGCGTTGGTCTTTAAAACTATATAGCTTTATAGCTTTGAACGGTCAAACAGAACCGCATGAAAGGCCGGTTTTTTATCGGCCTGAACGCCTCCAGCCATCAAGTCCGGGACGCGATTGTTACATCCTGAACAGGCCGAAGCGCGTGTCCGGAATTGGCGCATTTCGCGTCACGGCAAGGCTTTGGGCGAGTATGTCCCGCGTCTTGCGTGGGTCGATGATGCCGTCGTCCCACAGTCTCGCGGAGGCGTATAAGGGATGGCCCTGCGTTTCGAACTGATTGATGATGGGTTGCTTGAACGCCGCTTCCTCGTCCTGCGACCAGGTGCCGCCGTCGCGCTCGATACCGTCGCGTTTGACGGTTGCCAGCACGCCGGCTGCCTGCGCCCCGCCCATGACGGAGATACGCGCGTTCGGCCAGGTCCAGAGAAAGCGGGGCGAATAGGCGCGTCCGCACATGCCGTAATTGCCGGCACCGAACGAACCGCCGATGATCACCGTGAGCTTGGGGACCTGCGTCGTGGCGACGGCGCTCACAAGCTTGGCGCCGTCCTTGGCGATGCCGCCCGCTTCGAACCGCTGCCCGACCATGAACCCGGCCACGTTCTGCAGAAAGATGAGCGGGATGCGGCGTTGCGAGCAGAGCTGAACGAAATGCGTGCCCTTGAGCGCACTCTCGGAAAACAGAATGCCGTTGTTGGCGATGATCCCGACGAGCATGCCCTTGATATGGGCGAACCCTGTGACGAGCGTGGTGCCGTAGCGCTTCTTGAACTCGTCGAACCGTGACCCGTCGACGAGCCGCGCGATGATCTCCCGCACGTCGTAAGTCATCTTGCGGTCCGCGGGAACGATGCCCGGGATCTCGTCCGGACTGTAGAGCGGTTCCTCAAAACTCGACGCGTCGTCATGCGCGCGTGGCGTCCGGTTCAGATTGGCGACGGCCTGCCGGGTGAGCTGAAGCGCATGGGCATCGTCGTCGGCCCTGTGATCAGCGACGCCTGAGAGGCGGGTGTGGACGTCGCTGCCGCCGAGTTCCTCCGCGCCGACAACTTCTCCGGTGGCGGCTTTGACGAGGGGCGGTCCGGCCAGGAAGATCGTGCCCTGGTCCTTGACGATGATGGTCTCGTCCGACATGGCGGGCACATAGGCCCCGCCGGCGGTGCACGATCCGAGGACCGCGGAGATCTGAGCTATTCCCTGCGCCGACATGTTCGCCTGATTGTAGAAAATACGACCGAAGTGGTCGCGATCGGGGAACACCTCGTCCTGATTGGGCAGGTTGGCGCCGCCGGAATCGACCAGATAGATGCATGGCAGACGGTTCTGCTCGGCAATCTCCTGCGCGCGCAGATGTTTCTTGACGGTCATCGGGTAGTAGGTGCCGCCCTTTACGGTCGCGTCGTTGCAGACGATCATGACGTCGGTGTCGGCGACGCGGCCAATCCCTGTGATCAGGCCAGCGGACGGAGACGCCCCGTCATACATCCCGTGTGCCGCGAACAGTCCGACCTCGAGAAAGGTCGCACCCGGATCAAGCAGTTTTGCGATCCGGTCCCGGGGGAGCAGCTTGCCGCGCGAGGTGTGCCGTGCCCGCGCCTTGTCGCCGCCGCCGTTGAGCGCGGTTTCCGCTGACCGGCGTACTTCGTCCAGTGCTGCCCGATGCGCTTCCGCGTTCTTTTTGAACGTTTCGGAACCGACCGTGATCGACGATGTCAGAACGGCCATTTTATGCGGTCTCCTCGAACAGCTCCCGGCCGATCAGCATGCGCCGGATTTCGGATGTGCCGGCGCCGATCTCGTAGAGTTTGGCGTCGCGCAGCAACCGTCCGGTGGGATATTCGTTGATGTAGCCATTGCCGCCGAGGCACTGGATCGCCTCGAGCGCCATCTGCGTGGCTTTTTCCGCCGCCAGCAGGATGCAGCCCGCGGCATCCTTGCGCGTGGTCTCGCCACGGTCACAGGCTGCTGCGACCGCATAGACGTAGGCGCGGCAGGAATTCAGCGTCACATACATGTCAGCGATCTTGGCCTGCATAAGCTGGAACGTGCCGATCGGCCGGCCGAACTGTTCACGCTCATGCACATAGGGCACGACCGCATCCAGGCAGGCTGCCATGATCCCGAGCGGGCCTGCCGCCAGGACGACGCGCTCATAGTCGAGGCCCGACATCAGTACCTCGACGCCGGACCCTTCTTCGCCGAGAACGTTCTCATACGGCACTTCGCAGTCTTCGAACACGAGCTCGCAGGTGTTGGAGCCGCGCATGCCGAGCTTGTCGAGCTTCTGGGCGGTCGAGAACCCCTTCATCCCGCGCTCGATCAGGAATGTGGTGATGCCGCGGGACCCGGCGTCCGGATCGGTCTTGGCGTACACCACCAGCGTTTCCGCGTCAGGACCGTTGGTTATCCACATCTTGGAACCGTTCAGCAGGTAGACGTCGTTGCGCCTCTCGGCCCGGGTTTTCATCGACACCACGTCCGAACCCGAACCCGGCTCCGACATGGCGAGCGCGCCGACATGCTCACCGGCACACAGCTTGGGGAGGAACTTCTTCTTCTGCTCCTCCGTGCCGTGCCGGCTGATCTGGTTGACGCACAGATTGGAATGCGCGCCGTAGGACAGGCCGATCGAGGCGGATGCCCGGCTGATCTCTTCCATGGCGACGACGTGGGCGAGATACCCCATGCCCGATCCGCCATAGTCCGGGTCGGCGGTGACGCCGAGCAGCCCGAGCTCTCCCAGTTCCGGCCACAGGTCGCGCGCGAACGTATTGCTTGCGTCGATCTCTTCAGCCCGCGGGGCGAGCCGTTCCGCAGCCCAACGCCGGGTGGTTTCGCGAACCGCGTCGATCTCCTCTCCGAGGGCGAAATCCATTACCTTGTCGAACATGCGCCGTTCCCCGTTCCGGATGATCGCGGCATCCTAGTCGAGCCCTTGGGATAAACAAACATGCTTCCTGACGCAAAGACCTACGACGAACTTGTTGCGCGCTTCAGCTGGGATATCCCGGAATTCTACAATATCGGCCAAGATGTCTGTGACCGTTGGGCGGAGAAGAAGCCCGACCATCTGGCGCTTACCTTTGTTGACGAGGATGGGCTGACATCCGACTTCACGTTCGGCGCGCTACGGGCGCAATCGAACCGGCTTGCCAACCTGCTTGCTGCAAGCGGTCTCGCCTGCGGCGACAGGGTGGGACTTCTCCTGCCGCAACGGCCCGAAACAGCCGTTGCGCATATTGCCGTCTACAAGACCGGCGCCATTGCGGTGCCGCTTTTCACCCTGTTCGGTCCCGAGGCGCTCGAATACCGTCTGGCGAACTCCGGCGCCCGCATGGTCATCACCGATACGGAAGGCGCGCGAAAGCTGCGAACCATCAGATCGAGGCTCCCCGATCTGGAGACCGTGTTCACGGTCGATGGACAGTCCGACGGCACGCACGATCTGCACGCCGGGACGCACGGGCAAGCGGACGCGTTCACACCGGTTGAGACCCGTGCCGATGATCCCGCTCTCCTGATCTATACATCCGGAACGACCGGACCGCCGAAGGGGGCCTTGCATGCCCACCGGGTCCTGCTCGGTCACCTGCCGGGCGTGGAAATGAGCCATGACCTGTTCCCGCAACCGGGCGACAAAATCTGGACACCGGCCGACTGGGCGTGGATCGGCGGACTGCTCGATGTGCTGCTTCCGGCGCTGCATCACGGTGTGCCGGTTGTCGCACGGCGGTTCGAGAAGTTCACCGGGAAGGCAGCGTTCCAACTGATCCAGGATCACGGCGTGCGCAACGCGTTTCTTCCCCCCACGGCACTCAAGATGATGCGCTCGGTTCCGGATGCGGCGGAGCGCTGGTCCCTCGACATGCGGACCGTCGCGAGCGGCGGAGAAACGCTCGGCTCCGAACTGCTCAAATGGGGACGCGACGTTCTGGGGGTGACGATCAACGAGTTTTACGGTCAGACCGAGTGCAACATGATCGTGTCCTCGTGCGCCGCGCTCATGCCGCCACGGCCCGGCATCATGGGACGGGCTGTCCCCGGGCACGATGTCGCAATCGTTTCAGATGACGGACGCCGGCTTGGCGATGGCGAGCACGGGCATGTTGCGGTCAAACGGCCCGATCCGGTGATGTTCCTCGAATATTGGGATAACCCCGACGCCACACGGGATAAGTTTGCAGGCGACTGGTTGCTGACCGGCGATACGGGCATGCGTGACGCGGATGGTTGGATCCGTTTCGTCGGACGCGACGACGACGTCATCACGTCATCGGGGTACCGGATCGGACCCGGCGAGATCGAGGACTGCCTGATCGGTCACGCCGCGGTGAGGATGGCGGGCGTCGTCGGCAAACCCGACGCGGACCGCACGGAAATCGTCAAGGCCTTCATTCTTCTGGAGGATGGCGTGAACCCGTCCCCCGATCTGGAGCGCGAAATCCAGAAATGGGTGAGAGACCGGCTGGCCGCGCACGAATATCCCCGCGAGATAGAGTTCGTCGACGAGTTGCCGCTGACGGCAACCGGTAAGTTGATCCGCAACGAACTGCGTGCGCGGACCTAAACATCGGCGTGTCCGCCAGCACGCACGCCTCGGCGTGACGTTCACTGGCGTCATCGATCCGCAGATCGAGCCGCAAGTCGGTCGGGCCAGACTCCTTGCTCATTCAAGCTTGATGCCGTGCTGCGCCATCAGCGCCCGGGCGATGACCACGTTCTGGATTTCGGTCGTGCCGTCCAGAAAGTGCGTCATCTTCGCCGCCACGAGATGGCGGGAGAGCGGGTAGGTATCGCGCAGGCCCGCCGCGCCCATGGCCTGCATGCAGGCGGAGACGCCATCGAATGCGGCGCGGCTGGCGAACTTCTTCGCGTGCGCCGCCGGCGTGATGGCTGTCTCGCCACGATCGAGCGCTTCGGCCGCGTGGCGCGTCAGAAGCCGTGCGGCCTCCAGATCGGTCGCGATGTCGGCAAGCGGCAGCTGCACGCCCTGAAAGGCCAGTGTCGATTTCCCGAATGCGCGGCGGGACGCGGCATATTTGAGGGCTGTTTCGAGGCTTGATCCGAGCATTCCGCAGCACAGCGCGCCCACGAAGGTCCGCGCCTGGTTGATGCCGGCCATCGCCGCCCGAAACCCTTCCCCCGGCGGCAACAGCAGATCGTCCTCGGACAGTCTGCAATCTTCGAAGACGATGTCGTTCAGGCCGAACGAAGCGGCGCCCGGAAGGTCGTATGCGGGTGAGCGGTTGGCGCCTGGCCGGTCGGCGGGAACGAGGAACGCTGCGATTCCGAGAACGCCGGCGCCGGGGTCCGTCTGGGCAAAGACGAGCAGGACGTCGGCCTGCACGCCATTTGTCACCCACGATTTCGTGCCGTTCAGGATCCATCCGTCGTCATGCCGCCTGGCGTGGGTTGCGATGGCCGCAGCATCGCTGCCTGCTTCCGGCTCGGTAAGACAAAACGCGCCGATATGCGTGCCCTTCAACATGTCGGTGAGATAGGCGTCCTTTTGAAACGCCGATCCGACGCGCGCGACGGTGTTGGTGGCGTTGTTGTGCACCCAGAGCGCGAACGCGAAGGCGGCATTGGCACTTGCTAGTGTTTCGAGCACTTCCAGCGCTTCGGTGAAGCCGAGCCCGCAGCCGCCGAGGTCCTTGGGCACCAGCACACCTTTCAGGCCCGCCTTTGCGGCATCCTCGAACGCGCGACGCGGAACTGCGCCGTCCCGCTCCCATTCCGCCGCCTTTGGCGCGATATAGGATTCGGTGAATTGCCGCACGGCAGGAAGAAGACCTTCCGTTTGAGATTTGCCGGGCGTTTGGGAAGGCGTATCCATCACGCGCCTCTTCGCGGCGCGCGTGACCGGGTGAGGTGAAACGGGTCACGGAACCGCAGTTTTCTGTGCAAGAACAGGTTCATGGGCGAATTGTGGACCTTTGCCATCAAAGAGATCAAGCGCGATTGGCGATTGGATTTACGGAGCTTTTGAGCATTTGGCTCGCATTTCGCCGGTTGAGGTAGAGGTCCCGTCATTGTTGATTCCGGACCATCCTTCGCTCTATGAGAGCTTCACGACAAGTTTGCAGAGATGGAGAGAGGACATGACCGCCGCAATTGTTGGCTGGGCCCACACCAGGTTCGGCAAATCGGAAGGCGAGACGGTCGAGAGCCTGATCACGCAGGTTGCGCAGGGCGCCATTCGCGATGCGGGCGTCGAGGCGGTGGATATCGACGAGATCGTCCTTGGTCACTTCAATGCGGGGTTCTCCAGGCAGGATTTTACGGCGGCGTTGACGCTTCAGGCATCGGACGATTTGCGCTTCAAGCCGGCAACGCGTGTCGAGAATGCCTGCGCCACGGGCTCCGCGGCAGTGCATCAGGGTTTGAAGTCCATCGCCGCGAAGCAGGCGCGCATGGTGCTGGTTGTCGGTGTGGAACAGATGACGACGACGCCGGGCCCCGAAATCGGCGAGAATTTGCTCAAGGCCTCTTATCTGCCGGAGGACAGCGAGACGCCCGCCGGTTTCGCCGGCGTGTTCGGAAACATCGCGCAATCCTACTTCCAGGCATATGGGGACCAGTCCGACGCCCTGGCCATGATCGCCGCCAAGAACCACCGCAACGGCGTGAACAACCTTTACGCGCAAATGCGCAAGGATCTGGGGTTCGAATTCTGCCGGACCGAGAGCGAGAAGAACCCGAAAGTGGCCGGCCCGCTGAAACGCACAGACTGTTCGCTTGTTTCGGATGGTGCGGCGGCGCTGGTGCTGACGGATTTCCAGACGGCTCTGGGGCGCCCCAAGGCGGTTGCTTTTCGTGGCGTGGGTCACGCACAGGACTTCCTGCCCATGTCGAAGCGGGACATCCTGAAGTTCGAAGGCTGCGGCGAAGCATGGAGCCGGGCACTGTCCCAGGCGGGAGTTACGCTCGATGATCTCTCGTTCGCGGAGACCCATGACTGTTTCACAATCGCCGAGTTGATCGAATACGAAGCGATGGGGTTGGCGGGACCGGGCGAAGGCGCACGTGTCATCGCTGACGGGTTGACTGAGGTGGACGGCAAGCTCCCGGTCAACGTGTCCGGTGGCCTCAAGGCAAAGGGCCATCCGATCGGCGCAACGGGCGTCTCCATGCACGTGATTTCCGCCATGCAGCTTGCCGGTGAGGCCGGCGACATGCAGTTGCCCAAGGCCGACCGTGCCGGCATCTACAATATGGGCGGCGCCGCGGTGGCGAACTATGTCTCCGTTCTCGAAGCGGTCAAGGCCGCCTGACGGCGCGCCTTACTTCAGCATTTCGCGCATGCGTTTCACGATCCATGACGAGCACACGCGGATGCGCTCGATCGAGGCGTAATCCTCGTGAACGATCAGCCAGAAGGTGCGGGTGAAGGCGACGTCCTTCTCCAGAACCCTGACGAGATTGTCGTATCGTTCCGCCATGAAGTCGTGAAGGATGCACACGCCGCCGTCGTTCAACACGGCATGGAGCTGAACGTGTACGCTGGTGCTGGTGAGATGCGGCACCAGGTCGGGATCTACCAGCGGGATGTAGTCGAGCTGCTTGTCGAAGATCAGATCGGGAATGTAGGCGATGCCGCGCAGGCGTTTGAGATCGGCGATCTCGCGAACCGGGGGCTGGCTGGCAAGATAAGCCCGTGTTCCGTAAAGATGCAGCGTGTAGTCGGAGATCTTCTGTACTTTCAGCCGGCCCGACCCCGGCGTCGACACGTTTATCGCGAAATCCACCTCGCGTTTCGACAGGGAGAACCGCTGCGGCAGGGCGACCATCTCCACGCGCAGCTTGGGGTACTTTTCGCACAGCTCCTGGGCCGCCTTCGAGACAATGAATGCGCCGACGCCTTCGGGCACGCCGATGCGGATACGCCCGGCGAGCTTCTCCTGCTGGCCACCGATATTGTCCAGCGCGTGCGCCGCGTTCTTCTCGATGCTCTCCGCTGTAGGCAGCAGGCGTTCGCCGGCCCGTGTCAGCGCATAGCCGCGCGGCGACCGGTCGAACAGTTTGGCGTTGAGAAAATCCTCCAGCGACTTGATGCGCCGCGCCACGGTCGTATGGTCCACGCCCAACTGTTTGCCCGCGAGGCTCAGTTGCCCGGTGCGTGCGACGCTCAAAAAGAAGCGGTAATCGTCCCAGCTCATTCTTCCACAATCAAAAATTTTGGACTGGGCATTTTTGCACAATCAATGGGCAATTCAATCCAGTGAATCCTGCGGGGCTCCTTGCTATAGTAAATTTGTGAGGCTGCCCGCAGAAGGCAAGCACTCAAAGTCTCAAGTGTGTAGAGCGACAGTATCGGGAGGAGGCGCGGCATGAGACAGATCGGTCATTTCATCAATGGCGAGGCGGTTGCAGGCAAGAGCGGACGCGAAGGCGACGTGTTCATGCCCATGACCGGCGAGGTCCAGGCCAAGGTGTCTCTGGCCAACGTCGATGAAGTGAAGGCCGCGGTGGCGAACGCCAAGGCGGCTCAGCCCGAATGGGCGGCGATGAACCCGCAACGGCGCGCGCGCGTCCTGATGAAGTTCATCGAACTCGTCCATCGCGAGTATGACGAACTCGCCGATCTGCTGGCCAGGGAGCACGGAAAGACGGTCGAGGATGCGCGCGGCGACATTCAGCGCGGTCTTGAGGTCATCGAGTTCGCGATCGGTATCCCGCATCTGATCAAGGGCGAGTACACCGAAGGCGCAGGCCCCGGCATCGATGTCTATTCGGTCCGCCAGCCACTCGGTGTGGTGGCCGGCATCACGCCGTTCAACTTCCCGGCGATGATCCCGCTGTGGAAGGCGGGACCGGCGATGGCATGCGGCAATGCGTTTATTCTCAAACCCTCCGAGCGCGACCCCGGTGTGCCGATGCGGCTGGCCGAGCTGTTCATCGAGGCAGGACTGCCGCCCGGCATCTTCAATGTGGTCAACGGCGACAAGGAAGCGGTCGACGCCTTGCTGGAGCACCCCGATGTCATGGCCATCGGTTTCGTCGGGTCGACGCCGATTGCGGAGTACATCTACACGACCGGTTGCGCGCACGGAAAACGCGTTCAGTGTTTCGGCGGCGCCAAGAACCATATGATCGTGATGCCGGACGCCAATATGGACCAGGCGGTCGATGCCCTGGTCGGGGCCGGATACGGTTCGGCGGGCGAGCGTTGCATGGCGATTTCGGTGGCCGTGCCGGTGGGTGAGGAAACCGCCGACAGGCTCGTTGAGAAACTCATCCCGCGCGTTGAATCCCTCAAGATCGGGCCGTCGACGGACCCGAGCGCCGACTTCGGACCGCTTGTGACGGCGGAAGCGCTGGATCGGGTCAAGGGTTATGTGCAGACCGGTATCGACGAGGGCGCCAAGCTCCTCGTCGACGGGCGCGATTTCAAGATGCAGGGCTATGAGAACGGTTTCTATATGGGCGGATGCCTGTTCGACGGCGTGACCGAGGACATGAAGATCTACAAGGAAGAGATTTTCGGTCCGGTTCTGTCCGTGGTCCGCGCCAAGTCCTACGAGGAGGGGCTGCGCCTCGCAAACGAACACGAGTACGGCAACGGCGTCGCCATCTTCACCCAGGACGGCGACGCGGCGCGAGATTTCACCAGCCGTGTCGAGGTCGGCATGGTCGGCGTGAACGTGCCGATCCCGGTTCCGGTGGCCTATCACACCTTCGGCGGCTGGAAGCGTTCGGTGTTCGGCGATCTCAACCAGCATGGGCCGGACTCGATCCGTTTCTACACGCGGACGAAGACCATGACTTCGCGCTGGCCCTCCGGCATCAAGGACGGTGCAAGCTTCGTCCTCCCGACGATGAACTAGGAGTGTGGCTGAACGGGTGGGGACCGCCGATGGACTTTGCGCTGACAGAGGAGCAAACAGCCATCTTCGACATGGCGCGCGCCTTTGGCGAGGACCGACTGGCGCCGCATGCCATCGAATGGGACCAGACCCACACCATGCCGGTCAACGTGTTGCGCGAAACGGCCGGGCTCGGCATGGCCGGTGCTTATGTCGGTGAAGCGCACGGTGGATCCGATCTCACGCGTCTCGATGCCACGCTGATTTTCGAGGGGCTGTCCTATGGCTGCCCGTCGATCGCGGCGTTTCTCTCGATCCACAATATGTGTGCGTGGATGATCGACAGCTTCGGGTCTGACGATCAGCGCGCGCGGTGGGTCCCGAAACTCTGCGCCATGGAGGTGACGTCCAGTTACTGCCTGACCGAGCCGGGCTCCGGGTCCGATGCGGCGGCGTTGCGCACCACGGCGCGGCCTGAGGGCAACGAACTGGTTCTCAACGGCTCCAAGGCCTTCATCAGCGGTGGCGGATTTTCCGACCTGTACATCGTGATGGTGCGCACCGGAGACGACAGCCCGAAGGGTATATCCGCCGTTCTCGTCGAAAAGGGAACCGAAGGCCTGTCCTTCGGGGCCAACGAACGCAAGATGGGCTGGAATGCGCAACCCACGGCGGAAGTGCAGTTCGACGATTGCAGGGTCCCTGCGACGAACATGCTGGGCGAAGAGGGCGCCGGGTTCAAATACGCGATGATGGGGCTCGATGGCGGACGGCTGAACATCGCCGCATGCTCCCTGGGCGCGGCCCAGTCCGCCCTCGACAAGGCCACGCGTTACGTGCAGGAGCGCAAGGCTTTCGGCAAATCGCTCGCCGACCTGCAGGCGCTGCAGTTCCGGCTGGCCGACATGGAAACCGAATTGCAGGCCGCGCGGACGTTCCTGCGCCATGCTGCCTGGAAGTTCGATCAGAAGGCACCGGACGCCACCAAGTACTGCGCCATGGCCAAGCGCTTCGTCACCGACACCGGCTTCAAGGTTGTGAACGATGCGCTACAGCTTCACGGCGGATACGGCTATCTGACGGAGTTCGGCCTTGAGAAACTGGTGCGCGATCTGCGCGTGCATCAGATCCTCGAAGGCACCAACGAAATCATGCGCGTGATCGTGGCGCGCCACATGCTTGATGAGGCGCGCATATGACAGACAACGATCTGCTGGTCTCGACCGAGGGGCGGATTGGCCGTCTCTGCCTCAACCGTCCCGAGGCGCTGAATGCGCTTACCCATGAGATGGTCCTCGGCATCGAACAGGCGCTTATCGACTGGCGCGACGATCCGGCGATCGACGCGGTGCTGATCCTGGCGACCGGCGACCGGTCGTTCTGCGCGGGCGGCGACATTCAGCTTCTCTACCATTCCGGGCTGAAGAGTCCGGAGCCGGGACGCAGGTTCTGGCGCGACGAGTACCGCATGAACGCGCTGATCAGCACGTACCCAAAACCCTACATCGCGCTCAAGAACGGCATCACCATGGGTGGCGGCGTCGGTGTGTCGGCGCACGGCTCACATCGCATCGTCACCGAAAAGTCGATGATGGCCATGCCGGAAACCTCGATCGGCTTCATCCCCGATGTCGGGGGCACGTACCTGTTGTCCCGTGCGCCGGGCGAAACCGGCCTGTATCTGGGGCTGACAGGCGCACGCATGAACGCTGCCGATGCCATCTTCGCCGGTTTCGCGGACGATTATGTGCCGAGCGAGCGGTTGCCGGACCTCGTTGCCGCCCTGACAAACGGCACATCTCCGGATGACGCCGTTTCCGGTGTCGCCGAGACGGCACCCGACGGAAAACTCGAGGCGTTGCAGGACAAGATCACGCAGGCCTTTTCGCGGCCCGATGCGCTAGGCTGTGTCCACGAGCTGAAGCGAATGGCGGCCGATGGGGACGACTGGGCCGAGAAAACGGGCAACATGATCGCGAGGAACTCACCATTCGCGGTCGCGGCGACATTCGCCGCCATTCATAAGGCGCGTGAGCTCAAGACGCTAGAGGCGTGCCTGTCCCTTGAATACAACTTTGCCTACCGCGCGATCGCGGGACATGAGTTTCTCGAGGGCATTCGCGCCATGGTGATCGACAAGGACAAGACGCCGAACTGGAAGCCCGAGACGCTGGAAGAGGTGACTGCGACCATGGTCGAGGATGCGCTCGCACCGCTCGGCGAAGCAGAATGGAAGGCCGCGTGAGGGAGGGAGCAATGGCGAGCATCGGCTTTATCGGCCTTGGCAATATGGGCATCCCCATGGCGCTCAACCTGCAGAACGCCGGCCATGAGGTGCGTGGGTTCGATGTGAGCGACGGCGCCCGTGGGGCGGCGCGCGAAAAGGGCCTGCAGATTGCCGAGAGCAACGCCGACGCCGCGCGCAACGCCGACACTGTCATACTGATGCTGCCCGATGGTCCTATCGTCGAAGCCGTGGCGGCAGAGGTGCTGGGCGCAATGGAAAAGGGCGCACTTCTGATCGACTGCTCGACCATCGACGTGGCAACCGCACGCAAGGTACATGAACAGGGGGATGCTGCCGGCATCCTATGTCTCGATGCGCCCGTCTCGGGCGGTGTGGTCGGCGCGGAAGCCGGCAGTTTGACCTTCATGGTCGGAGGCTCCGATGCGGCCTTCGAAAAGGGCGAACCGCTGTTCGACATCATGGGCAACCGCGGCGTGCACTGCGGCGAGGGCGGCGCCGGTCAGGCCGCCAAAATCTGCAACAACATGCTGCTGGGCGTCTCGATGATCGGCGCCTGCGAGGCTTTCGCGCTGGCCGAAAAGCTCGGTCTCTCCCAGGCGGCCCTGTTCGACGTCGTTTCAACATCGTCCGGCTCCTGCTGGTCTGTGAACACATATTGCCCGGTGCCGGGCGTCGGTCCGCAGAGCCCGGCGGACAACGCGTACAAACCCGGCTTTGCCGCCGCGCTGATGCTGAAGGACCTTGGTCTCTCGCAACAGGCGGCTGATGATTGTGACGCGGCGACCCCGCTGGGCCGTCACGCCACGGACTTGTATGCCGCCATGGTCGAAGCCGGAAAGGGCGGTGCGGATTTCTCCGGCATCATCGAATACATCCAGTCAAACAGCCGAAAGGCCCTTGCATCATGAGCGACACAGTCCTGTTGAAAAAGGAGGGACGGGTCGCCGTCCTGACACTGAACCGTCCCGAAGCGCTGAACGCGCTGAACGGCGAACTGATGACGGCGTTGACCGACCATGTCGAGCAACTGTCCGAAGACCCGGACACCGGCTGCATCGTCATCACCGGGTCCGAGAAGGCCTTTGCGGCGGGCGCGGACATCAAGGAGATGTCGGACAAGAGCTACATGGATATGTACCTCACCGAGCATTTCGCCCGTTTCAACGACATCGCGGCCTGCCGGTTGCCGACGATCGCGGCGGTCAGCGGCTACGCGCTCGGCGGCGGCTGTGAGCTTGCCATGATCTGCGACATGATCTTTGCCGCCGACACGGCGAAGTTCGGTCAGCCCGAAATCAAGCTCGCCGTCATTCCTGGGATCGGCGGCACGCAGCGGCTCACGCATGCCGTCGGCAAGGCCAAGGCAATGGATCTCATTCTCACCGGGCGGATGATGGACGCGGACGAAGCAGAGCGCAGCGGTCTGGTCGCGCGCGTCGTTCCCGCCGACGAACTGATGAAAGTGACGATGAAGGCGGCAGCCGAGATCGCGGGTTTCTCGCGTCCTTCGGTTTTTGCCGCGAAGGAGGCAATCAACCGGGCTCAGGAGACGACCCTCGCCGAGGGGCTGCTGTTCGAGCGCCGAATTTTTCAGCCTCTGTTTGCAACGGAAGATCAGAAGGAGGGCATGGCGGCCTTCATTGAGAAGCGCCCGCCGAAGTTCAAACACCAATAGGGAACGCAAACTCCGCCGGTCCGAATTTCGGACGTTGGCAAAGTGGCGGATTTGCGGACCAGCGCCGGCGAGACGCCGTGCATAAGGGAGGAACACGTTTTGACGACCGAGATCGTCCTGCCGGACGGGCTGGATACGATTCCGAAATTGCTGGACCGGAACGCGCGTGAATTCGGCGACGCCGCCGCATGCCGCGAAAAGGAGTTCGGCATCTGGCAGAGTTGGACGTGGGCACAGGTCCGCGACGAGGTCGACCAACTGGCCCTGGGCATGATCGAGCTCGGTCTTCGGGAAGGCGACCACGTCGCGATCATCGGCAACAACCGCCCGCATCTTTATTGGGCCATGGTCGCGAGCCAGGCCTGCGGTGCTATTCCGGTTCCGCTCTATCAGGACAGCGTGGCCGAGGAGATGGCGTATGTGCTGAAGCACTGCGGCGCGCGATTTGCCGTGGTCGAAGACCAGGAGCAGGTGGACAAACTCCTGGAGATGAGCGGCAAGACGCCAAGTCTGAAACAGATCGTCTATCTCGACCCGCGCGGGCTCCGCAAATACGATCACACCTCCATGCATCCCTATACGGATGTGCAGAAGCTCGGCGTGGATCAGGCCGATGCGATCCGCGGCCCCAAGAAGCCGACGTTGCGCGAGGAACTGGACCGGCGCAAGGAGACGGCGAACGGCGACGACACCTGCATCATTCTCTATACATCCGGTACGACGGGCCGGCCCAAGGGCGTGGTTCTGTCGAACTACAACATCATCGCCACCGCCAAGACCTCATCCGAGTTCGACCATCTGTCGTCCAAGGACAGCGTGCTCGCCTATCTGCCCATGGCGTGGGTCGGCGACTTCATCTTCTCCATCGGGCAGTCATACTGGACCGGCTTCTGCGTGTCCTGCCCCGAAAGTCCGGAAACCATGCATCAGGACATGCGGGAGATCGGGCCCACCTATTTCTTTGCGCCGCCGCGCTTTTATGAGGGACTGATCACCAGCGTGGCGATCCGCATGGAGGATGCGAGCCCCCTCAAACAACGCCTGTACAAATACTTCATGGATCACGCGCGCGCGGTCGGCGGCGCGATCCTTGACGGCAAGCCGGTTGGACCGTGGGCGCGGGTGAAATACCTCTTGGGGAGCATTCTCATATACGGGCCGCTGAAGAATACGCTGGGCATCTCGCGGGTGCGTGTCGGCTATACGGCGGGTGAGGCGATCGGGCCGGAGATCTTCGAGTTTTACCGGTCTCTCGGCATCAACCTGAAGCAGCTTTACGGGCAGACCGAGGCGGCTGTCTTCGTCACGCAACAGCCCGACGGCGAGGTGCGTGCGGATACGGTCGGTGTCCCGTCGCCGGGCGTCGAGATCAGGATCGACGACAATGGCGAGGTCTTCTACCGGTCGCCGGGCGTGTTCCAGGTCTACTTCAAGAACAAGAAGAGCACGGCGGAGACCAAGGACAAGGAAGGCTGGGTCGCCACCGGGGATGCCGGCTTCATCGAGCCGTCCACGGGCCACCTGCGCATCATCGATCGCGCCAAGGATGTGGGCAAGATGCGCGATGGCTCGATGTTCGCGCCCAAATATGTCGAGAACAAACTCAAATTCTATCCGAACATCTTGGAAGCCGTGGTGTTCGGCGATGGCCGCGACCGGTGCTGTGCCTTCATCAACATCGATCTGACCGCGGTCGGAAACTGGGCCGAACGCAATAACATCACCTACGGGTCCTATCAGGAACTGGCCGGCCACGAGCAGGTCCTGGCCATGATCCAGGGGCATGTGGAGGAGGTGAACGAGAGCGTCGCGCGCGACGAGATGCTGTCGGCCTGCCAGATCCATCGTTTCCTCGTCCTGCACAAGCAGCTCGACGCCGACGACGGGGAACTGACGCGCACGCAGAAGGTGCGCCGGCGGCCGATCGAAGAGAAGTACACCGATCTCATCGAGGCTCTCTACGACGGGTCGGAAACCGTGTTCGCGGATACAGAAGTGACCTACGAGGACGGCCGCAAGGGCCGCATCGCGGCGACGCTTGAAATCCGCGATGCCAGGGTCGTCGGTGCGGAAAGGATGGCGGCGGAATGAACGTGATGACCAAACCCACCATCACCGAAGATCACCGTACCATCGGAGACGTGCAGATGGAGGTCAAGAACATCACGCTGCGGTTCGGCGGCGTGACCGCCATCCACAACACGTCGTTCAATATCCGTCACGGAGAAATCCGCGCGATCATCGGCCCGAACGGCGCCGGGAAGACCTCGATGCTGAACGTCATCAACGGTTTCTATCATCCCCAGGAAGGCACGATCACGTTCAAGGGCGAGGAACGCCGCGACATGCGGCCCCACATCGCCGCGACGCAGGGAATCGCGCGCACGTTCCAGAACGTCGCGCTGTTCAAGGGCATGACGACGCTCGACAACATCATGACCGGCCGTTCGCTGAAGATGAAGAAGAACATCTTCTGGCAGATCCTCTACGAGGGGCCAGCGAAAATGGAGGAAATCGAGAACCGCAAGTTCGTCGAGACGATCATCGATTTCCTCGAAATCCAGCACATCCGCCGCATGCCGGTCGGCAAGCTCCCCTACGGGCTGCAGAAGCGCGTGGAGCTCGGCCGGGCACTGGCAATGGAACCGGAGCTGCTTCTGCTCGACGAGCCGATGGCCGGCATGAACGTCGAGGAGAAAGAGGACATGTCGCGGTTCATCATCGACATCAACGAGGAATTCGGCACCACCATCGCGCTCATCGAGCACGACATGGGTGTGGTGATGGACCTGTCCGACCGCGTGGTGGTGCTGGACCATGGCGAGCTGATCGCCGACGGCACGCCGGACGAGGTGCAGAAAAACCAGGATGTGATCGACGCCTATCTGGGGGTGGCACACGACTGAGACGAAAGGCGCGCGCGGGCGCGGAAAACCGGCAGGCGCGCCAATGGGAGGAAACGCATGCTGTTCTTTTTAGAAACCGTCATCAGCGGGCTTCTCGCCGGTGTGATGTACTCGCTGGTCGCGCTTGGTTTCGTGCTCATCTTCAAGGCATCCGGCGTGTTCAACTTCGCGCAGGGCGTGCTCGCGCTGTTCGCGGCACTCACGCTGGTGGGTTTGTTGAGCGGCACCACGCCTTTCACCCATGTCGACAACCCGGCGCTCGCGATGCCGGCCTGGGCGGCGATCCCGGCCACCATTCTTGTGATGGTCCTGATCGCCGTGCTCGTGGAACGGTTCATCCTGCGCCATCTCGTCAACCAGGATCAGATCATCCTGTTCATGTCGATGGTCGGCCTGGCCTACGTTCTTGAAGGCGCGGGTGACATCATCTGGGGCTCCGACGTAAAGGTCATCGATCTTGGCCTGCCGCAGGGGGCATGGGACTGGCTCCTCGACTCACACGGCCTGTATATCGAGAAGATCGAACTGGTCGCCGCCGGGGTGGCCGGCGCGCTCGTGATCGTGCTCGCCATCTTCTTCCAGAAGACGCGCATCGGCCGCGCTTTGCGCGCCGTGGCGGACGATCACCAGGCGGCCCTGTCGGTCGGGATTTCGCTGCGCACCATCTGGATCATCGTCTGGTCCGTCGCCGGTGTCGTCGCGCTCGTGACCGGCGTCATGTGGGGCGCGAAATCCGGCATACAGTTCTCGCTGTCGCTGATCGCGTTGAAGGCGCTTCCGGTTCTGATCCTCGGCGGTTTTGAGTCCATTCCCGGCGCTATCGTCGGTGGTCTGATCATCGGCGTGGGCGAGAAGCTCGCGGAGGTTTACGGCGGGGAAGTCATCGTTGCCCTGTTCGGACGCTGGATCGAGATCGACCCCGGCATCTTCACCGCGACCGAAAACTGGTTCGCCTACGTGTTGGCGCTCGTGTTCCTGCTGTTCAGGCCGCAGGGCCTGTTCGGTGAGAAGATCATCGAGCGGGTGTAGGAGGGCGGCATGTTCTATCGCGAGAGTGGACAGTTCAAGACCGGCTACGCCGCCGACCAGGCTGTATTCCCGATCCTTCAGGACCGGTGGGGCGTGTTGCTCATGCTCATCATCGGCTTCGTCGGCGTCCCGCTGGTCATCGACGACTACTGGGCGAACGCGGTGTTCATTCCGTTTCTGGCCTATTCGCTCGCCGCACTCGGGCTGAACATCCTGACCGGCTATTGCGGACAGCTCTCGCTCGGAACCGGTGGCTTTCTCGCCGTGGGCGCTTATTCGTCCTACAAGCTCATGACCGGCTTTCCGGAATTGGACATGATCCTTGTGCTGCTCGGCGCCGGCGCGATCACCGCGCTTGTCGGATTGCTGTTCGGGCTGCCGTCCCTGCGCATCAAGGGGTTCTATCTGGCCGTGGCGACTCTGGCCGCGCAGTTCTTCCTGATCTGGCTGTTTTACAAGGTGCCGTGGTTCTACAACTACAATGCGACCGGGCAGATCACCGTTCCGCCGCGCGAGGCGCTCGGATTCCTGGTCACAACACAGAAGGCGGATATCGTTGTCCGCTATCTGTTCATCCTGAGCATCGTCACCGTCTTTGCGATCGCGGCGAAGAACATGGTGCGCGGGCGCATCGGTCGCAGCTGGATGGCCATCCGCGACATGGACATCGCGGCGGAGCTGATCGGCATCCGCCCCTTCGCGACCAAGCTCAGCGCGTTTGCCGTGTCCTCGTTCTTCATCGGTGTCGCCGGTGCGCTGATCTTCAGCGTCTGGCTCGGCGCGGCAGAGTCCGGCGAGACGTTCGGCATTATCGAGTCGTTCCTGGTGCTGTTCATGATCATCATCGGCGGGCTGGGCAGCGTGCTCGGGTCGTTCCTCGGCGCGGCCTTCATCGTGCTGATGCCGATCGGGGTGAAGAATGTGCTGGTCGACTGGTTCGGCTTTACCGCCGTCTTCGCGAAGCATGTCGAGATCACGACGTTCGGGGTGCTGATCATCTTCTTCCTGATCGTCGAGCCCCACGGACTTGCGCGCCTGTGGCAGATCATCAAGGAGAAGATGAGGCTTTGGCCGTTTCCGCATTGACAGGATTTAACGGAACCCGCGGCTTTCGCGGTCAGGGGAGGCGAAATCGTGATTGAGCCAAGGCTCCGTCACACCGGACTTCAAGGCAAGGTGCCGGAACGCATTCGAGCACCATTTTAAGGGAGGAAAGCAAATGAAGTTGCGTAAATGGATCGTGACGGCCGCTGCGGCGGTTGTCGCGATGCCACTCGCGATAGGTTCCGCGAGTGCGTATGAACTGACGATCCCGTCGATGGATTACCGGACCGGACCGTACGCCCCGAACGGCATTCCGTTCGCGAACGGATGGACCGACTACTGGACCATGCTTAACGAGCGCGACGGCGGCATCAACGGCGTCAAGATCAAGGTTGTTCCCTGCGAGACCGCCTACAACACCAAGCAGGGCGTTGAGTGCTACGAAAAGACCAAGAACGAAGGCAGCGGTGCGCTGGTCTATCAGCCGCTCTCGACGGGCATCACCTATCAGCTGATCCCCAAAGCGTCCGTGGACAAGATTCCGATCCACTCCATGGGTTATGGCCGGACGTCCGCAGCCAACGGCAAGGTCTTCAAGTGGGTGTTCAACTTCCCGGCAACCTACTGGAGCCAGGCATCCGCACTCGTCAAATATATCGGCGAGCAGGAAGGCGGGATGGACAAGCTCAAGGGCAAGAAGATCTATCTCGTCTATCACAACTCAGCGTACGGCAAGGAGCCGATCCGCACGCTTCAGGAGCTGTCGAAGAAGCACGGCTTCACCTATCAGGGCCTCGCCGTCGACCATCCTGGTCAGGAGCAGAAGGCCACATGGCTGAAGATCCGCCGCGAAAAGCCTGACTGGATCCTGATGTGGGGCTGGGGCGTCATGAACCAGGTGGCGATCAAGGAAGCGGCGTCGATCCGGTTCCCGATGGACCGGTTCATCGGCGTTTGGTGGTCCGGTTCGGAAAACGACGTGAAGCCTGCCGGCGAAGCCGCCAAGGGCTATCTGTCGGGTGCGTTCCACCAGCCCGGATCGAACTTTCCCGTCCACAAGGACATCGTCAAACATGTCTACGACGCCGGGAAGGCGACCGATCCGGCTTTCAAGGACCGCGTCGGCGAGGTGCTTTACAACCGTGGCCTGGTTGCCGCCATGTGGGCGTCCGAAGCGATCCGCAAGGCGATGGAAATCCACAACACCAAGGAGCTGACCGGCGCGATGATGCGCGACGGCTACGAAGCCCTCGATGTCGACGAAGCGCGGCTGAAGGAGCTTGGTGCGGAAGGCCTGACGATCCCGGTCAAGATCACCTGCGAGAACCACGAAGGTCCGCGCAAGGTGGCGGTCCAGCAGTGGGACGGCAGGCAGTGGAAGATCGTGTCCGACTTCTATGAGCCGGACATGGATGTCATCCAGCCGCTCATTGACGAGGACTCGCAGAAGTTCGCGAAGGAGAACAACATCACTCCGCGCGACTGCAAATAGGGCGACACATGGCTCAGACTGAACAGAGCCCGGAGGCGGCGGCGGAAACGCCGCCGCCCATCCTCACGGTCAACAATATCGAGGTCATCTACGACCACGTCATCCTTGTGCTGAAAGGTGTCTCGCTCGAGGTGCCTCAAGGGGGCATCGTCGCATTGCTCGGTGCGAACGGGGCAGGCAAGTCGACCACGCTCAAGGCGATCTCCAATCTGCTCTATGCGGAACGCGGCGAAGTCACCAAGGGCAGCATCATCTTCAAGGGCGACCGCGTCGATGCGCGCTCCACCAACGACCTGGTCAAGCGCGGCTGCATCCAGGTCATGGAGGGGCGGCACTGCTTCGAGCATCTCACGGTTGAGGAGAACCTCCTGACCGGAGCCTATACACGCGGTAACGCCCGTAAGGAGATCAGGGACGACCTTGAACTGGTTTACGGCTATTTCCCCCGTCTGAAGGAACGGCGTAGTTCGCTGGCCGGTTACATTTCCGGTGGTGAGCAGCAGATGACGGCGATCGGCCGTGCGCTGATGTCGCGCCCGACCATGATGCTGCTCGACGAACCGTCCATGGGCCTTGCGCCGCAGCTCGTGGAAGAGATCTTCGAGATCGTGAAGCTGCTGAACCGCGAACAGGGGGTGAGCGTTCTGCTCGCCGAGCAGAACACGAACATGGCGCTCAAATATGCGCAGTATGGCTACATTCTCGAGAACGGGCGTGTGGTCATGGACGGTCCCGCCGACGAGCTGCGCGAGAACCCCGACGTGAAGGAATTCTATCTCGGCATGTCGGAGGAGGGGCGCAGGTCGTTCCGCAATGTGCGCTCCTATCGGCGGCGCAAGCGTTGGCTGAGCTGACGCCAGGGGGCGAGGGCATGGCACGAAATTACGATGACCTGGAAACCCGCTCGGCGGACCGGCGTGCGAGCGATCTGGCGAAGGCATTGCCCGAGCTCATTACTCATGCGCAGGCGAACTCCCCGGCGATGGCCGCGCATCTCGACGGGATCGACGCCGCCGCGGTCACCGACCGCGATGCCCTCGCGAAGCTGCCGGTTCTAAGGAAATCAGCGCTTCAGGATGCGCAAAAGAAACAACCGCCATTTGGCGGGTTCGGCGTCGGCGCCGTTTCCGATTACGCCCACATCTTTCAATCGCCGGGTCCGATTTACGAGCCGGGCCAGACATCGCATGACTGGTGGCGGGTCGGACGGTTCCTGCACGCCTGCGGCATCGGCTCGGAAGACATCGTACAGAATTGTTTCTCCTACCACCTGACGCCGGCCGGAATGATGTTCGAAAACGGCGCCCATGCGGTGGGCGCAGCGGTTGTCCCTGCCGGGACCGGGCAGAGCGAGCTGCAGGCGCAGGCCGCGGCGGCCATTGGCGTCACGACCTATGCGGGCACGCCGGATTTCCTGAAAGTGATCCTCGACAGCGCCGAGGAACAGGGGCTCGACCTTGCCCGGATAACCAAAGCCGCGGTGTCCGGCGGCGCCTTGTTTCCCTCCCTGCGTCAGGACTACCGGGACCGCGGCATCGCATGCCTGCAGTGCTACGCCACGGCGGATTTCGGCAATGTGGCATACGAGTCCGAGGCGATGGAGGGTATGATCGTCGATGAGGGCGTGCTCGTGGAAATCGTCACGCCCGGAACCGGCAACCCGGTGCCGGATGGCGATGTCGGCGAGGTCATCGTCACGAGCTTCAGCCGTGACTACCCGCTGATCCGGTTTGCGACCGGCGATCTGTCCGCCGTCATGCCGGGCGCGAGCCCGTGCGGGCGTACCAATATGCGCATTCAGGGCTGGATGGGCCGGGCCGACCAGACGGCCAAGGTACGCGGCATGTTTGTGCGCCCGGAGCAGGTCGCGGCCCTCGTAGAGAAACATGACGAGGTGCAGCGCGCGCGTGTTGTCATAACGCGTGCCGAAGACCGCGACGAAATGACGGTTCAGGTCGAGGCCGGCGACGCCGACGCGGCGGCAATCGAGGAGTCGCTTCAGGGCATTCTCAAGGTCCGCGGCACGGTTGAGATCGTCGAACCAGGAGCTCTACCGAACGACGGCAAGGTGATCGACGATCAACGCAGTTACGAGTAACGCGCGGACGCCTCTTCCGGACGAAAACAGGTGCTATTGCGAAAAGGCGTGTTCACTTCAGGCAACGGCTTTCCTAGCCTTTGCCGGACGGGAAACACGCGCGGAGAGGAGGTGGCCCCATGCCGGAAATCACGAACGTGAAAGCGTGCGTTTTCGATGCGTATGGCACACTCTTCGACATCCACGCGCCGACTGCGGCAATTGCGAACGAGCTTGGCGACAAGGCGCAGTCCTTGTCCGACATGTGGCGCGGCAAGCAGCTCCAATACACCTGGCTGCGCAGCCTCATGGGCAGGTACACCGACTTCTGGCAGATCACCGGCGACGGCCTCGACTATGCGCTCGCCGCGCATGACATCGAGAATCCGGACGTCCGCGCGCGCCTGATGGACCTCTACATGACGCTTGACGCCTATCCGGACGCGGTCTCGACCCTGGAGCAGCTCAAGGCGGCGGGGTATGCGACGGGCATCCTGTCGAACGGCTCCCACAAGATGCTCGCGGCCGCCGTAGAGGCCTCCGGTCTCAAGCCGCTTCTGGATGAGGTTCTTTCGGTCGAGGATGTCGGAATCTTCAAGCCGGACGGACGTGTCTATCAGATCGCCGTGGACCGGCTCGGTGTGCAGAAGGAAGAGATCTGCTTCGTTTCGGCCAATGCGTGGGATGCGGCGGGCGCTGCCGATTTCGGGTTCCAGGTCGCGCATCTCAATCGCTTCAACCAGCCGCCCGAACGCCTCCCCGGCGAACCAAAAGCGATTATGAAGTCACTGTCCGAGCTGCCGCCTGTATTGGCTTAGCGTTAAGGATCGTCAGCGGTCACTCCGCCGCCTGCATGGAAAGCTGGAATGACTTGATGCTGGGCCGTTCCGTGAGCTCTTTCACAAGGGTGAGCAGAGGCGTTTCCATGAGCGGATAATCCGTCTTGATGGGCCCGGCCTCCTTGAGCGCCGAATACTGGGTGTCGTCGTAGAAGGCCGCCAGCAACAGATCGTCGTCGGAGGCGAACGGCCCGCGCGTCTTGCGGAGCCGGTCGAGCGCGGGCTCGACCAGCGCGCCGGGACGCTCGGTTATCGGTTCCGCGCCGCGTGTGATCTTGTCATAGAGGTTCGGGTCGATCTCTCCGGCAATCTCCCCGTAGCCGCCGCGGACGTACAGTCGCACTTCGTCCGGCACGCTGTCGTAACGCGCCTTACCCTGATCCTTGCCCATGACGTTCAGGACGGCCTGGGTGACGATGTACTGTGCGAACGGGCTGACGACGATCGGGTAGCCGAGGTCGGCGCGGACGTGGCCGGCCTCATCGAGGATTTCCTCCAGCCGTCCCTCAAGGCCCATGGTCTCAAGCTGATACTGAAGGTTCGAGACCATGCCGCCGGCGCATTGGTGATGATAATGGAACTCGTCATACTCGCGCGGGGCGCCGACCGGCTTGCCCTCCCGTTCGGCGATGTAGGCGAGGCGTTCGGCGGCCTCTTCGACGGGCTCAAGGTCGATGTCGACCGCGTAGCCCCGCCGCCGCAGGTTCTCCGTCACACGTTCGGTCGGGGAATGGGAGACGTCGTGGGCGAGGGTCGACGTTGCCGTGTGCACGACGTCCACGCCGTGCTCGACCGCCTGCAGGACGACATAAGGCGCAAGCCCCGAATTGCAGTGGGTATGGATCTGCAGCGGCATATCGCCGATGACCTGCTTGACTGCCGGGACCAGGGTGGCGACCCGCTCGGGCAGCATGAGCCCGCTGGCATCCTTGAGGAAAATCGCGTCGACGCCATACCCGACAAGGTCCGCCGCCTTGCGCGCATAGTATTCGTCGGTGTGAACCGGGCTGTGCGTATAGACAAGCCCGCCGACAACGTAGAGTCCGTGGGACTTTGCGGCGCGGATCGGGATCTCGAGATTGCGCATATCGTTGAGCGCGTCGTATGGCGTGTGATAGCGCATCCCGTTGGCGGCAAAGCGTTCCGCCGCAAGTTCAACCACATCGTCGGCGAAGAACTCGAACGTGAACAGGCTTTGCCCGCGCGTATGAATGATGAGGGGCGTCTCGGTAACCCATTCGCTCAGAATGCGCATCCGCTCCCACGGATCCTCGCGCAGATACCGCACACAGACGTCGAAAACGGCGCCGCCGACAAGGTCGATGGCTTCGAACCCGGCCCGGTCCAGCCGTGGTGCGATATCTTTCATCATCGCCGTCGTCATGCGTGTCGCCCAGATGCACTGGTGGGCGTCGCGCAACGTCACATCGATGAGCTTGATCGTCCGAGCCATGTCAGTCTTTCCCTACGGAGTCTTCCTTTTTAGGATTCCACAATATAAGACAATTGATTTCATAATGTGGGCATCGCATAGTGCGGAGTGGCGTGACGGCCTGTCAAGCGGCATGGTAACGACGCTCTACAAAAAGACGGAAAAACAACCGTGTCCCTGACCTTCAAGGAAGTTGCTGAAATCCTCAAACTGATCGACGCCTCCGAGTGCGACGAAGTCGTGCTGGAACTTGAGGGTACACGGCTGGTCGTCCGCCGCAACACCGCTGGAGCACCGCAGGAAAGTGGCCAATCTCCTGTGATCGCAAAGCAGGAGGTGGTGCCCACGCCTCCAAAACGTCCCGAACCTGCCGAACAGAACGAACCTGCCGAACAGAACGAACCTGCGCAGACCGCGCGGCCTGAGCCCGAAGCGTCGGGCGATCCGGGCCTGCTCGATGTGCGTTCGCCAATGGTCGGCACGTTTTACCGGCGCCCGTCGCCGGACGAACCGTCCTTCGTGGAAGAGGGGACGCAGGTCAAGAAGGGCGACACGCTGTGCCTGATCGAGGTGATGAAACTATTCACAGCGGTTGAGGCGCCGGAGGACGGAACGATCGCCGAAATCATACACGAAGACGGCGCCACCATCGAGTTCGATCAACTGCTGTTCCGCATGCGGGTCTGACCCCGCCTAACCTCCACCCGAACGCCTACTCCGCAGCCTCCGGCGCCGCGACTTTCCGGGTCCGCGTCGTATAGAGCCAGCCGGTCATCACAATGACGATCCCGATGAGCGATGCGTGCCAGTAGATATCGCCAAGTGTCATCGCAAAGAACCCGCACAAGGCGGCCACGAAAAACACCCAGCGTTCCCACCTGTGAAGGACGCGCATGAGATAGCCGTATGCCGCAACGGAGACGGTGAGCTGAATGGCCATCACCTCCAGGATCGCAGGCACGACCGCCCAGGTAAGATTGGGGAACGACATCAGAGCCGGCGAATAGACGAAAGCGAACGGAATAATGAACGTCGTCGCGGCGATTTTCATGGCGTCTGCCGCCGTGCCTAAAAACGTCGCGTTGGCGAGTTTCCCCGCCGCGAGCACACTGACCGCTACAGGTGGCGTGAGCGTCGAGAACACCGCGAAGTAGAAGACGAAGAAATGCGCCTGCAGGGGCGGCACACCGATCTGCTGCATGAACGGTACCAGCGCCAGCGCCACGATGATGTAGGCGACCGGCGTCGGCAGACCCATGCCGAGCACGAGCGAGACACACATCGCGCCGATCAGCAGCAACAACTGCGAATCTGGCAGATACTGCACCAGCACCGACCCGAGACGCCCGGAGAGGTTGGTGGTGAGCATGACCTGTCCGAGCGGACCGATGGCGATCAGCAGAAGCGAAAGAACGGCGACGAGATAGAAGCCTTCCTCGACCGCTTCATACAGCGCCTTCTTGGTCGGCCTGTACTTGCCCTGAAAGAAACACAGCGCCAGCGCCAGAATGATGCCCCACAGGCCGGCAATGGCGGGCGAGCGGTAACCGAGCAAAAGCCACAGCACGACGCCGAACGAAATGACGAAGGTCGGCAGAAGCCGCTTGATCATATCCATGTCGGCCTTTTCGGCCAGCTTCGGCAGATGATGGCGTTTGGCGTAGACGGCGACGGCGATGGCGACACCGACGAGATAGAGCAGGCCCGGGATCATGGCCGAGAGCGCGACGTCGATATACGGCCGGTTCAGGAACGAGGCGATGATGAATGCTGCGAGCCCGAGGATCGGCGGCATGATTTGCCCCGCGGTCGAAGCCGTCGCTTCAATGGCGCCGGCCATTGATCCCCGATAGCCGTATTTGCGCATCATCGGGATTGTCAGCCGCCCCGTCAGCACGACGTTCGACACCGCCTGACCCATAATCGATGCGACGATGCCGGATCCGATGAGGGCGGGACCGGCCGCGCCGCCGGACATGCGGCTCCCGGTGACCTTGCCGACCTCGAGCACCATTTTGAGCATGCCGACGCCAAGCAGGATGGCCGCGTAGATGATCAGAAAGTAGATCGCATCCGCCGCGACCTGGGCCAGATAATAGAACCCCTGATTGGTTCCGAGGCCGATATAGTTCATCACGAATTTCGGGTCGTATTTCGGGGTGATGAACAGGGGGTTCTCGATCATGTGACCGAAGAAGAAATACGCGATCGCAATACAGATGACGGACGTCAGCAACGGGCCCCAGTGAATCAGCGTGAGCGCCAGGATCGAGATCGTCATCAACCAGCCGAAGATCATGTCGGTGTCCGTAAAGAATGGCTGGGTGGTCTCGAGGTGAACCGCGTTGTAGCGGACATACGCCATGGCGATGGCGCTCATGACGAACGCCGTCAGGGCGAAAGCAAATCGCGGCCAGAAATACGGCCTGGTATGCATGTCCTCGCCGGTCTCGGACATCATGTTCTTGCCGCCGAGTTTTTCGTCGCACAGGTTCCGGATTGCGAGCAGGCCGGTCATCAGGCAGATGCCCAGAATGAAGTTCGAATAGTGCTCGGAAGAGTTCTTGACGAAGCCGAAAGCGGCAAAGCCGATATACACGGTGAGCGAGGCACCGATGATGAGAAACGGTATATCGACCGCAATTCTGAGTCTTTTCCAGCCTGACATGAGTGGCTTCCCCCCGCCGTTCTCTCGCCAACGCGCCGGCATCAGTTCTGACGCTGAATTTGTTCCCGGCACATAATCCGGGCCGGCGTGAGAGCCGGCCCGGGAGGTTTTACAGTATCAGCAACTCTCAGCCTTTTGGATAGGTCATCGGCTCGCAAGCCTTGCGCTTGTCCCACCAGCCGAGTTCCTTGTAGGCCTTGATGGCGCCCGGATGCGTGTTCTCATCGGAGAGACCGCATGTCATCAATTCCGGCGACCAGATGCGCCAGAGGGCGTGCAGCTCTTTCATCTGCGGGCCGATCTTGGCGACAGCCTTGACGATCTTGTAGGCGCGATCCGCGTCGAAGGACTCGTGAGCCGCCTTGAAGCCCTTGTTGAAGCCGATGCCGAGCGGCTTGTCCTGATGCGGCAGCGTGTTCGCCGGCAGTTCGACATGCTGCCATGTTGCGCCGAATTTCTTGTTGAGCTTGTCGACATCCTCCTTCGTTACGCCGAGATAGCACATCTTCTTGCCGGTGGCTTCGAGCTGGCGGACCGGACCCGGGATGATGAAATTCTTCAGGCTCGGCTCGGCGCCGATCGGTGTAACCGCAGCGTCGGTGGCGCCGTCGATCAGCTGTTGGGTGAGCTGACCAGGTGTCATGTGCCGGATGTCGGCATTGTCAGGCGTGACGCCGAATCCGTGCTCAAGGAACAGTCGTGAAAACACGCCCCAGTCGGACTGGCCGCGCAGGCCGAGCGAAATCCGCTTGCCCTTGAGATCGGCCATGGATTTGAGGTCACAATCGAAGGTCACGAGGAATTTGCCCTGACCCCACCATGCTTCGCCGTAGAGAAGCTTCCACGGGATCTTCACAGGCTCCGGCAGGAATTCCTTCATTTCCGGCGAACCGCCGGCGTAGGCAACCTGGATCAGCGTGTCTTCCGTCGAGAAGATCGAGTGCTTCCATTTGTTCTTGTTCCGGCCCATCTCGCGGATGTTATACATGTAGCCGGGGGTTTCCTGCGGAAGCAGCATGACTTCCGATCCTGCCTTGATCATCTGGTTCATCAGGATCGTGTCGCCGGCAATTGGACCGCATCCGAACGGACACAACAGGACCGGCACGGCCTCCGCCGCGCGCGTCTCCGTCGCGCTGCCATATGCGGCCGTCACGGCTACAACGCCGGCGGCGGCTAGTTTGCTTACTGACTTAAAGATCGACATTAACTCCCTCCCTTAAGGACACCTGTGAGACCGGGTTATGATGCTATGTCTCAGAGGCAACAGATCGATGATACATCACCGATGCCAACTGGTCTTTGAATTTTTGGAACAAAAAGTATCATAATACGAAATGGCCTTCGTCAAGCCCACCCCGGCCAGAAGACCAAAATTTGTGCACTAGCAGGAGTACGGAACGCCGTGCAGCCAGACCCGCTTTTTGAGATGAACGGCAAAGTCGTGCTGGTTACCGGCGCTGCCGGCGCTCTTGGTTTAGCAATTTCAAAAGCGCTTGGCGAGCGTGGGGCCACGCTCTGCCTCACCGATCTCGACCGGGACAAACTGGAGAGTTTGGCATCAGGCCTTGCCGGTCAGACGAAGCCGACCACCGCGCATCTCGACATCTGCAACGAGACTGCGGTTGAAGAGACACTGAAAAATGTCGTCGATACACATGGCCGTCTCGACGGGCTGATCAATGCAGCAGGGGTTTTCCGCACCGCGCCGATCACGGACATGACGCGCGACGATTTCGCGGACTCGGTGTCCATCAATCTGACCGCGCCGTTCCTTCTCACCCGGGCGGCAGCCCGCGTCATGTCGGAGGCTGGCGGTGGGCGGATTCTTCATCTTGCGTCGGTGTCGAGCCACGTGGCGAATCCGGAATACGCGGCTTACGCGGCGTCGAAGGCAGGTCTTTCGCAGCTGGTTCGCGTTGCCGCGCGTGAGCTCGCTCCAGAGGGCATTACCGTGAATGCAATCGGACAGGCGATGACCGAGACGCCGCTTACCGACAGATTGCTGTCCGATCCGGACCGTCGGGCACAAGTGCTGTCTCAGATTCCCATGGGGCGTCTGTGCAGACCGGAGGATATTTTGGCGACGGTCATTCTGCTCATGGCCCCCGGTGGCGTGTTCATCACAGGTCAAACCATCTTCGTCGATGGAGGGCGCACACTCGTCTAAGGGGGGCACGTGGAAAAACAGGAACTCAATAAACTGGACGCGCAATCCGGCACACAGGCCATCGCGCGAGGGGACATCACGGCGGCGGAACTGACCGCCGCCTGCCTTGAGCGCATCGACGACCGCGAGCGTGCGGTTGGCGCCTGGCAGTTTCTCGACCGGGACCTCATCGACACCCAGGTGAAGCATCTTGACGGGCTTCCCAAGGATGTACGTGGCCAGCTGCATGGCCTCCCGGTCGGCATCAAGGACATCTACGATACGTATGACATGCCGACCGGCTATGGATCTGAAATCTATACCGGCAACAGACCCCCATGGGACGCCGCCGCCGTCGCCCGCCTCCGCGCCGCCGGCGCCGTCATTCTCGGCAAGACCGTCACAACCGAGTTCGCATACTGGAAGGCCGGGAAGACATGCAATCCGCATGACATATCGCGCACGCCCGGCGGATCGTCCAGCGGGTCGGCGGCCGGTGTCGCCGACTTCATGATGCCGCTGGCGATCGGCTCCCAGACCGTCGCCTCCACCATGCGGCCGGCGTCCTACTGCGGCGTTGTCGGCTTCAAGCCCAGCTTCGGACGGATTTCCCTGGCCGGGGTCAAGCCATTGGCCGGATCGCTCGATACGGCGGGTGTCTTCGCCCGGAGCGTATCCGACGCGGCGCTGATCGCCGGTGTCATGGCGGGACGTACCGACTGGAACGGGGAGGCCCGGACCGACAGTCCCTCGCTACGCATTGCCCGCACACCTGACTGGGATCAGGTTTCGCCGGAAGCGCTTAAGGCTTTTGAAGGCGCGGTCTCCGGATTGCGGTCGGCGGGCGCGAACGTCCTCGACGATGCCGCGCCCGAACCGTTCAAGCCGCTGAGTTCTGCGCAGAATACAATGCTCGCATTCGAGGCGGCCCGGGAGTTCTCATCGGAGTGGTTGCATTGCCGCAAACGCCTCAGCCCGCAGATTTCCGATCTCATTGAAGAGGGGTTGGCCATCGGACCGGACCGGTACGAGCATGCCGTGAGGGAACGCAATCATGCGCTGCAGGCGCTTGAGGATCTCTTTGCCGGCGCCGATGTTTTGTTGGCGCCGAGTACGCTCGCCGAGGCGCCGCCGATCAAGGAGGGAACCGGCGACCCGCTCATGAGCCGGGCCTGGACGTTGCTCGGATTACCGTCGATCAGCCTGCCTTGCGGAAAGGGACCTGCGGGCCTGCCGCTCGGGCTGCAGGTCGCGGCCCGTCCGGGCCATGACCGACGCCTGATTGCCGCTGCACAATGGATCGAGGCACGGCTAACATGAGCGCGTATTTCGACCCCTCCACATGGCACGAGATGGGGTTGCTCGATTTCCGGATGGTCCTGGCGCTTGCGGTCGTGGCGCTCGGCGGGGTTCTGCGCGGCTTTACGGGGTTCGGCGCGGCGCTGGTGATCGTCCCCGTCCTCAGCATCATTTTCACGCCGCGCGAGGGCGTGCCCATGCACACCATCATGGAACTCCCCGGCGTTTTGCAGCTTTTGCCGACGGCGGTACGGCATGCGGACCGTCCGACCGTTGTACCGATGATTCTGGCTCTGGTCGTGGCGATTCCGCTGGGCGTGCTGGCGCTGGTGACCATCAACCCGGACATCATGCGCGTGGTGATCTCCGTCATGGTTCTGCTGATGGTCTGCTTGCTGGCGACGAACTGGCGCTACACCGGACCGACGCGGCTGCCGGTATCGCTGGGCGCGGGAACCGCGGGTGGTCTGATTCACGGGTCGACGGGTGTCGGCGGGCCGGCGATCGTTGCGGTCCTGATGGCGCGCGACGACGTGACCGATACGACCCGCGCCAATATCATCGCCATGATGGGCGCGCTGATCGTCATCGGACTGCCGATCATGTGGGCGTACGGCCTGCTGACCCCGCGCGTACTGATCGTCGGCATCGTCTCGGCCCCGATCTATTTCGCATCGATCTACGTCGGGTCGCGGTTCTATCACGCGTACGGGCAACGGATGCATCGCCGCGTCTCGCTGACCATGCTGGCGCTCATCGCAGCAGCCACGTTGGTGGCCGCCATCCTGAAGTGAGGATCAAGGGCGGTTGGCAAAGCCTCAGCGCATTTGCAGCAGTTCGCCCGATTGGGTCTCTTCGTCTCCGACGGACGTGAACATCGCGGCCTGCATGCGGGCCGCGGCTGCCCGCAGCACCGGCGCGTAGTCCGGGGCGCGTTCCGCGCTCACCCGGGCCTCAGGCGCGGAAATCGCCAGACCGGCGCGCATGCGCCCTGTCGGATCGAACACCGGCACGGCAATGCAGACGACGCCGTACATGAACTCCTGGTTGTCGATGCTGACGCCTGCCTTGCGGATGTTGGCGAGGTTCGCCCGCAGGTTATCCGCATCGGTTAACGTCGCATCGGTATATTTCGTGAGACGCAGGGTCTTGAGCAGCGTGTCCAGGCCCTCGTCCGACTGCATGCTGAGAAACAGCTTGCCGATGGCGGTGCAATGCAGCGGAACCCGGCTTCCAGGCTCGAATCGCAATCCGAGCGGCCATTCCGCTTCGACGCGGTCGAGATAGACGAGCTCGCTGTGGTTCATGATGCCCAGGTTGCACGTCTCGCCCGTCTGTTCGACGACCCATTCCAGAATGCCGTGCCGGTTGGGGCGTTGCGCGGCTGCGAACAGCACGTTGAGCGACAAATCAATAAGGCGCTGGCTTTCTATGAAGCGGCGACCGGCGGACTCGCGCTCAAGGTAGCCGAAGTCCTCCAGGAAGGTCGCGATGCGATGGGTTGTCGGTTTTGAAATTCCGAGCGTCGTCGCGAGCTCGGCGACCGATACCGGGTCTGACGTCTCGACGATGCACTCAAGAATGCGGAGCGCCTTGAAGATGCTGCCGGCACCGGCGGGCGCATCCGCAATCAAGGCGTCCTTCGGGCGTGTGCCTGCATCGGCCCGTGCGGGCTGTCCCTTTCCACGGGGCTTGCGGGCGGGTGTTGAGCTCATATGACGTCCTCCAACGATCACAGACATTATAAGACACGTGAGTGCGGCGGAGCAAAAAACCAGCGAGATGCATATCAGACAGCTTTGCGATTGCTGGGTGTTTACAACCTTTCGACCGATGACAGCTCAAGAAAGCTGCGCACCAGTCTCAGTTCCTTCTTGTCCGAGGGGCAGACAATGTAAGTTCGGAACGTCTGGTTCCAATCGCGAATCGGTATTGAGGTTAAGCAGCTTGATGGCGAGTACGCACCCTCCAGAATGATGGCGACTCCAACGCCGTGCAGCACCGCTTCCTTTGACAGGGGAAAGGCCGAGACCGTGGTGACAGACGCCGGCCACAGATCGAGTTCGTCCATGCGTTCTTCGAACACGCGCCGGGTCAGTGAGCCCTGTTCGGGAAGGATCAGGCTTTCGCGCGCCAGTTCCTTCATGGACACCGACTTCTTCTTGGCAAGCGCGTGGTTCTTGCGCACAAGAGCGATGTACCGCGTCTTTTCGATCTCGATCTTGTGCATGCCGTCGACGTCGTCGGGCTCGGTGATGATGCCGATGTCGATTTCCCGTTCCTTCACCAGCGCCATGGTGTCGTTCCACACGCCCAGGGAAAAGTCGACGTGCACGCCGGGATACAGCCGTTTGAAATCCGAGATAAGCCCCATTGCCGGGCAAGGCGCGTTGGCGACGATTGAGAGCTGACCGCGGTCGAGTTCGGAATAGTCCCGCATCCGTTCGGCGAGCAATTGTTCCAGCACATGGATGCGGTCGGAGATATCGAAGAGCTCCTTTGCCGCACGGGTCAGCTCGAGCCCGGAGCGACGGCGGATGAACAGGCGCGCGCCGATCATCTCCTCAAGCTTGGCCACGTGCTGCGTGACGGCGGGTTGGGTCACGTTAAGAACCGCTGCGGCCTTCGAGAAGCTTCGCTCGCGCGCGGCGTGGGTGAAAGCGGCAATCTGGTGAGGACTGGCTTTGAGGGTCGGATTCATGAGCGCTCGTTAGGTGATTGTATCGTCATGGAAATCGGGCCTTCGGGGATGGACTCACTCCAGTCCGGCTTTTCGATGCATAAGACGAACTAATATCACTTCATCAATCCGTCAATGAAACTTGCTACTTCGACTCACGCTGTTTTTCACCAGCGCGAGGGTCCCATGTCATCCGTTCATATTCAGAACATCAGCAAGTCATTCGGCAAGGTCGAGGTCCTGAAGGACATCAGCCTACATATTCCCGATGGCGAGTTCGTGTCGCTGGTCGGTCCGTCCGGCTGTGGCAAGTCCACGCTCCTGCGCATTGTCGCCGGGCTCGAACACCAGAGCAGCGGGCGAATCCGTATCAACGAGGATGTGATCGACGGGGTGCGCCCGAGCGAGCGCAACATCTCGATGGTGTTTCAGTCCTACGCGCTCTATCCGCACCTCAGCGTGTTCGACAACATCGCTGTGCCGCTCAGGATGGGCCGGCTGAACAGCGTTCAGCGCCTTCCGGTGCTGCGCCACCTGCTGCCGGGCGCGCGCGCAACCGAGAAGAGCATTCGCGACGATGTCGAAGAGGTTGCATCCCTGCTCGACATGAAGCACCTGCTGAACCGCAGGCCGGGCCAGCTTTCGGGAGGGCAGCGCCAGCGCGTCGCGGTCGGCCGCGCCATCGTGCGCGAGCCCCATGCGTTTTTGCTGGACGAGCCGCTCTCCAACCTCGACGCCAAGCTGCGGGTTCATATGCGCACCGAGATTGCCCAGCTCCACCGGCGCCTCGGCGCAACCTTCATCTATGTGACCCACGATCAGGCGGAGGCGATGACCATGTCCGACCGGATCGCCGTGTTGATGGATGGAGAGTTGGTCCAGGTCGGTTCGCCGGACGAGGTTTACAACGATCCTCAGGATATCCGCGTAGCCGAGTTCATCGGCTCGCCCAAGATCAACGTCTTCGATGGTGAAATCCGTTCGGACGGGGGCGTCGATCTGCACGGGGTGCCGACCGGCATGGTTTCCGACGCTCAGACGGGACCGGCTCAGGTCGGCCTGCGACCGGAGGCCCTCCGCCTCGCGCCGCTGGGTGAGGGCCTGTTGAACGGCACGGTGACGCACATCGAGAATCTCGGTGCGGAACTGATGGTCCACTTTGCCAACGAGGCAATGGACCGGCCGGCCATTATCCGCCTCGATCATATCGAGCGGCACGGCCTGGACGTCGGAAAGGACATCGAGATTGATTTCACTCCGGGTGCCGTCCGGCTGTTCAGCGCTGCCGGCACCAGGGTTCCGACGGAAGAGTTCATGGAGAAGCAGCTTGTCAACGCCTGAGGCCATCTACGCTGACGAGGCTGCGCGGGTGTCGACGTCTGCCGCACGGGCGCGCGCCCGCTACCAGTTGATCGCGACGCTCCTGTCCGCTCCGGCCGTCATCCTGATGTTCCTGTTGCTCATCGGGCCGGTTATCGCCGTCTTCCTGCTGTCATTCACCGATTGGTCGCTCGGCGATGCCGAATTCAACTGGGTCGGCATGGCAACCTATGACGAAATGGTCGAGGACGACATTTTCTGGAAGGCGATCACCAACACGCTGATCTATGTCGGCATCGTTATTCCCGGATCGATCATCCTCGGCCTCGGCGCTGCCCTGCTGATTGAAAGCGTGACGGTCGGGCGGTCGCTCTGGCGCGCCATATACTTCCTGCCCGTCATGTCCACGCTGATCGCTATGGCCGTCGTCTGGGAGTTCATGCTGAACGCAAAGTTCGGAATGGTCTCTCAAGTGCTCGGCTTTTTCGGTGTCGAGGCGAAGAGCTGGCTGCAGGAGCCCGACACCGCCCTGCCGGCGCTGTGCCTGATTGCGATCTGGCAGGCCCTCGGGTTCAACATGGTGTTGTTCATGGCGGGTCTCACATCGATTCCCCGTGAGCTGTACAACGCGGCGGAAGTCGATGGCGTGCGCTCGGCCTGGGATCGTTTCTGGCTGGTCACCTGGCCTCTGCTGACGCCGGTGACGATGTTCGTCGCCATCATCACCGCGATCCGGTCCTTTCAGGTCTTCGATACCGTCCACGTGCTGACGAAGGGCGGCCCGGACAACGCCTCCATGGTGCTCGTGTACCAGATCTACCAGGAGGGCTTCGAGTTCTTCCGGTCCTCCTACGCCTCGGCGCTGACCATGGTGTTCCTCGCCTTCATCTTCCTGCTGACCCTGGTCAAGGTCTTCGCGATCGAGCGAAAGTTGCATTACCAATGAGACGCGTTCACCTGAGCGAAATCATCAAGCAGCTTGTGCTCGTGATCGGTGCAATCATCATCCTCGCGCCGTTCTACCAGATGATCACGACATCGCTGAAGGCACCGTCGGAGATTGCCGACGGAACCTTGTGGCCGATCCCGCGCGAGTGGCATGCGGTGGAGAATTATACCGAGGCGTTCACCGCGACGCCGCTTGCCCGCTACATGTTCAACGGCGTCATCGTCACCGTCTCCATCTTTCTGCTTCAGATCCTCATCGCCCTGCCGTGCGCCTACGCCCTGTCGAAGTTGCGCTGGTGGGGCCGCGATGTGGTGTTCGCTCTGGTGCTCTTCTGTTTGCTCATTCCGCCACACGCGGTAGCGATCCCCGTCTACGTGCTGTTCCACTCGATCGGGATCCTCGACTCTTATGCGGCGCTGATCGTGCCCTTTACCATTTCGGTTTTCGGCATCTTCCTCATGCGCCAGTTCTTTATGACCGTACCGGACGACCTCGTCGACGCGGCGCGCATGGACGGTATATCCGAACTCGGGATCGTCTGGCGCGTCATGCTGCCGACGGCGCTGCCGGCGCTGACGGCGTTCGGAATCTTCTCGGTGATCGCCCACTGGAACGATTACTTCTGGCCGCTCATCGTGCTTTCGAGCCGGGAGTATTACACCCCGCCGCTCGGCATTTCCGTGTTCCGCAACGAGGAATTCGGTTTCGAATTCGGCCCGCTGATGGCCGCGGCAACCGTCATCATCGCGCCGCTCGTCATCGCGTTTCTTGTGGCGCAGCGCCGCTTCATCGAAGGGATCACATTGACCGGCATGAAGTAGGGAAAAGTGCCATAGACCGGTTTCCCGCCTTGCTTCGCCGAACGGGAAGGGCGCAACGGGGCGAGAAAAAAACGAGGAGCCGGAGGGTGAAGCTCCAGCTCCTCTGACACCATCAACAGGAGGTAGAAATGAAATTCCGCTCCATCATCGGCGCCGTTGCGTTGACCGCTCTCACGGCTGGCACCGCGAGTGCGACCGAAATCGAGGTGCAGTATCCATATGCGCACCTGTTTGCAGAAACATACAAGCAGATCATCGCCGAATTCAATAAGGCGCATCCCGGCATCACCGTGAAAATGCGCGCGCCGTACGAGTCCTACGAAGATGGCTCGCAGAAGGTGCTCAAGGAGGCGATCACCAGGAAAACCCCCGACATCACGTTTCAGGGACTGAACCGGCAGCGCATCCTGGTCGAGAAGGGCATTGCCCAGTCGCTGGAAGGCTTCATCGCAAAGGAAGCGGACTTCGAGAAGGACGGCTACCACAAGGCAATGCTCGATCTCGGCACGTTCAACGGCAAGGTCCACGGCATTCCGTTCTCCGTCTCCCTGCCGATCGCCTACTACAACATGGATGTGTTGAAGAAGGCCGGCTGGAGCAAGCCGCTCCCGAAAACCTGGGACGAGGTGATCGAGCTTTGCCAGGTGATCGCGAAATCCGGCCAGGACGTCGACACCATGTTCTGGGGCTGGAACATCACCGGCAACTGGTTCTGGCAGGCGCTGAACTGGTCCAGGAACAACTCAATGCTCGACAAGACCGAGACCAAGGTCAACTTCAACAACGAGCACGGCAAATGGGCCATGCGCACGTTCGCGAAGCTGGTCAAGGAATGCAAGATGCCCAACTACAATCTCAAAGAGGCGATGGGCAATTTCTCCGCCGGCAAGATCGGCATGTACTTCTGGTCGATCTCCGCGCTGCAGCGCGTGACGAATGACAGCGCCGGCAAGTTCACGCTGAAGACGGGACCGTATCCGTCCGTCGATTCAAGTGGCGGTCTGCCGGCCGGCGGCAACGCCGGCATGTTGCTGGCAAAGGACCCCGAGCGTGCTGCCGCGGCCTGGAAGTTCCTGAAGTTCGCAACGTCGGGACGTGGTGCCGCGATCGTCGCCGAGACGACCGGCTATATGCCTCCGAACAAGAAGGCCAACGAGGTCTATCTGAAGGACTTCTATGCCCAGAACCCGAACAAGTTCACCGCGGTCGCCCAGCTTCCGCTGCTGCGCGAGTGGTACGCGTTCCCGGGCAAGAACGGCCTCAAGATCACCAAGGTGATCGAAGACGCGATGCAGTCGATCGTGACCGGTGAGCGTGTCGATGAGCCGGATCAGGTGCTCGAAGAGATGACCGAGAAGGTGCAGAAGCTTCTGCCGAAGACGTCGAGCTAAACGACGTCACTGTGAGTACGGGATGCCGGCGTATGCCGGCATCCCGGTGCTCAATCGGTCTTCATACGCCAATATGGTCTCAAAAAGGGGGTGCCAACCGCCAACCGGGCGGGGCACGGCGAACGCATGAAGCTCATTCACATCACCGATATTCATCTGACCCGTGAAGGGGGAACCGTGCTCGGCAGCAGCCCGGGCAAGAACTTCTCGGAATGTCTTGAACACATCCTTGTGCACCACGGTGACGCCGACCTGTGTGTCGTCACCGGCGATCTGACGCATTGGGGTGAACCGGAAGCGTACGCCTATCTGCGGGATATCCTGTCCGGGTTTCCGATCGAGACGCGTCTCCTGATCGGCAATCATGATGATCGGCCGGCGTTCCGCGCGGCGTTCCCCGGCGCGCCGTGTGATGTGAACGGTTTCGTTCAATGGAGCGAGCCGACCCGTGCCGGACGGTTCATCTATCTCGACACCAACGAACCCGGAACGCATGCCGGGCACTACGGGCCGGACCGGCAGGACTGGCTACGGGGAGAGCTCGAAGCGAATGGAGGGGAGGCGTGTTATCTCTTCATGCATCATCACCCGTCGCCCATCGGCATTCGTGCGATGGACGACATCGGTCAGGCCGATGCCCAGGATCTGCGGTCCATCCTTTTCGACTACCAGGACCGTATCGGGCACATCTTCTTCGGCCACTGCCATCTGCCCCTTTCGGGCACCGTGTGCGGCATTCCGTTCGCCGCCCTGCGCGGCACTAATCATCACGGATGGCAGGACTTCACCGGCAGTCCCTTCCTGAAAGGCGCTGACCTTACACCCGCATACAATGTGGTCCTTCTTGAAAACGCAGATTGTGTCATTCACACAATCGACTTCAACTACAGGGGCCCCATCGCCGAGTTCGGCACGCAATTCGAAGACTGGACGCGCGAAAGCGAGGCGGCCGTCTAGCGGGTTCGAGACCGTCCGTCGCCAGTCCGGTACGCTGACAAATTGAACTGCACGCCGAAACCTGCTCTTTTGCAGCCGACGTGGCGCGGTGTGACTTGCCGCGACTGGAACTGTGGTCTGCCGATTATCGGCGGACCGTCAATTTTTGTCTGCAAGCAACTTCGAAGGGATGAAACCGGCGATGGGAGAAGGCGTTCAATACGAAACACAAGGAGCGATCGCCGTCATCACACTCAACAACCCGCCGGTTAACGCGCTCGGACACGCCGTGCGGCGCGGGCTGCTGGAGAGCCTGGAAAAAGCCGTTGCCGATGACGGCACAAAGGCCGTTGTGCTGATCGGTTCGGGGCGCGGTTTCAGTGGCGGCGCCGATATCCGCGAATTCGGAAAGCCGAGGCCGGAACCGCTTCTCTCCGAAGTCATCGGGCGCATCGAGGCCTCACCAAAACCGGTGATTGCGGCAGTCCACGGAATGGCCCTCGGCGGAGGGTGCGAGTTGGCGCTCGGGTGCCACCACCGGGTTGCGGACGCAAGCGCGCAAATGGGGCTGCCTGAGGTCAAGCTGGGGCTGATTCCGGGCGCCGGCGGCACACAGCGCCTGCCGCGTCTGATCGGCTTGAAGCCGGCTTTGGACATGATCGCCAGCGGCGACCAGGTGGGTGCCGCGCGCGCCAAACAGCTCGGCCTGGTCGAAGAGGTGGTCGACGGTGATCTGCGTGCCGCGGCGCTCGATTTCGCAAATCAGGTGATCGCCCGGGCCGAGACCCCGCCGCGCATTCGTGACATGACTGTCGACGCATCGGGTGCGGAGGACGTTCTGGACCAGGCGCGTACCAACGCGGCGCGGCGCATGCGCGGACTGACCGCGCCGCAATACTGCATCGACAGTGTGGCGAATGCCATCAAACTGCCCTTCGATGAGGCGCTTGAAAAGGAGCGGGGCTTCTTCGCCGAGCTCGAGGGCTCCGATCAGTCAGCGGCGTTGCGGCACCTGTTCTTCGCCGAACGCGAGGCGCACCGTATTCCGGGTGTTGCGAAGGACACCACGACCCGGCCAATCGACAAGGCGGCGGTGATCGGTTGCGGCACCATGGGCCGCGGCATCGCCATGAGCCTCGCCAATGGCGGCATTCCGGTGACCGTGCTGGAAGTGGATCAGTCGACCCTGAATGCGGGGCTGGACATGATCGACAAGACCTATGCCGGGAGCGTGTCGCGCGGCTCGCTCACAGAAGATGCCAGGAACGCGCGGATGGCGCTCATCTCCGGAGCCGCATCCTTGACCGACATCGCTGATGCGGACATCGTGATCGAGGCCGTCTTCGAAGACATGGACCTGAAAAAGGACATCTTCACGAAGCTCGATCAGGCCATCAAACAGGGCGCGATCCTCGCAACCAACACCTCGTCGTTGGATATCAACGAGATTGCCGCGGCGACGAAGCGTCCCGAAGATGTCATTGGCACACATTTCTTCAGCCCGGCTAATGTCATGAAGCTGATAGAGAACGTGCGCGGCACGATGACCGCTGCCGATGTGATCGCCACCGTGATGAAACTCTCGCGCGACATCGGCAAGGTCGGCGTGATGGTCGGTGTGTGCGATGGATTTGTCGGCAACCGGATGCTGTACGCCTATCGGGAGCAGGCGGAGTTTCTGCTCGAAGAGGGCGCCCTTCCGCATCAGGTGGACAAGGTCATCACCGATTTCGGGTTTCCCATGGGGCCGTTCGCGATGGGGGATCTCGCCGGGCTCGACGTGGGCTATATGGTGCGCCAGCACCAACGGAAAATGAACCCGCCGGCATATCGCGAGCCCTATATCGGCGACCGGCTCGCTGAGATGGGTCGCCATGGTCAGAAAACGCAAAAAGGCTGGTACCTGTATGAAGCGGGCAGCCGGACGCCGGTGCCGGATCCCGAGATCGAGGAGCTCATTGTCGGCGTTTCGAAGGAGCTGGGAATCGCACGCCGCGACATCACCGACCAGGAGATCCTCGAACGGTGCGTCTACCCGCTGATCAACGAAGGCGCGAAGATCCTCGAGGAAGGTATCGCCATTCGCCCGAGCGACATCGATCTGGTGTGGATTTACGGTTACGGCTTCCCACGCGGCAGGGGCGGGCCGATGTTCCATGCAGACGCTGTCGGCACAAAGACCATATACGAAGCGATGGCCCGCCTGTTCGAGGCGCACGGGGCGCTGCTCCGCCCGGCAACGTTGCTGAAGGAGCTCGCCAAGTCAGGAAAGAGCTTCGCCGACTTCCAGAAAGAGGCGACAGTCCGCTGACGCCCACCCGTTTGCACTCACCCGAAAAATGCGGCATGTCGAATAAAGGCCAAATTCGGTATCGTACATCGGCGGAAGCAGATTTCGGATTTGAGACAGAAGCGTATGCAGAGCCCATTGACAGTTTCCCGGTTCGGGGTCGCCGGCGTTTCGCTGGCCGCGACCCTGTTGCTCGTTGCGTGTGGCGGTGGAAGCGCCAGCCGCGGCGGTCCGTCGGCCGGAATGGCGGGAAATACCGCCGCGCCGGTGCAATTGGGTGGCGCCACCGCGCCAGCCGGTGGCGCACAGGTTTCGGTCATCGGACCGCTCAATGAGGCACTCGCCCGGCAGGCCGTCGAGAATTACCGCATTTCGAAGGACCGTGCGCCGGGCCGGTACCAGCTTGTCGGGGCGGATCTGAACGGCGACGGCGTGCGCGAGGCGCTTGTCCTGTTTCAGGGCAAGGACTGGTGCACACGGACCGGATGTTCCATGGCCGTCTTCCAGTCTTTCGAGCACGGTTTCCGGCCCATTTCGAGAACCGTGCGGGTCAAAGCGCCGGTTGAGATCACAGACACGATGACCAACGGCTATCGCGATCTTCTGGTTCAAACCGGCGGCGGACCCGCACCTGAACGTCGCGTGCGCCTGCAGTTCACCGGCGAACAGTATTCACGCAATGCCATGTTGCAGCCGGAAGTGCCGCTCGGTTCGGTCGTGCGCACGGAAATCGCAATCCAGTCCGCCGCGGCTCAGCCAGGCGTTGCCGCAAATCCGCCGCGCTAGAGCATCATGCATTCAGATTGATGCGTTTCGTCGCGAAATCCGAACGCATAAAGATGCTCTGACACTTAAAGATATAGAGCAAATTTATCCGATTAGGTTGAAACAGCGTGAGTCAACCTAATCGGATTTTGCTCTGGGCTTACTTGTCGACCTGGAATTCGTACAGCCAGTCAAACCGCTTCAGCAGCGCTTCGGTTGACCGGTTCTTTAGCACCAGATTCCGCGCCAGACGCATCACACCGCCCATGTGATAGGTGTTCCCCATCCGGCGTGATTCGAAACTCGTACGTGCGGTACGTTCGATGCGGGCCGCCTCGAACGGCTGAAATGCCTGCCATGGATCCTCGTCGTAGTCCTCCAGCGTTTTCGCCAGAACCGCTGCGTCCTCGATCGCCATCCCGCCGCCTTGTGCCAGAAACGGCAGGACCGGATGCGCGGCGTCGCCGATGAGCGTGATCGCGCCCTGCGTCCACGCCCGCAACGGCGACATCTTGAACAGCGGCCAGACCCGCCACGTTTCCGCCGTCCGGACGACTTGGGCGGGAAGGTCGTTCCATGCGTCGAAATGCGGGACCAGAAAGCCCGCGTCGCCCTCATGGCTCCAGCCTTCGCTGCGGCCACCCCACCGGTCGGCGATGACCGCGACGATGTTGATCTTATCGCCGCCGCACACGGGATAGTGGACCAGATGCGCGCCCTTGCCGAGCCACAGGCCGGTCCAGGGGCCGTGGAGCGGTTCGGGCATGTCGCTTGCCTTGATCAACGATCGCCAGGCCATCCGGCCGACAAAGGACAACGCGGCGCCCGTGTCGATATCGTTGCGAAGCCTCGACCAGAACCCGTCCGCGACAATCAGCGCACGGCCTTCGATTTCGCCCTTGTTTGTTGTCACGGCGACACCGGCCGTTGACTGTTTGAAGGACAGGGCTTCGTGATCCATCTTGATTTCGAAGCCGGAATAGCTGCGCGCGACGTCCAGAAGCGCATCGTGCAGGTCGCTGCGGTGAACGAGAAGAAACGGGGCGCCATAGCGCTCCAGCCCGGTTTTGCCGAACGGGACCGTGGCCAGGTGTTCGCCGGTCATCCCGTCGCCGATGGCGATGCCCTCGGACCTGACGGCCTTCTTTTCGAGGCGGTCCAGCACACCCCACTGGTCGAGGATTTTCGTGGCGTTCGGGCCGAGCTGAATGCCGGCGCCTTCATCGGAGAACGCCTCGACCCGCTCAAGCACGCGGACCGCCAGACCCATACGGCCAAGCGCAATGGATGTGGCCAGTCCGGCGATGCCGCCGCCGGCGATCAGAAACGCGTTCTCGGAAGCAGACTTGGACATTGAGGCGAAAGGCGACGTCCGGCCCTAGGCCGCAGCATCGGCGGTGTAGATGCAGCCCGGCGGGTCCGATTCCGTCGCTGCCAATGTAGCGTCGTACACATACACCGTTGAGCAGTAGGGACAGATGATTTCGTTGTCGCTGCCCATATCCAGATAGATATGGGGATGATCATGCGGCGGGCGCGCGCCCATGCACTGGAACTCTCTGGCACCGATACGGATGGTCTCGACTCCGGCATCATTGCAGAAGTGAGGAATGGTCTGATGTGCCATCGGGCGGCCTCAATTGTTTCGCGTCGTGGGACGCGCGGGAGCATACTGATTGCGTCCTTCAAAAGATAGGGGTAAGCCCCTGTGCAAATGACGCAACGCGGGGCGGACAACGATGCAGACTTTTGACTCAGATGGCGTCGAGATCGCCTTCACGGACGAGGGGAGCGGCGACCCCATCTTGCTGATTCACGGGTTTGCCTCGAACGTGGCAACGAACTGGGTCACCCCGACCTGGGTCGGCACGCTGAAGAATGCGGGCCGCCGGGTCATTGCCATCGACAATCGCGGTCATGGCGCAAGCGAGAAGCTCTATGATCCGGAAGCCTATCCTTCGCCGACGATGGCGGAAGACGCGCGCCGCCTGTTGGAACATCTGGACATCGCACGCGCCGATGTCATGGGCTACTCGATGGGGGCGCGCATTACCGCGTTTCTCGCGATGAAACACCCCGAACGGGTCCGCAGTGCGGTGTTCGCCGGCCTTGGCATGAACATGGTGCGAGGTGTGGGCGGGTCCGGGCCGATCGCCAAGGCCCTTGAAGCTCCCACTATCGACGACGTCACCAATGAGACGGCGCGGACCTTCCGTGCCTTTGCGGAGTCGACCGGGAGCGACTTGAGGGCTCTGGCCGCTTGTATCCGTGCGTCGCGCGACAAGATCACCGCGGAGGATATCGGCACGCTGGATGTTCCGGTGCTGGTGGCCGTCGGAAGCGATGACGTGATTGGCGGGTCCGCGCCGGACCTGGCAGCCCTCATTCCCGGCGCCGAGGCGCTCGTCATCGAAGGCCGCGATCACATGAAGGCGGTCGGCGACCGAAGCTACAAGAACGGCGTGCTCGCCTTCCTCGACCGGCGCCCGTGACGCTTGCCCTATTTCCCCTTGAAGACTGGCTGTCTCTTTTCCAGGAACGCCGCCTGGCCTTCCGCGTAGTCCTCGCTCTCAAGACAGGCCTCAATCAGAAGGTCGAGTGACGCCAAATCCGGGTTCTCGGGTGCCTGAGACAATTCATCGACACTGCGTTTGGCTGCCTCGACGGCGAGCGGTGCATTGTCCGCGATCATTTGCGCAAGCGCTCGGGTCTCACGCTCCAGCGTGTCTCCTGGCAAAAGCCTGGTGGCGATGCCCATCTGCAGCGCTTCGGCATCGTCGAACCGGCGGCCCGTGAGCAGCACTTCCTTGGTTTGCGAGGCGCTGAGCGTGGAGAGCAGCGGACGTACCCAGCGGGGGTCGTAGCCGATGCCGAGTTTCACGGCCGGGATGCCGAATATCGCGCCCTCGGCGGCGTATCGGAAGTCGCAACACATCGCCAGTTCCATGCCGCCGCCCATGCAGTAACCGTGGACCATTGCGATGGTCGGCTTTCTGCACGCCATGACTGCCGTGAATGCGCCATGGCTCAGCGCGTCGTATTCCTTCGCCGCCTTGCCGGTGCGCGCCGTCCTGAACTCCGAGATGTCGGCACCGGCAGAGAACGCCTTCTCGCCGGCGCCCCGCAGAACAAGGACTCGGACGGAGGGGCTTTCTTCCGCGTCCGCAACAATTTTTGGCAGTGCCGTCCACATCGCCGCGTTCAGTGCGTTCATACGGGAAGAATTGTTAAAGGTAATCCAGCATACTGGTCCTTCGAGTTCAGTTTCGATTTGGCCTTTTATGCTGGCGGGTCCATCTGCCATGTCGGATTATCACTGGTTGGTGTGGATAGGGATTTGCGCTATCACAGTCGCGACGCAAACGGAGAGTTAGAATAGAATTGCCGCTGCCGCAAACGGTACGTTGCGCACTGCCGCGCAATCCGGCAATACAGCCCGCTCCCGGCTGAGACCGTGTGAACAGGAGTTTCCAATGGTACGAGACCGCCAAAGTGCATCCACGGCGTTGCAATCGTGCGACCCGGCCTGGCACCGTCTGCTCGAAGAGGCCGAGGACCTGTGCAAGCAGGAGCCTGTGCTTGCCAGCTTTGTGTACTCCACCGTGACCAATCAGGATTCCCTGGAACTCGCGGTGTGCCACCGGCTGGCGCAGCGGCTGAGCCATGCGGAAGTGGACATGGGGCAGCTCTCAAAGACCTTCGAGGACCTGCTCGCTGAGAAGCCGGAGCTCGGCGAGGCGTTTCGCGCCGACCTGGCGGCGGTGTTCGACCGTGACCCGGCCTGCAACCGTCTCATTGAGCCGTTGCTGTATTTCAAGGGCTTTCACGCGCTGGAGACGCACCGGTTCGCCCACGAACTCTGGAAGGCGGGCCGCAAGGATTTCGCCTATTATCTGCAAAGCCAGTCCTCTCGGGTGTTCAGCGTTGACATCCATCCCGCGGCGACGATCGGACGCGGCATCATGTTCGATCATTCGACCAGTATCGTGATCGGGGAAACGGCGAGTGTGGGCGACGACGCATCGCTTCTGCACGGCGTGACGCTGGGGGGCAGCGGCAAGGTTGCCGGCGACCGGCACCCGAAGATCGGGCGCTGCGTCATGGTCGGGGCAGGGGCGAAGATCCTCGGCAACATCACGGTCGGCGATTGCGCCCGCATCGCCGCCGGCAGCGTCGTTCTGAAGGATGTGCCGAAAAACACCACCGTCGCCGGTGTGCCGGCACGGGTCGTTGGCAGGGCCGGTTGCCCGGAGCCGGCGCGGTCCATGAACCAGCTGCTGGAAGAGAATTCCGAAAAACCAGACGCTTGAATTGGCGTGACGCTGTTGCATTTGTCTGCGAAACGTTCCATTGAGGCGGCAACGAACAAGATGAGGAGGCGATTTTGACTCGTGAGGAAATCGTTCGGGTCGAGACCTACCTGCGCAAGACCTTTCGGCTGGATACCATCGAGGTGCGTCAGCGTCCCAACAAGGACGATTCGGCCGAGGTCTATATCGGCGATGAGTTCATCGGCGTCCTTTTCCGTGACGACGACGACGGCGATCTGTCCTATCAGTTCCAGATGGCCATACTGGATTTCGATCTGGAGTCCTGACGGCGCTTCAGTTGCCCGCGCCGTGGCCTCCTGTGCCACCACGTGACGGGCATTAACCTTTCGGTAAGAAATGGCATGCGGCGGGACCCCGTGTCCGCCAAGATCATCCCGCGTCCCTCGAGGCGCGGGAGGCCGCATGTTCGAAGTGTTTTTCTATGTTTACGTGACCGCTGTCGGGTACTGCATCGCCGGGCTCTGCACCAGCGGTTGGCGTCTCGTCACGGGCAATCCGCTGAAGTTCGGCCTGCAAACCGAAGAAACGGCGCCGGCAATTCTTGGCGTCCTGTTTCGCGTCGTGGCCGGGCCGGTCATCGTCATGCGTAATGCCATCAGAGGGGCGGCGATTGAAGGCAGGGCGCCGCATTGGCTGGCGATCTCCACGTTCATTTCGACGGTGTGGAGCTTTCTTTCCGGCGTGTTCATGCTTGAACTCTTCTTCCGCCTGAATGGAATCTGAGCGAACCATCACGTTCGCGCTCGTCATCGCAAATTCGTTGTGCCAAAGTCCCCGCCGGTCCACCAAGGGGGAGGCGAAATGGCGCTCTACACGATCGACGGCGTAAAGGTTGAACTGCCCGAATCCGGGGCGTACTGGATTGCCCCGAACGCGATTGTCATCGGCAAGGTGAAACTGGGCGTCGATGCCAGCGTCTGGTTCGGCACGACAATCCGGGGCGACAATGATCTCATCGATATCGGGCCACGGACCAACATCCAGGATGGCTGTGTCCTGCACACCGATGAGGGTTTCCCCATGACCATCGCAGAAGGATGCACCGTTGGACATCTGGCCATGCTGCACGGCTGCACGATCGGTCGCAACACGCTGATTGGCATTGGCGCGACGGTGCTCAATGGCGCAAAGATCGGCGAGAACTGCATCATTGGCGCACATTCCCTGATCCCGGAGGGCAAGGAGATCCCGGACAATTCCCTGGTCGTGGGCACGCCCGGACGTGTGGCGCGCCAACTCGAACAGAAGGATGCGGAAAGCCTCAAGGAGCTGGCCCAGCACTATGTCGACAACAGCGCCCGTTACCGCGCCGGGTTCGCGCCTCAGAGCGACTAGAGCCGCCTGAGCCCCCGGCAGCACTATCCGCCAAAAAAATGAGCCGGCGTCGGGGAACGCCGGCTCAAGATCAGGCCCGGTAGGGTCGGGGATGGGGGGATGAATCCCGGGCCTTGGGGAACGCCGATTTCACAAGGGGGGTACTAGTGCTCCAATCAGTTTGTTCCGGTTCCGGCCAGCGATTTGACACGCCGTTTGCCGGGCTTCGTCAGAGAAACCCACACGCGCGGGTCGCGCGCCGACTGACGCTTCACGAATACATAGGGTGAATCGTTCCATGTCCGGATGTCATCGCGCTTGTTGTCGAGCAGAAAATCGCCCATCGAGCTGCGGACCGTGAGGACAGCGTGGCCTTCGTTGTTCTCGTCGAGGACCACGGTTATGAGAAGTGCTCCCGCGGGCCATCCGCGTTCGATCAGCATCCGCTGCTTGAGCAGCACATAGTCTTCGCAATCGCCCATACCGTCGGGGTAGGTCCAGTGCTCGATCCGGCCATAAAGGCTCATATCCGAAGCCGGCTTCACCATGCGGTTGACCAGGTTGTTGATGTCCCGCAGTTCCGCCTTGCGCTTCCACGTCAGCTGGACCTTGGGAGAGCGTTTCTTCTTGTTGACCGGCGTGCATTCCGCAGGAAAATCCTTGCAGAACGTGACGTGACCAATCGGCGGCAGCGAACGTCCGAACACGCGCATGAACGGCGAATTCGCATCCTGGCCGATCGTCTTGGCTGAAACTTCAGCCTGTGCACCATTTGCGGCAACCAAACCCATTACAAGTACCGTTGCTCCGAGTATTTCCCGTTTCATCTCATACCCCCCCGCTTTATCATTGAGGCGGATTATGGCGGAGACGATTTGAAAAATGAGAAATTCGGAAGTCGATCTTCTATATTTATTTCAATATTATTTGGGTCAAATTTGATTACAGTTTTAATTACGAAAAATGGAATCGAATTTTATCGATTTCATTCAGTGTTCGTTCACCACATAGGAGCGGGCGTTTTTCCCGGTTTTCCTGGAGACGTGGCCGCGTTTGCGTATAGGACGGGTGGTGCCGATCGCACGTCCGTAACGGCGAGCGCGGTCGTCATGCGCGACGCTACGCTTTGCAGAAACCGGGATTCAATCGGCCTGAAAAAAGAAGAAAAAAAGTGAAAAGACGTCAGCCAATCTGGTCTGTGAGGTCGGTATGGTCCTGGATTTCAATGAATTTCAGGCTGATACCGTCCTCGCCATGACGGATGACCCGCCCGGCCGTTCGTCCAAGCATGACGTGCGCACCGATCGGCGGTTTCGGCTCGACATCGACCGCCGCGCCGCCGAGTGAAACATCGAGGACACGGCAGGGGACCTCGGTCCCGTCGGAGAGCTTCAGTTTGGTTGCCGGGTTTTTGGGCACAATCCTCTCGTGACGGCGCGTCTCCGGGAGCAGAAAGCGCTCCTTGTTCAGCAACCAGGTCAGCGTATCGATGATTTTCTCGCGGCGGTTTTGCGTCGCTTTCAATTGCAGGGCGAATCCTTCGGGCGACGTGCGGACGATTTCACCCTCAACGCGGCCAAGAGTATCGATATACATGACAATCCGCTCGCCCGGTTTTCCGATTTCAGGTGCACGAACCGCGATCCCACCAGCTGACATATTTATAATCTGGCAAGGATACTCTCGCCGGTCTTCCAGCATGTAGCGGCCGAGCAGGGGAATGTGCACGCGTCGGAACCGTCGCCGTTCGCGGGTGTTGTTCAGGAGCGGAGAATCGGTCGCCGAGGACGTCGTGTCTTCCTGTTGTTCCGCGCTTTTTTCAAGTGGTTCTGGCAATCCGGCACCGGCAGATTCGAGAGCAGGAGGCCGACGGGCATTCCTGTCGGACCGCCTCGCGGTCTGCCGCCGGTGGACTTGATGCTAGGCGGATTAACGTTAACGCCGCTTTAAATCTCGGATTGCGCCCCGTGCAGCGCCGAGATGGCGAATGCCCGGACGACCTAGTCCGGTCGGCGTGACAGTCCGCCTTCGAGGACACGGAAACGGCTGCGCAGTTCGGCAGCGCTCGGCGTTCTGTCGTTGAGCAGAACGGGTGGTTCGCCTGCAACGGGCACAGGCGGGCGGGTGTCCGGCCAGACGAACTCGAATGTGTTCAGTGTAAGGTGGCGGATTTCCTGCGTTCCCGCCCAATAGTGATGCGTGAGCGGGGCAATGCTGCCGAGCATGCGGTTCACCGCGTTGTCCGTGTGGACCAGCGGCAGGACAAGCATTTCGAAGTGGGCCTGCTCGGAGGTGTTGGCGCTCTTGCCCATGAAGTCGACCAGGATTCCCGCGCCATCGGTGGCTACCGAATGCAACAGACTCTGCAGGCCTTCCCGGTCCCGGGGATCCCAGTAATCCAGAAGGTTCTGGCGCCGCAACTCGTGTCCGAGACCGCTGCAAATCCGCGTACCCGCGAGCCGGAAGCGGTAGGTCGCGCTGTTCGGGCATTCGAGGATGAAAATATCGGGGAGAATGTCGGCCAGCCGCGCGGGCTCGATTTCGAAGCGATTTGGCGCGAACCTGCCGTTTCGCACTTGGTCCCAATACTCATAGAGTCGCTTTGTCGACGTATGCTCCATATCGCATGCCTCTGACTGTCGCCGTGTCTTGTTAAGCTTCGCGATACGGTGAATGCCCGCGTATTCCCACACTGGGACATCCGGCCACATGGAAGCGTTTTGACAGAGGGAAGAGCAGGTCCCGTGCCACTTTAGGAAATCGTCGGGTGCAAACGGAAAAAGGCCGCCGGCAAGGTTAACGTCTGAGAGCTTGCGGTAATCCGCCCGGTTCGTTATGGCAGGTCCCGAGCGTGCGGAGCGGGAATCAGGACAAATGACTGGCAAACAGCCGATATTCAACATACCGGCCAGCGTCATCTGGCTGCTGGTGATTATGGCCGGCCTGCACGTCCTGCGCTCTCAGTTGCCGGTGGCATCGGCGCAGGAGTTGCTTTTGACGCTGGCGTTCATCCCGGCGCGTTACACGTTCCCCGCGCCGAACCTGCCCGGCGGAGATTGGGCGGACGTGACGTCGTTCCTGACCTATATGCTGGTCCATGGCGACGCGACGCACCTCATCGTCAATTCGGTCTGGATGCTGGCGTTTGGCAGCGCCGTTGCCAAACGGATAGGAGATCTGCGTTTTCTCCTGTTTTCAGCGCTGTGCGGCATTGCCGG
>JANQLP010000200.1 GCA_028280515.1 Hyphomicrobiales bacterium
TAGTCTAATATCGTGCAATCGGCGGCGAATGGCGGAGAGGGTGGGATTCGAACCCACGAGACGGTTGCCCGCCTACACGCGTTCCAGGCGTGCGCCTTCGACCACTCGGCCACCTCTCCGGAGACTCGCGCCGTGGAGACACGGCGGAGTTCGGACTATAGCATGCGCCGGAGCGGCGCAAGCATCCGTTCACCACTTTCGCGCGTACTCTATTTGAACAAATCGTTGCGAGTGTTTATTTATCTGGCGGGGCGGGCGTGCGAGCCAGGCGTGACCCTGCGGGTAGTTGGAAGATGGTATTTTTACGCATTCTGGGCGTGTGGTTCCTGCTTGGTGCCATGATTGCCCTGACAATTGACGGCACCAAATCGCTTGCATCGGGAGAAGGGCAATGGGTCCTGACCCCACTCGGCGAGCACTGGTTCAACCTGCATGCCGCCAGCCTGAACACGTTGCAGGCGGCAATCGAGCGGAATGTGAGCCCGATCCTGTGGGACCCGGTCGTGGTTTCGCTGCTGCAGGTTCCCACATGGGTGTTTTTCGGTGTGCTCGGACTGTTGCTGTATTGGCTCGGGCGGCACCGGCATCACCTGGACGTGTACAACAACTGATGTTGGTGCCGGTTTAAGAGTTCTCTCTCCAAGGGACCGGCTCCGGCAGAGGAGTGACCCAAATGTTTTTCCGCAAGCCGGCACAAATACCGGATGCCGACAAGGCCCTGCCGGGCCGCGACGCGCCGATCCCGACCGCTCAGGAGCACCATGTGAGCGGCCACCCGCTCAAAGGGCCCTACCCGGACGGCCTGCAGACGGCGATGTTCGGGCTGGGGTGCTTCTGGGGCGCGGAGAAGATGTTCTGGCAGTTGCCAGGCGTCCACGTCACCGCGGTCGGCTATGCCGCCGGAATGACGCCCAATCCCACCTACGAAGAAGTCTGTTCCGGAATGACCGGCCACAACGAGGTGGTTCTCGTCGTCTTCGACCCGGCGAAGATCAGCTACGCTGACCTGCTCAAGACCTTCTGGGAAGGGCATGACCCGACGCAGGGCATGCGTCAGGGCAACGATGTCGGTACGCAGTACCGCTCCGGGATCTATGTCTTCGACAGCAAGCAGCGCGATACAGCGGAGGCATCGAAGGCCAAATATCAGTACGCGCTGACCGACCGCGGCTACGGCCCCATCACCACGGAAATCCTGGACGCGCCGGAGTTCTACTTCGCGGAAGATTATCACCAGCAATATCTGTCCAAGAATCCGGCCGGATATTGCGGCCTCGGCGGGACCGGCGTTACTTGCGCGATCGGTACGGGCGCGACGGCCGACGCCTGAACAAGGGGAGCTTCCGCCCTCAGGCCAGATCGATGGCGTAACGCTTCAGGTCTTCCAGCGGCACGATTTCGAGCGTTGCCTCGTGCGTGGCACGCAGGACGACACGTGGCGCCATGCCAGCATCCATGGCCTCCTTCCAGCGGGCCGCACACAGGCACCAGCGGTCGCCGGGCTCAAGCCCCGGGAAATTGAACTCGGGGATCGGCGTGGACAGATCGTTGCCGCGCATCTTGGAGAAGGCGAGGAACTCCGCGGTCATCAGCACGCAGACCGTATGCACGCCGAGGTCGTCCGGGCCGGTCTCGCAACATCCGGTGCGGTAGAACCCGGTGAGCGGCCGGTCCGAGCAGGTTTCGATCGGCTCACCGAACACATTGCGCTGCCGTTCCGGTTCTGATTGTACGTTCATTGAGGTTTCCTCGCGGGCAACGGCACGGAGGCCGGGGCCGCATTGTTCGTGTTCACGTTCTTGCGCCAGGGCAGTCCGGGGTCTCCCGGTGAGGCCGATGCCGCGGCCGGCTGGACGGCCGGAACCTGCGGCTTGCGTTGCGGGGCGCCAGGAGAAACCGCAACGCTGACGGCGGAAACAGTGATTGCCTCGGCCTCAAGCACGGTGCGGCAGGACGACGGCAGGTCCGCGACCCGCAACTCCCGGCGCGGCTTGACCGGCGGCTTCGGCTTTTTCTTGCTCCACTCCTCGGCGGCGTCGAGCTTCTTCATCCAGTGATCGATCTGATCGCCGCACCCGTCGCCGAGCGGCGGCGGATCCTGGTCCTTGCACCCGGCCACGCCCGGCGGACAGCGCAAGCGGATGTGGAAGTGATAATTGTGCTTCCACCAGGGCCGCACCTTGCGCAACCAGGCGCGATCGCTCCCGGCGCCCTCGCAGAGCGCGCGCTTCACCGCCGGATGCACGAAGATGCGGGCCGTTTCCCGGTACGACGCGGCGCGTTTGATGAGCGTCACATATCCCGGGTTCCAGTGCTTCTTGTTCACGGTGTGAGAGAATTGGCCGGCGAGCGGGATCGACCAGCTGTCGGCGCGCTCTTTCTTGCTCATCGGTCCGTCCGGCTTCGGCTTGTACCAGATGTCCGCATCCAGCCCGATCTGGTGGCTGCGGTGGCCTGTCAGCATCGGGCCGCCGCGCGGCTGGGAAAGATCGCCGATCAGGAGGCCGGGCCAGCCGTCGATTTCCTTCGATTCCGTTGCAAACCGCTCAAGGAACTCGATCAGCACCGGATGACCCCAGTTGCGGTTGCGCCACAGCTTCATGGCCTCCCAGCCGGGCCCGCTGATGGGCAGCATGCGACCACCCGCCAGACATCCCCGGGCGTAGGACCCGATGGAGCGGGCCTTGAGGGACGCAGGCGCCTTCTTTGCCCCAAACAGCTTTTTTGCAACGGGTTCGGCGCGGACATCCGTTGAAGGGACACTGGAGAACGCAATGGCTAGCATGGGCACGGCCGCCAACGCGACAACTCGGCAACGCATGGAAGCTCCTATCCGCAGCGCGTCATTTCGATGGCGCGAACGTTACCACACATTATGGCCGCATTGGGATATGCATATGCGAAACCGGTCGGCGGCGAGGCATGCTTTATCAAGCTTTTCCGCACTGTCCCGGCTTCTTCTTGCAGTGCACAACCACCCCATGGCATCGTCACGCAAATGCTTCGAACGCCCATCATAGTCCTGAGCGTCCTGTCCCTCGGACTTGCCGGGTGCGCCACGCTGTCGACAGACGAATGTTCGACGGGGGACTGGCACCAGATCGGCAAACTGGACGGGAACGACGGCCGCACGCCCGACCGCTTTACGCACCACGCCAAGGCATGCAAGCTCGACCGGTCGGAGGCGAGCCGCGCACTCTACATTTCCGGGCGGGAGGAAGGGCTCAAGTCCTATTGCACGACCGTGCGCGGCTATCGCGAAGGGGCTCTTGGCCAGGCCTATGGAGACGTGTGCCCCGGCGGAAGTGCCGCAAGTTTCATGCAGGGCTATGAACTCGGCAGGCGCCTCTTTCAGACCGAATCCCGGTCAAGCACGACGCTCGACAGCTACCACGCCGTGACCCAGCAACTCCTGCGCGCGGAGACCGAAGCGGAGCGGACGCAATTGCGGCAGGAGCAGGCCCGCCTCGAGGCTGAGAATGCGCGCCTCAAACAGGAAGTCCAGACCCTGAGAGCGCAGGCGGACGCCATGATCGCCTCCGCCCGCAGGCAGAAGAAACTCTAGAGCCTATTCGGCTAAATCGGAGCCATTCTGACGGAGCGATTTTGCGACAGGATCAAGCAACGGCCCGTGGCGCGTACCCGGGCGTACGGGCAAGGGGCTTTGCGCCGAGATTGGCGCAAAACCGCCCGTCCCGAAAGGGTTTCCGATTGGCCGACGCCCGCCGGCGAAACGGCCTTGCCCGATGCGCTGCATCGCGCTGCGCCCATTTCGGCGACGGATCGCACACGCCAATCGAGAAACAGAATTGACTCGGATTTAACCGAATAGGCTCTAGCGAAACGCCAGAACCCGCCGCACCCTAACGGTGCGCGCCCTCCCACGTCTTCTCGTTGTCCCAGACGTTCTTCGGCATCGGCAGGCCCGCGAAGGCGTCGTCGCCCAACGGATCGTCGGGCGAAATGCCGAGCTTCTCCAGAACCAGCGCCAGCTGACGGGTATGCTGCCCGGAATGCCAGCACGTGCGCTCAAGCACCTCGTGCAACGCCACATCGCCATAATAGACCTTGCCCGGCTGCGTGAAGTCCGTGGCTCTGCCCTCGCGCTCCCACCAGGCGTTCAGCCGTTCCACCACCTCGTCGGCATACTCCAGCAGGTCGTCCCTGGTCGCGATTTCCGGCGGCAGCTTGGAGATCAGCGCCTCGTAGGTGTAGGGCGTATCGTGCTCCACCCGGTTCAGGAAAACGTCCGGAATCTGAAAGATGTGATAGGCAAGCTCGCGGTAGCTGCGCGGCCTGTCGGGAAGCATCGTGTCGATCACATCTTCGGGGATTTGGGCCGCGAACCGGCGCGCTCCAGCGAGAATGCCGTTCAGCCGTTCGAGCATTTGCGCCGGCGGCAACATTTCATGGCCGCCCCACTGAAAACCGGCGACCCGGGCCACGTCGCGGAAGACAGCACCGTTCGCCCAGTCCTTGCCGCGCGCCACGATGGGAACCAGCCGCACGCCGAGCTCCTGCAGCTCGGCAAAACCGCTTTCGTCCTCCAGCACGTTGACGGACTCGAACTCGACACCATGCTCCAGCAGGAATTCCTTTGTCTTGAGACAACTCGAGCAGCCTGGTTGCCAGTACACTTTCAACGGGGCTTGTTCGGGGGTGGATGAACTCATGTGACTGGTTCCTTTTTGTGGCCGCAACGTTTTGCGCAGTCTGCCACGGCAGGTTCGGAAAACCAAACCCGCGCGAACCGGCAGCCCGGCGACCTCACCGAGACGTGTGGACAAATGGGGGAGGATTTGTGCTCCACTGGCCTCCCGTCGCACGACAAACACGGTTTGAGTGTTAGAATGGTCAAAAGCCCGGTCTTGCGGCGCGGGCGGCAAGGAGCAGCAGACATGTCCATTCCAGCTGACTGGGACGTACCGGCGGCGATCCAGCCGCAGCGGGAAGATTATGGTTTCGATCTGGATCAGACCCTGAAATCGGTCGTCGGGTTGCGGTCACAGGTCCCGGCCGACGCCTTCACGACCGAAACCCTTGGCGATGAGCGGATCGGAAACGGTGTCATCATCGAGGGCGGCCTGGTCCTCACGGTCGGTTACCTGATCGTCGAGGCACAGAGTATCTGGCTCACCTATGCCGACGGCACGTCCGCGCAGGGCCATACGCTGGGTTATGATCAGCAGACGGGCTTCGCGCTTGTGCAACCCCTCGCCCGAATTGACATGCCCGCGCTCGAGCTCGGGGACTCTGCCGCCGCAGCGGTGGATGACCGCGTGGTCATGGGCTCGCCCGGCGGGTGCGAGCGCTCCGTGGCGGCGAACATCGTCGCCCGGCAGGAGTTTGCGGGCTATTGGGAGTATCTGCTCGAAGACGCCATCTTCACGTCCCCCGCGCACCCCCATTGGGGCGGCGCACCGCTGATTGATGCGCAGGGCCGCCTCATCGGCCTGGGGTCCCTGCAGCTTCAGGCGTCGGGACAGGAAGGCAACGAGCTGCCGATCAACATGAGCATCCCGATCGACCTCCTCAAGCCGATCCTCGGCGATCTGAGACGGCTCGGACACGCCAATCGTCCGGTCCGGCCCTGGCTCGGTCTGTACTGCGCCGAAGTTCATGGCGAAGTCGTGGTTCTCGGGCTGGCCGATGGCGGACCCGCGGAACGCGCCGGCATCGACCAAGGCGACATCATTGTCGCGGTCGGCGCCGAAAACGTGCTCGATCTTGCGGATTTCTATCGCAAGGTCTGGCAACTGGGAGACGCCGGCGTCGACGTTCCGCTGACGATCGCCCGCGAGCAGGGTCCGGAAAGCCTCGTGATCACGTCGACCGATCGCAACACTCTGCTCAAGACGCCGAGCCTTCACTAGCATCGACGCGCGTGAGCTTCGTCGACAAAACGCTTGATCGCGCCGGCCAGTGGCTGGCGCGCGTCCTTCAGGCTGAATCGAGCGGCTACGAACCGTTTACACCCTCCGATCCGGAAACGCTGAGGCGAACGCTCCAGCCCGGCGATATCCTGCTCATCGAGGGCAACCAGAAGATCGCCGTCGCGATAAAATATCTCACGCAGTCGACCTGGTCCCACGCCGCCATGTATGTCGCGGACGCGGTCGGCGAAACCAGCGCCGACGGCGAGCCGCTCGCACTCATCGAGTCGAACCTCGGCGAAGGGACCGTCGCGGTGCCGCTCTCGAAATATGCGACCTACAACACACGCATCTGCCGCGCGGTGAACCTCGACGCGAAAGACCGCGATATGGTCGTGAGGTTCATGGTCGACAGCATCGGCGTGAAGTACGACACGCGCAACATCATCGATCTGGCGCGCTATCTGTTCCCGACCCCGCCCGTCCCGGTCCGCTGGCGGCGGCGCATGATCGCGCTCGGATCCGGATCGCCGACACGGGCAATCTGCTCATCGCTCATCGCCCAGGCCTATCACTCCGTGCCCTACCCCATACTTCCCTCCATCGAGCAAGACACCGACGCGCCCCATGCGGCGAGCGCATACAGCCGCGCGGAAATCCTGCGAATCCGCCATCACTCGCTGTTCGTGCCGCGCGACTTCGACCTGTCGCCTTTCTTCCGCGTCATCAAGCCAACCATCGAGAAGGGCTTCGACTACAAAAAGGTCCGATGGAGCGACGCCGAACCCGGCGAAGGCGCGATACCGGTGGTCGGGGCGGAAGGCAAATCGTCACGGTCGACCGTGGAGTCTTGACTTCACGACGACCGAGCGTGAATACCGCATTGGATGGCAGATGGCTTCTGCCGAAGAGACTCCAATGACCCACCTCGCCATTGCGTCCATCGTCTTTGTGATCTTGCACATCCTTCCCTCTCTCAAGGTCCGGGAATGGCTTATCGATCGGATCGGCGACCCCGCCTATATGGGCCTGTTTTCGCTCGCGTCCGTTCTGGGGATGGCGTGGATGATCATTGCCTACCAGAACGCCCCGGCGGGTGACCCGCTCTGGATCACCGGATCGGCTGCGCGTTGGGCGACCGTGGTCGCCATGCTCTTTGCCTTCATCCTCGCGGTATGCGGCACGACAACCAGGAACCCCGCCGATACGCTCGGCAAAGACACGGCGAAGGGGAACGGGCAATGGACAGGCGTGTACGCGATCACCCGTTTTCCGGTGATGTGGGCCATCATCGTCTGGGCGATGCTGCACCTCGTGAACCGGTCCGATTTGCGTTCGTTCTTTTTCTTCGGAGCGATGGCCATGCTCGGCTACGCCGGCTCACTCAGCCAGGCGCGGCGCAAGCACAAGCAACTCGGCCCGGCATGGGACCAATTTGTCGCCAGGACGTCGCACGTTCCCTTCGTTGCCGTCTTTCAGGGCCGGGCGCATCTCCGGCTGGCGGACCTCGGCGGATGGCGTATCCTGACCGCCGTCCTGCTGTGGCTGGCGACGCTCTATCTGCATTCGCACATTCTCGGCGTCTCGCCCCTTGCGGTCCTGGTGTAAGCCCCGCATCACGCACGCCGGCAGATCGAGATGGAAAAGCTGAAACGAACCTTCTTCAAGGAAGGCCCCGGTGTGGAGGGCTACTGACCGGGTTCGACGGCCGCGTTGTCAACCCGTATCGGCAACGAGACCGGCGGCTTCGATACCGGCAATGGCGCATTTTTCGTCATTGTCGGAATTGTCGCCGGTGATGCCGACCGCACCGAGCAATGCCCCATCGCCGTCGCGCACCAGCACGCCGCCCGGAACAGGCACCAACGCACCGTCCGCAAGGGCGTTCATGGCCGAAATGAAATAGGGCTGGGCCTGGGCCCGCTCGAACAGCGTGCGCGAGCCGAGACCCATGGCTATTGCGCCGTAGGCCTTCCCGTGGGCGATCTTGAACCGCATCGCGCTGGCACCGTCCTGGCGCTCGAAGGCCATGGTATGCCCGCCATCGTCAAGGACCGCAACGCCGAGCGGCTTGAGTTGCAACCGGGAGGCCTCCTCGAAGGCCGACGCGATAATCGTGCGCGCCTGAGCAAGGGTGAGTCCTGCCATGGAACAGCTCCTTATGACTGCGCGCGCGGCGCGCGCTCGATGATGTAGATGCCGCTTGCGACCAGAATGGCGGAACCGACAAGAGTCCACGCGTCCGGGAAATCTCCCCAGATCAGCAACCCGAGAATGATTGCCCATAACAGCCCCGAATACCGGAACGGCGCCACCAGCGAGGCGTCGCCGAGGCGGAACGCGTCGATGATGAGAAAATGCGCCGAGGCGTTGAGCACGCCGATCAGCATCAGAAACGCGACAGTCGGGAGGGAGATTGGCTCCCAGCCACGCGCGATGGCAACAGCGAAAGCAACGACAATGACCGCGATATTCGACCAGAACAGGATGGAAATCGAGGACTCGGTCTTCGACAGGCCGCGCGTTATGACATCCCGCGCGCCGGCGCAGAGGGCGGCGATGACCGGCAACAACAGGATATACGAGAAGCCGGCGCCGCCGGGTCTGACGATCACAAGCACGCCGATGAACCCCGCAAGAACCGCCATCCAGCGTCTCGGACCGACGCGTTCTCCGGTGAACATGTGCGAGAAGGCGGCCACGACGATCGGACTTGAAAACGCGATCGCGGTCACGAAAGCCAGCGGCAGCAACGCGAAGCTGCCGACAATGAAAACGGAGGTGCCAACGAAGAACAGGGCGCGCACCGCAATGCCCTTGCCGTTCGTCACGCGCATCGCATCCCACCCGGCGATCCAGTGGATATACGGCAGTATCACGCAAAGCGAAAACAGATGCCGCAGTGCCAGCACCTGCCAGATCGAATGATCCTCGGTCAGCAGCTTGGTTACCGCGTCGTTTATCGTCAAAAGCTGCGTCGCCACCAGCATCGTCACCACGCCTTTCGTGGAGTCGCTGAGGCTTGCGGAGGAAGTCATGGTCGATGGGCCTGAGTGGAAAGCCGGGATAAGAATTGAGAGCAGCCGGTGACGGCTCACGGAAGGAAGCGATAACGCGGGACTGGCAACACAGTATGCTGCGTTTGCGCGGCCCTGTCTCGGATAATGCGTTGAGAAGCCGAGTGCCCGGCAGGGCTCAGCCGGTGGCAGACGCTTCCGCGGCGTCAAAAGACTGCGGCGCCTCGCGCCGGTCATGCATTCCATAGTCGCGCACGATCCGCGACAGATGGGCAGCGGTGACACCCTCCACCGCGCTCGCGTCGCGGACGACTTCGCGGCCCTCGGCATCGTTCGCGACGTGCAGGACCGAGACATACGTGTCGGCGCGGTTGACGCTTCTGAACTGCTCGCCGCGCGGAAACGGCTCGCCAACACTTTCGACCGACGCGACGAAACGCGCCTCCGCCGGCCCCGAAGCCGGCGCAGCCGTACCGTCGACGAGGCCGTTCCCGCCCGAATTCGGATCGAACGAGTGGACCACCTCGGCGATGCGCAGGCGGTAGTCGGAGAAATGGACATCGCGTCCGGCACGTTGTGCGCGGTAGTGCTTGTCGTCCTCCCGCCAGCGCGCGAGCGACGCTTCGTCCTGCCAGTACTGATAGGACAGCACCGTGCCCGAGCGCAAAAGGCTCATATAGCGATCGAGAAAAAGCAGGCCGCCATTTGCCTCAACCCGCGGCTTCAATGCGGCCGCGCGTTGAAAATAGTTGTCCATGTGGCCCGGTTTGGGCGTGACTTCAAAGAAGAGCGTGTGCATCGCGTCGTGCTGCTTGGTGTCCAAACCACGACACTGGCATGCCTATTTCGTCAGCAACACCCATTTCTTGCTCGGGTTGTCCCAGTCGTCCTTGACCATCTCCCGGCTGGCCTGTTCGCGGTAGCCGCAGCGCTCGTAAAGACGCCGCGCGCCGGCATTGGCGTCGGCGACAATGATGCTGAGCCCGCGACACTCCTTCTCCGCGGCAAGGCGCTCGGCAGCCTGAAGCAGCGCGGTACCGACCCCCGCCCCGCGCAGATGTGTGTGAACGGCAAGAACGTTTACGTACCATGTGCCCGGCGCGAGATTCTCCAGCTCCTGGAGGGGCACGAACATCGCCGGCATATTGGCGTAGTCGATTGGCTCCGGATGTTCGGGTAGCGCATAACCGATCAGGCAGCCCGCCACCTCGCCGTCCGCCTCGGCAATGGTTGCGTTGAGGTAGGAGAACCCGCCCTCGGTCCTCTGTGCCCGCCGGCGCCCCACGTCCCAGGCCGTTTCCCCTGCTTCCGCCATGCGCTCCCACAGGTAGAGCGGCATGCCTTCGCCCGCGTAGTTGATCAGTTTCGCAAGGTGGTTGGCGTCCTGCGGCGTCGCGGCGCGATATGTCAGTTTCGGGCCGTTGTTCGGCATGGGTGGTCTCCGAGAGCAGTTTGGTCAGGCAATCCGCTCAGATGGGTTGGGAATCGGAGAATTCAAGCCATCCGGCGCCTTTGCCGGATGATAACGATCAGCGACAGAAGGGCGGCAGCCGGCAAGAGCATGTTCTCCGGAATGCCGACTGCCCATGCGGTGGCGGTGCCAATCATCGTCCACAAGAAGGGGATCACCAGAACGAGCAGAGGGATACGGGGTCGTGCGAGCAATATCGCCCCGAAAGAGAAAAGGACCGTCGGTGCCGGCGTGAGGCCGAAGCTCGCGGACTGCGGCCAGGCGTGGCCGGCGGCGATTTCAAACAGGGGAAAAACCGCAAGGGCCAGGACCATGAGAGTCAGACCCGCCGCGCCGGTGACATCACGCCGGAATGCAAACGTCATATCGACCCGGATCAGGAACCGCCAAAAGAAAAGCAACGCCTGAAGACCGAAAAGGGCCGCGAAAACCGGTGCGGCGAAATTGATCGGCGCAAAGAAATACCAATGATAGACGAGGCCGGCCCACAGCCAGAACGCGGTAAGGATCGCACCGATGACCGCGCTGGCGGCGCGCGAAGGCCGGAAGACAAGGGCGAGGACGAGCAGCCCGAGGCCATAGGCCACCAGTTGGGCAGGCCAGATCGCCAGATTGTATTCCTCGAACAGTGCGAAGAAGACGTCCGGAGAGAACGGGATCATGTATCGGTGTTACAGGCTTTCGACGTAATCGACCATACGGAGCCGCATAGCCGCGTCCGGCATCGGACCCTTGAGCGCATCCATATTCTCGCGCATGTGCTCGACCTTCGATGTGGCCGGAATGGCGCAGGTGACCGCCGGGTGCGAGATGATGAACTTGAGGAAGAACTCCGCCCAGTTGCTGATACCGGCCTCTTCCGCCCAGGCGGGCAGGGGCTGGCGCTCGAATTTGCCGAACAGCGCGCCGCGCCGGAACGGCCGATTGATGATCACGGCAATCCCCTTGTCAGCCGCCAGCGGCAGCAGCCGTGCCTCCACCTCCCGGTCCAGAACGTTGTAGGTGAGCTGAACGAAATCGAGGGGCTCCGTGCGCATGATCTCGGCAAGATCGTCATGCCGCCGTCCGTGCGACGTGGTGATGCCGATGTGGCGGAAACGGCCGCGTTCCTTCCATGACCGCAACGTCCTCAAATGCGTCTCCCAATCCAGCAGGTTGTGAATCTGCATGAGGTCGAACGTCTCCAGGCCCCAAAGCTCCGCCGACGCCTTCATCTGCCGCTTGCCCATGGCTTCGGACATGGTCCAGACCTTGGTGGCGGAAAACAGCGTCTGATCGTTCTCGATGCGCGCGAGGCAATGGCCGACGACCTCCTCGGACGAGCCGTACATGGGCGAGGAATCGACCATTCCCCCGCCCATGTCGAAGAATGTCTGCAGGACCTTGAGCCGCGCATCTCGCAGCTTCCGGCTCGCGCCCACATTGAACGTGATCCAGGTGCCCATGCCGATGGCGGGCATTGTCCGACCCGTCGACGGGATCGTGCGCGTCAGCCGTGCCGCCGGTGCGGCCAACGACAGCCCGGGCAACAGCGGCCCCGCGGCCGCCGCCACGCCGGCGGATGCCACGCCGCCCAACACCACCCGGCGCGTCGGCTGAAATATCGAATGACGCTTTCTGGTCATGGACGCACTTTACATCAGCAAGCGGGCCGGCGTGAGGGGTGCCCCGCCTGCTCACGTCAATTTGCTTGCCCGGCGGAACGTATGCCGCTAGCTGTGAGCCATGGCCTATGAAAGCGGACAGCCGCGCAGCTGGCTCACGAAGCAGGCGTGGCTGAACCTCCCGGCCACGACCCGCGGCATCATCCTGATGATCGGGTCCTCCATGCTTTTTTCGATCATGCACACGTCCGTGCGCTATCTGTCCGCGGAGCTCCATCCCGTGCAGATCGTCTTTTTCCGAAACCTGTTCGGCATGATCGTGTTCCTGCCGCTCGTCATGCGCAGCGGTCTGACTTTCTTCAAGACCACCAAGCTCCCGCTTCATTTGCTGCGCGCGGCGCTCAATGTATGCGCCATGATCGCATTCTTCATGGCGCTCAGCATGGCGCCGCTCGCCCGCGTCAACGGCCTCGCCTTTTCCGCACCACTGTTTACGGCGGTGCTGAGCGTCATCCTGTTGGGCGAACGGTTCCGGCTCAGGCGATGGTCCGCCATCGCCTGCGGCTTCATCGGCACCCTGATCATCCTGCGGCCCGGTTTCGCGCCGATTGACCTGGGCTCCTGGCTGACGCTGATCTCCGCGGCTCTCTGGGGCATGACCATGATCGTCATCCGTATCCTCGGGCGCACGGAGTCGAGCCTGACGACGACCGCGTACATGATCACCCTCTTAAGCCTGTTGTCCTTCGTACCGGCGCTCTATGTCTGGCAATGGCCGCAGCAGACCGCCTGGATGATCCTGCTGCTGATCGGCGTGACCGGCACCGCGGCGCAAATCGCACTTGCCGAAGCGTTGAAGACCGCGGAGACGACCGTGGTGCTTCCGTTCGACTTTCTGAAGATCGTGTGGGCGGCGATGCTCGGGTTTGTTCTGTTTGCCGAAGTGCCGACCGTCTACACTTGGACCGGCGCGGCCATCATCTTCGCGAGCAGTTTCTATGTCGCCTACCGGGAGCAAAGGCTTTCCAAACAGACCACCGTCGGGCCCGTCGGTACACCCTAGCTGGATATTAAGGGGACAGTTTACTTAATTCAGTCTACGTCGTGAACAACTGCACCAGTCCGACCGGGAATTAAGTAAACTGTCCCCTTAATATCCGACGCAGCCCATCGGGCAAGTTCCCTTCACCGGCGGGCGTCCGCCACATATGTGCGCGCAACGTCTCCAAATTTCCCAATTTCGGTCAGCACCCAGACAAATTGGGCATGTAGAAACTTAGTGTGAGCCGGGAGAGGGGCACTACCCGGGAACGCTGCTCGCGCCGGTTCCATGTCGCCCGGCGGTCCGACTGAGGCCGCTCGGCGAGACTACCTCACCAATAGCAAAGCAAACCGTGCAGCCAGTGCGCGAATGCGCTGGCATGCCCGAACGCCAAAGGAGGCGCCAAATGAAATATGCACTCGCACTGCCGATCCTCGGTCTTGTCCTGGGTTTCACGAGCCCCGTCAGTGCCGTCACACCGGACGGTATCGCTCTGAAGGGCACCGCCGTGGTCGCCGGACAGCAGACCAAGTGCAAGGAAGGTGAGATGTGGGACGAAAATCAGAAGAAGTGCGTGAAGAAGTAACGCGAACGCACACTCTCCCCTGATTGCTCTTACATGAGGGAAACCGGCGGGCGACCTGATATTCGGGCCGCCCGTCTTGAGTCTGGATGGCCGGAGTCTCGAACTCTATATCCAGCCCATCAGTTCCCGGCCGACGATTGCGCGAATGACGCCCATGCCTTCTTTTGAATCGTTGAGGCAGGGGATGGCGGCAAAATTCTCCCCACCGCTCTCCTTGAAGATGTCGCCGTTCTCCTCGGCGATTTCCTCCAGCGTCTCAACGCAGTCAGCGGCGAAACCCGGCGTTACGACCGCCAGGTTTTTCACACCGTCTTTCGCCAGACCCTCCACGGTCTTGTCCGTATAGGGTTGCAACCACTCCGCCTTGCCGAAGCGCGACTGAAACGTCGTTCGCAAATAATCCTGGTCCCAGTTCAGTTTCTCGCGCAGCAGCCGGGTCGTCTTCTCGCAGTGGCAATGATAGGGATCGCCCTTCTCGAAATACTCGACCGGCAGACCGTGATACGACGCAAGAATGACGTCGGGCTTCCATTCGAGCTTCGCCAGTTCGCCTTTCAGGGACGCCGCCAGCGCGTCGATGTAGACCGGATCGTCGTAATAGGCGGGAACCGTGCGGATGGCCGGTTGCCAGCGCATTTCCTTGAGCGCGTCGAACGCCTTGTCATAGGCTGTGGCTGTCGTCGCAGCAGCGTACTGGGGATAAAGTGCAAACAGCAGGATGCGATCGCATCCCTGTTCCTTGAGCGCCTCGATGCGGCTTTTCGTGGATGGATTGCCATACCGCATGCCCCAGTCGACAACGATGCGATCATCGCCCTTGAAGGTGTTGGCGAGCTTTTCCGCCTGCGCCCGGGTGATCGTCCTCAAGGGCGACTCGTTCAACTCCTCATTCCAGATCGACCGATACGCCTCGCCGGAAGAAAAGGGGCGCTTCAGCAAGATCGGCCCGTTGAGGATGAACCACCACAGAACCGGGTTCTCCTCGATGACCCGCCGGTCGGACAGAAACTCTTTCAGATAGGCGCGCATCGACCAGTAATCCGTATCGTCCGGCGTGCCGAGATTTATGAGCAGCACGCCGATTTTGCCAAACACGGGTTGCGGATGGCCCTCCGGCACAAAACGCGCGTCGGGACGGAATTCTTGCGTGCGACGGGGCTTGGTCATCTGGCGAAGCCTTTGCAGATCTCTCATTGTCAAAATCGATGCCCTTGATAGTCCATCCCCTTTCCTAACCCAAGGGGAGCACATCGATTCCCGCGCACAACTGCTGCGGCGCAGATGCGCATTGTCGCCGTGAATTGGGAAGGGTAAAAGGCGCCGATGGCATGGGACCCGACTCAATATCTCACTTTCGGCAACGAGAGGCTCCAACCGGCCCTCGATTTGCTTGCCCGCGTTCCGCTGGAAACCCCCGATACGATGGTTGACCTCGGCTGCGGCGCTGGCAACGTCACGAAATTTCTGCAAGGCCGATGGCCGAATGCACACATCACCGGCATTGATGGCTCCCCGGAAATGCTCGAACGCGCTCGTACCGAGGCGCCCGATATTGAATGGGTGCAAGCCGACATGAACGATTGGCGGCCCGACGTGCCCGTCGATCTCATTTACTCGAATGCCGCACTTCACTGGCTTGACGACCATAGCGGGCTGTTTCCGAGGCTGATGACATATCTGGCGCCCGGCGGATACCTCGCCGCGCAAATGCCGCGCAACTGGGAAGCGCCATCGCACACGCACATCACCGAAGCGGTTCAGCAGGGACCGTGGCGGGCTGAGCTCGAGCCGTTGCTGCGCCCCAGTCCGTCGCATGCGCCCGAGGTGTATTACGAAGCGCTCGCGCCGGTCTCAAGCGGTCTCGATATCTGGGAAACCGAGTACTGCCAGATTCTCGACGGTGAAAACCCCGTCGCGGAATTCGTCAAGGGATCGCAGCTCAAACGGTTCCTCGACGCGCTCGACGAACCGCACCGGACAGCCTTCGAGCAAGAGTACCGGACACGCATGTTGTCCGCCTATCCCAAACGGCAGGACGGAAAAACCCTGTTCCCGTTCCGCAGGCTTTTCATTCTCGCCAGAAAATAGTCCGGAGCGGTGGCGACCGCGCCACCCGGTCGCCCCCGCCCCGTTCATGTGACATCGAACAACGACAGAACCGGTCGTTGCCGCGCGGCCCCCATTGTCCGTCAGACCCAAGGTGTCCTCGCCCGCGACGCCTAGTGATGGCTTTCAGAGTTCGCCGGATGAAGGTTCACGGCGTCGCCATGCTCACTCGCAAGCGACTGCGCCTCGAGCAAAGCCATGCGGAGCAGATAGGACAGAACGCTGTACCCGTGCCTGTCGGATGCAACCAGCAAATCACTGAGCTCACCAAAAATGGAAATTGCCGTCTCACTCTTGTGATCCGGCGATTCAGCTCCCATATCGGGGGATTCGGCAGTTTTCCGGTGCTTTTCGGTCATAATCCTAAAGTCTGATCCAGCCTCACGGGGGCTCCCGTTGATTACAGATTTGATTCCTTTTAGCACCTTGGTTCAGGAGTTTCTTGACCGATGATGCAAGAAAATTGACCGTGAGTTGAGTTCGGAAATTTACGCACGCATCGGTCGTGCTGTGGACCGGAGTGCGATGTGGATCGCCGCTGAAGGCTGAAGCCAACTCCGTCGATGGAGGATCTGACACTCGATGCATGCCAGGATCGAAGAAATCAGAACCCGCAGCGAGACGCGCGCCAGGACGCGACCGCAGCAGTCGAGAACGACCTTTTTCAGCGGCGTTGCAATCGCCCTGAGAGACTATCTGAAAACGCGTGGCCAGAACGGCTTGGCGGTCCTGGAGGCCGTGGGACTCGACCGTGATACGCTTGAGGAAAGAAACACACGCTTTTCCATCGAGCAATTGGCCGCCGCCTTCGAAATCTCGTCCAGGCGTTTGAACGATCCGCTTTTCGGGTTGCGCTTCGGCGAGTTCTACGTCCCTCCCGTGCGAATTGCCGGCCACTACGCGATCAGCAGCTCGAAGGACCTGCGGGAAGCGCTTCAGACCGTGCGGGACTATCGCAGTCGGGTGGTGGGCATGCCAACGCAGCTGCTGGACCACAGCGCATTCACAGAACTGCGCTGGAATATCGACCCCACGTCTTTTAGCCGCCGGCACATCATCGATTTCATGGCGACACGGACGCTCAGACATATCCAGCAGGCGACCGGACCCGATTGGCAGCCCTTGAGGGTCGACCTGGAATCCGAAGAACCCGAGAATCTTTCGGACCATCTCCGGCTGTTCGGCTCGAACATCCATTTCGGCCAGCCGATGAACACGGTCCGGGTCGATGCGGACGCGCTGTCGATGCCCATGCCGAATGCGGACCCCGACCTCCATCTTGTCGCGCGCGGCAGCCTGCCCCGCCCTCTTTCCGGCGAACTGGTGGAGAATGATCCGGTCGACCAGCTCACGAGATTTGTAAGCGGCCAACTTGAAAAGAACGGCAGCACGCTGGCGCGCGCGTCGGACCACATGAAGATGACTCAGCACCAGTTGCGGAGGCTTCTGAAACAGCACGGCACCTGTTTTCAGTGCGTTGTGGACGACACTCGAAAGGTCCTGGCCAGGCACTATCTTACCGAGACCGATCTGCGGTTCGCCGAGATCACGTTCCTGCTCGGTTTTTCCGATCAGAGCGTGTTTACGCGCGCCGTCAAACGCTGGTTCGGCGTGACACCGAAGCAGCTCCGGCAATCCACGTAGCTCCTTCGAACCTCAGTCGTCGGACGCAGACGCGCGGTCACGAGGCTGCACCTCTCCTTCGGAAAAATGGATTCCGCACTCGGTTTTTTGCTGATCGCGCCAGCGTCCGGCCCTGACGCCCTCGCTTGCTTCCGCCGGCGTCGTGCAGGGCGCGCAGCCAATCGATGGATAGCCCTGGGCAACCAACGGATGCCGCGGCAATTCGTGCTCGGCGATATAGGCCGCGACATCTCCCGCCGCCCAGCGGGCCAAAGGGTTGATCCTGACGCGTTCAAATTCGATCTCGACCGGTTCCAGAACCGCCCTGCCCGGCGCCTGAAAGCGCTTGCGTCCGGTGATCCAGGCGGAAAACCCGGTCAAAGCGCGTTGCAGCGGCAGCACTTTGCGGAACCAGCAGCAGGCAGCCGGATCGCGGTTCCACAAGTCTCCGTCCGGATCGCTGCGCGCCGCGTCCACGGGATCGGGCCGGACATCGCGCACGTCGGTCAGGCCGAAGCGCTCCGCCAGCGTCTCCCGATAGGCGAGCGTTTCCCCGAACAGTTTGCCCGTGTTGAGAAAGATGACGGGCGTGGTCCTGTCGACCGCCGCCAGCATGTGAAGCAGTACGACGGACTCCGCGCCGAAAGACGACACCATGGCAATCCGGCCCGGAAACACGCGGGTTACGAGGGGCTCCATGAGCTCGCGCCCCCCGAGATGTCCGAAATGTGCGGATACCTGCGCGGTGAGACTGGCGGCACGTTCCGGGCCTGACGTGTGGTTCAGTTCGCGCATGCCGGCGGCGTCCTTTTGTAAAAAGGTCCCGCGCGGATGACCGTCTCGCGCGGGACCATATCGAGTGATCCGCTCGCCGCCGACCGGCGAGACGTCATCCCTTCGGCTGCGGGACGATGCGAAGATAAGGCTTCGGGGCGTCCCAGCCGCCGGGAAACTTTTCCTTCGCATCCTCGTCGGAAACCGCCGGCACGATGATGACGTCGTCCCCGTCGTTCCAGTTGACCGGCGTCGCAACCTGGTGCTTCGCAGTCAACTGGATGGAATCGAGCACCCGCAGGATCTCATCGAAGTTCCGGCCCGTGCTCATCGGGTATGAGATCATCAGCTTGACCGACTTGTCCGGGGCGATGACGTAGACGTTACGGACCGTCTGGTTGTCGACCGGCGTGCGGCCTTCCGACGTCTCGCCCGCGCCCGCGGGGAGCATGCCGAACAGCTTGGCAACCTTGAGTTCCGGGTCGCCGATCATCGGGTAGTTCGGCGCCACGCCTTGCGTTTCTTCGATGTCCTTGGACCATTCCGCATGGGAGTCGACCGGGTCCACGCTCAGACCGATGATCTTGCAGTTGCGGGCGTCGAACTCCGGCTTGATCTTGGCCATGTAGCCCAATTCGGTCGTGCAAACAGGCGTAAAATCCTTCGGGTGGGAAAAGAGAACACACCAGGAATCGCCGATCCAGTCGTGGAACTTGATCGGTCCTTCCGTCGTCTCGGCTTCGAAATCAGGGGCAGTACTTCCTATCTGTACGGACATAGCGACTTTCCTCCTCGGTACACTGTCGGGGCGCTCGGTGGGGGCCCGAGCCGCCGCGTCTATATCACCCAATCATTAAATCCGTCAGCCATCAAAGCGATGCGACGCGCACACAAATGTCGCACCCGGACTATAGAGAAAATTATTTTCTCCGAAAACAGGGTGAAATCAGAAATATGAGAATTATTTTCTAAATTGAGAGATTATTCTCTGGACATATTCTCAGAACGCGCGATCAATCGGCGGCCGGCGCGGCCTGGTTCGAGCTCCACCCTGCACGCTTGCGAAGCAGCATTCCCACGGCGAAATAGAGACATCCGAGTATCAGGATCGATGCGGAGATGACGAGCAGCTTGGAGTATTTGTGCTCCAGCCCGGTCAGGTCTTGCATCAAGCTCATATGGTTGCCCGCCTCCAGAAAATAGATCGCGGCGCCGAGCATCGCCGTGACGAACGCCATCACGTATGACCAGGAGGGGATATCGCGCCGTCCCCACCACAGGGAGAAGAAGGCCACCGGGGCGAGGAACATCGACGCCGTTCCCGAGACGGCCACCGCGCTGAACAGGTCTTTCGAGCCGATGAACATCATCACGAACCCGCCGAGCAGGAACAGCGCCATTGCGATCCGGCCGCGAGAGACGGTCGGCTCGCCGAGTTTCATGTCGACCACGGAGAGCTTTGCGGCGCTCGCAAGCGTGGAATCGAGCGTCGACATGCAGGAAATGATCAGGGCCACGTTCAACAGCAGCACCGGCATTTCGCCGAACAGCCGCGTCAGCGTCGGAACAAGGGTCTCGCCGGCCTCTTTCTCAAGGCCCGCATAGGTTCCCAGAACGCCGAACGCCATGATGCAGACAATGGACACCCATGCCGCATGGTAGAAGCTGGCCATCGTGGTCTTTCTGTCGGCAATCAGCCCGCGATCCATCATCACCGGATCATGAATGGGGTAGCTCCAGACCTGAAGGAAGGCGACGGCGAGCAGGACCCATCCCGGCCCGGTCGGGTCGGGGCTCGACCCCACAATTCCGCCGAAGGTCATGCCACCCTCATCGAACGCCAGCACCATCAGCGCGGCAAGCACCACCAGAAAGACGAGCGTCTGGAAGACATCGGTCCGGATCGAGGCATGCAAACCGCCGAGGCAGGCATAGACGAGTACGATGAGCCCGACGGCAACGATCGAGACGGCGTAAGCCATGGAGCCGGCAGGTCCGAATATGATCCCGATCACCAGGAGATTTGCGAAGACTTCCGAAAGCAGCCGCAGTCCCGTGACGAAGCTGTATGACGTCGGACCGAACCTGCCGAAACGGTCGGCCAGGAAATCCTGGATGCTGTGGAAGCCGTGACGCCACCGCAACGAGGCGATCACCCACGCGCCGGTCAGGAACGAGAGATAGTAGGTTGCATAGGCCAGCGCGCCCGCGATCCCGAAGAAGTAGCCGAGGATCGCCGCATTCATGATCGAGCGGGCGAAGATCCACGTCGTGACCAGGCTCAAGGTCAGGCTGAAGACGCCGGGCGCCTCACCCGAAACCGCGCGCCCCTTGTAGAACGATCCCAGGGTCGTAACCCGCGGCGACAATGCGAGGCTGGCAAGCGCAACCAATATAGTGACGGCCACGAGCGTGTATGACATGGAGCGTTCCTAAGATGACGTGAACCTCAAACGCTCGCTGTATAGCGGGGGCGCTGTTCACACGCGATTCACAAGTTCGATGTTGATTCGACTATCTCAACGTCGCGGATCGCCTTTCGGATGCAGAGCCGTCAGGCCGCATATTGGCGGGTGTCGACCGGGGCATCGAACGCGCCCAACAACTCGGCACGGCGCGTGTCGGCAGCCTCGGCGGACGCGGCTTTCACCGGACCGTAGCCGCGTATGGCCTCCGGAAGTGACGCAAGCTCGACAGCAAGCCCGTAATTGTCGGGCGTAAGCCGCTCGCCGAACAGGTCGAGCAGCGTCTCGTAGTCCGCCAGCAGACGGCGTTCCAGCTTGCGGTCCTCTCCATAGCCGAACGGGTCGAACAGCGTGCCGCGTACGAACCTGGCGCGCGCCAGAATGCGCATCACGTGCATCATCCAGCGGCCGTACCGGCGTTTCAAAGGCCGGCCGGAGACGGGGTCGGTATCGGCGAACATGGGCGGCGCGAGATGAAATGTAACCTCATAGTTGCGGCCGAACCTCTTCTCAAGCCTGTGCCGGAATGCGTCCTGCGTCAGCAGCCGGGCCACTTCATATTCGTCCTTGTAGGCCATCAGCTTGAACAGGCCGTGCGCGACCGCGTTGGTCAGTGCGGAACGCCCCGGCACGCGTTCACGCTCCAGCTTCCGGATCGTCTCGACCCGCGCACGGTACGCATCCGCATAGGCGGCGCTCTGGTAACCGGTGAGGAACTCCGCGCGGCGTGCGATCACATCGTCGAGAGACGGCGGGCGGTCCTCGGACGCCGGCAGGGGCGTGACGGAACCGAGCAGTTGCTCGAGCGCATCCTCGTCATATGCGGCAAGCCGGCCCCACGCGAACGCCGCGAGGTTCTGATCGACCGCGACACCGTTCAGCCTGATCGCCTGTTCCAGAGCCGCCAGCGAGAGCGGCACCTGACCCAGCTGCCACCCATAGCCAAGCAGGAAGACGTTGGCGGATTGGGTATCGCCGAGCAGAGCTTTCGATGCCGCGTGGGCGTCGACGAACCGGATCGCGTCGCGGCCCGCGGCCCGCGTCAGCGCGTTACGCATGTCCTTGGCCGGGAGTTCCAGATCGGGGCTGCGCGTGAACTCACCGGTCATCGATTCATGATCGTTCGCGACGACCCGGGTAACGCCTTCCTGCACCACGGCAAGAACCGTATCCGACGCCGCCACCACAAGGTCGCATCCCAGGACAAAGTCGGTTCCGGCCGCCGAAGCGCGGATCGACGTGATCGTCTCGGGGGACTTGCCGATCCGCAGGTGAACCGCCACCGCCCCGCCCTTCTGTGCCAACCCGGACATATCGATGATGCCGACGCCCTTCTCCTCGATATGCGCCGCCATGCCGATGAGCGCGCCGATGGTGATGACACCGGTTCCGCCCACGCCGGTGATCACCATGGAGTAAGGCCGCTCAAGCGCCGGCAAATCGGGCTGCGGAATGGCCGCCGGATCGGGCAATTCAGGCAAGGGATTCAGGTCCTCGTCATCGCCGTCTTCCGCGTCTCCCCCGCGCACCGTCACAAAGCTCGGGCAAAACCCCTTGAGGCAGGAAAAGTCCTTGTTACAGGCCGTCTGGTCGATGGCGCGCTTGCGTCCGAACTCCGTCTCCACGGGCACGATCGCGACGCAGTTCGACTGTACACCGCAGTCGCCGCAGCCCTCGCACACGAGTTCGTTGATGAAGACGCGCTCGTCGGGCTCCGCCGCCGTACCGCGCCGGCGCCGGCGGCGCAGTTCGGCCGCGCAGGTCTGGTCGTAGATGAGAACACTGACCCCCTCGACCTCCTGCAATTCACCCTGCACGCGCGTCAGCTCATCGCGGTGATGGATTTCGGTATACGGCGGAAAACCTGCTTCTTTCGGGTATTTCTCGGGGTCTTCGGCAACGACGACGACCTTGGCCACCCCCTCCGCGACCATCTGTTGCGCCAGCTGGGGAACCGTCAGTTCGCCATCGAGGCCCTGCCCTCCGGTCATGGCTACGGCGTCGTTGAAGAGGATTTTGAACGTGATCGTCGTGCCGGCGGCCACGGCGGCCCGAATGGCGAGCGATCCGGAGTGGACGTAGGTTCCATCGCCGAGGTTCTGGAAAACATGGGGCTCGTTCGAGAACGGCGCCTCGCCAATCCAGTTGGCGCCCTCGCCGCCCATATGCGTGAAGCCTTCGGTGGACCGGTCCATCCACTGCACCATGTAATGGCATCCGATGCCGGCATAGGCATGGGCGCCATCGGGGACAACGGTCGAGGTATTGTGGGGGCACCCCGCGCAGAAGTATGGAACGCGCTCGATGATGCCCGGAAGCGAGGCGGTTCGCTTTGCAATCCGGTCGAGTTGCTCTAAACGCGCCTGCAACTCCGGATCGCCGTAGCTGGTCACGAGCAGACGCTCACCGATCGCCTGCGCGATCTGAACCGGGTCGAGCGCTGCGTAGGAGGGAAGCAGAGGTGCACCGTTCTCGTCCTGCTTTCCGATGATGACCGGCGCCAGCTGATCGCCGTAGAGCAGGTCCTTGAGTTGCACCTCGATGAGGCCGCGCTTCTCCTCAACCACCAGAACCAGGTCGACGCCGCGGATGAAATGGCGCACGCCTTCCGGCTCGAGCGGCCATGTGACCCCGAGCTTGTACAGCCGGACACCGAGAGATGCGGCCCGCGCCCCGACCAGGCCAAGCAGATCGAGCGCTTCAATCGTGTCGTTGTAGCTTTTGCCCGCGGTGATGATGCCGATGCGGGGTGCACCGCCTCCTTCGAGCACCAGCCGGTCGAGCCCGTTTGCCCTCGTGAATGCCCGGATGGCGGGCAGCTTGTACTCGAAAAGCCGGCGTTCCTTGTCGAGAACGCGGTCGTTGGCACGGATGTTGAGCCCACCCGGAGGCATGTCGAAATCGTCCGGCAGCACGATCTGCACGCGATCGAGAGAGCCGTCGATCGACGCGCTCTGCTCGATATTGTCCTTGACGCACTTGATGCCGGTCCACACGCCCGCAAAGCGCGACATGGCCCAGCCGTACAGCCCATAGTCGAGGACCTCCTGGAGGCCGGCCGGGCTCATGACCGGCATCATCGAATCGATGAGCTTGTACTCGGACTGGTGCGCGGAGGTGGAGGATTCGCAGGTGTGATCGTCGCCCATCAGGACGAGCACGCCGCCATGCTTCGAGGTGCCGGCATGATTGGCATGGCGAAAGACGTCGCCGGAACGGTCGACGCCCGGCCCCTTGCCGTACCAGATGCCGAACACGCCGTCATATTTGCCCTGACCGCGCAACTCGGCCATCTGCGAGCCCCAAATCGCCGTCGCCGCGAGGTCCTCGTTGAGGCCGGGCTGGAACAGGATGGAATGCTCGTTCAGGAACCGCTCCGCCTGGGTGAGTTGCAGGTCCAGATTACCGAGCGGCGAACCCCGGTACCCTGATACATAACCCGCCGTATTCAGGCCGGCCCGGGCATCACGCTCATGCTGCATAAGCGCAAGACGGACAATGGCCTGCGCGCCGTTGACGAAGATCCGCGATTGGCTCAGATCGTATCGGTCGTTTAGAGTGACGTGCTTCATTTGCCGGATTAGGTAACTTCAGCTGTTCAAACTCAATACAAATTCGGTTTGATGAGTTGCGGCAAGTTTGCGTTTGCAACCGGATTGCGCATCATATTGAAGGTTTGACACGGACATTCCAGCAGAGAAAGACGCAAAACGCATGTCGCGTGATCTCAAATTCTGGAGCCTCATCGGTTTCGTCTCCCTTGTAGCGGTTGCCGGGATCATGGCCTATGTCGCGTTGACGGCGCCGCTGTCCGGAAAGCTGCGTCTGGGCGCTGATCCGGTCAATTCGGAACCCTATGAGATGGCCACTGCAATCGCGCATGTCATCTCCCGCACCTATCCCCACCTCGAGATCGAAATCGTCAGTACCGGCGGGTCGTCCGAAAACATGAACAGACTCACCAACGGCGACCTCGATCTCGCGCTCGTGCAGGCCGAAGTCATCAGCCGGCAAAACGTCTCGCTGCTGGCGGTGCTGTACCACGACCTGTTTCAGCTTCTTGTGCGCGACGATTCCGGGATCGAGACCCTCAAGGACCTCGAAGGCAAGCGGATCGCGCTGCCCCCGGTCACGAGCGGCCAGTATCGGGCCTTCTGGTTTCTGGCCAATCACTACGGCCTGGCGCCGGAGCGCATCGTCGCCATTCCGATGAATACCTATCAGGCGGACGAGGCCATCGTAAACGGCCAGGTCGATGCGATCTTCCGTGTTCGCGGACCCCGGAATTCCTCGATCCGGATCCTGTTCGGACGCACCGATCTGCGCTTCATCCCTATCGATCAGGGAGATGCGCTGCACTTGCGCCAACCGGCCTATACGGCCTCTTTCATTCCCAAAGGCTCGTACAGAGGCGATCCACCGACGCCATCCGAAGCCCTGCCGACCGTTGCGGTCGACCGGCTGCTCGTTGCCCGCGATGACGTGCCGGAAGAGATCACCCGGGCGATCACCAGCGTGCTGTTCGAGAAGCGGCGCGACCTGGCGTTGCGCACACCGCTCGCGGCACTCATCCGACAACCCGAAATCAAACAGGGCACGATGCTTCCCGTGCACGAGGGCGCGCTCGGCTACTACGAGAGGGAAAAACCGTCCTTCCTCGAGGAGAAGGCCGAGTTCTTCGCCCTGATCTTCTCGGTTCTGGTCGTCGCGACGTCCATCGCCGTTGCCGTCACGCGGCGCTTCTACGAGCGTCAGAAGGGCCGTATCGAGGATTACTCCATTGAGCTTCTGGACCTTGAGAAATCCGCAAAGGCCGCGGAGACGATACCCGAACTCGACATCTGCAAACACCGCCTGACGGAAATCCTGGCCGAGGCCGTTGACGACATGCGCCACAGCCGCATCAATGCGGAAGGCCTGCAGCTGTTCTCGTTTGTCTGGGAATCCGTCAACTACACCATCAACGACCATGAGGAGCAACTGCGGCTCGGCCCCAACCTCGCAGGGTATTCGGGAACGACCGGCGTGACCACCCGACCGAAGTCGGGGAACAATCGCAAGCGGCAGGCGCGCCACTCCCGGCGCAAACCATCGACGCAGACCGCGCCGGCCGGTAGTTAGCACGGTCGCTGTAAACGCGACGCAGATCACCGCATTGTGAACCCAGTTATGGGCCGGTTGCCGTCCGTGTGCATCGAAAACACCTTCCACGGCGTTGCTAGTTCCTGATATCGGTATGTTCGCGGTCAGCCCGGAAGACCGTTGAAATCCCCTGGCGGCGTGTTGCGGTGGCACACCGCCAACGTGGCGCCAACGCGCAAGTGTTTGAAGGTTCGCATTTATGGACGTACGCAATTCCGAGGATCAAATCCGCTCCCGGACCCGCAATCTCGGCCGGTTCGACGCACCCGTTCTGGTGTGCGGCGGGGCGTACTCCAATCTCGAAGCGCTTGAGGCGCTTTTCGAGGCCGCGGCGTGTTTGGGGATTGCAAATGATCACGTCATACATACCGGCGACGTGATCGCCTACTGCGCGGACGCCGCGGCTGCTGCGGAGCTTCTGCGCAGGAGTGGCGCACACGCAATACAGGGAAACGTCGAGGAGAGCCTTGCCGCGTCGCTGCCCGATTGCGGATGCGGGTTCAACGAGGACTCCCTGTGCGACAAGCTTGCGGCCGAATGGTTCTCCTACGCCGACACCCACACCGGGCCGGAGCTACGGCGCTGGATGGGCTTGCTGCCGCATCACCTGACCTTTGAGCTGGCGGGCGTGCGCCTGCGCGCGGTCCACGGAAGCGTTCAGGAGATCAACCGGTTCGTGTTTGCCTCGCAGCCTGATTGCGTGTTCGACACCGAGTTCGCCCATGCGGACGCGGACATTGTCGTCGCCGGCCATTCGGGCATTCCCTTCACCCGCCGAGTCGGCTCCGGCGTTTGGCACAACTCCGGCTCACTGGGTCTTCCCGCCAATGACGGCACGCCGCGTGTCTGGTTCAGCGTTCTGACCCCGGAGGATCGCGGCATCCGCATCGACCACCATGCGCTTGAATATGATCATGCGCGTACGCAGTCGAAGATGCTCAAGGCCGGGATATGCGCGGAATATGCGGAAACGCTGTCCAGCGGGCTTTGGCCGAGCCTTGACGTGTTGCCTGACGCGGAGCGGCAGCGGGCGGGCAACCCGCTCGACCTCGGCGCACCGGTGCTCTTCCCTGCGCCGGGCAATATCGCTGACCAAGAAGCGCATTCTAGAACGGACGCGCCGGCCCCAAAGATCCCACAAACAGCGTAACGCCGATCATCAGCACAAGAAGCGAACCGCCGAGCGCTGCGGAGTTCATGATCCATCCGGACCATCTGCTACCGTCGCCAGCAAGACGCAGTGCGAGTTGCTTCGAGCCGACTGCGAGAACGGCAAGCACGGACACGGTGATGGCGGTGCCGATTGCCATGGCGAACGTCGCCGCAACTCCGGCAAAGAACAGACCGTTCGCGAGGGCGAAAATCAGGACGATGACAGCACCGCTGCAGGGCCGAATACCGACCGCCAACACGATGGCTGCTCCCTTGCGCCAGGAGAGCGGCCCGGCAAGCTCCTGCGGGTCCGGCATATGCGCATGCCCGCAGTCATGACCGTGCGCATGCCCGCAGTCATGGCCGTGCGCATGAGAATGAGAATGGCCGTGTGCGTGCGCGTTGGCACCCCCGAAAATGCGCCGCGTCGTGGTGACGAACAGCCATAGCCCCACGGCGGCGATCAGGGCGTAGCTCGCGGTCTCGAGATAGGTTTCCGTCGCCCTGATCGTGAGCCCGGCGGCATTCATGGCAATGGCCAGGATCGCCACAAGGCAGATCGCCGATATCGCCTGAACCAGTGCTGCGAGAAAGCTCAGCAGGATGCCGCGGCGGACGGTCCGTTCATTGGCCAGCACATAGGAGGAAATCACGGCCTTGCCGTGTCCCGGTCCGACCGCGTGCACGACGCCATAGATGAAGCTCAGACTTGCCAGCAGCCAGACCGCGGCGGCCCCGCCATCGCTTTTGAGTTTCTTGACCGCTCCCGCGAGTTGCCGGTGCAGGTCGCGCTGGACCACCAGGATGGCTGTCCATGCCCGTTCCAAGAACCCGGGGCTTTGCGCACGCGGGTCTCGCACTGTCTGAGCGGGATCGCCCGGTTGGGACGTCCCGGGCGCGGGGACGCCAAAGGGCGACGTTTGCGCGTCCACGGATCCGACGGAAATGATGGCCAGCGCGAGGCCGAGCAGAAGCGCGCGAACAAGCCGCATCGGAAACGTCAGCCCGTATTGCAGGATATCAGCACATCGGGGGCGAACTGGGCGCCGAAGTCGCTTCCCGGCCCCAGCTCATTGAAAAACGCCTCGCTGAGATCCATCAGCGTGCTTTCTTGCGCGGACAGCGGCTTGGGCATCTCGATGGATGCGGCGCAGCCGTTCGGTGCATTGCGCGCAAGCGTTACCGGCTTCTCCTCGGCGGGCGAGAACGCCACGAAATAGGTGGGATCGTAGATCGCGAAGCGGAACTCTCCCTTGCGCGCATCAAGCGGCGTCTTGAGCGGTAACGTGAAATGCAGCGTCAACTGCCCGTTCTCATGTGAGAGGTAATACCCCTCTTCCGGCGGGTTCAGCATAACCGAGTTTTCGCCGACCTTCGCAAAGGTGAAGAAATCGAACTCGGACAGGGATGTGATGTTGACCTTGGCCAGCTCCGCGAGTTCCGCGCGGTCGAATTTGCCGTCGCCGTTCTTGTCCATGCCCTGCGCCGCATAGGTGCTGAAGACCTCATCGAATGTCCAATGGTGCCGAAAACCGGCAATACGGCCCTGCGCATCATGAACGACCTCAGTTTTCGTCGAGACCCAGACATGGGGATGGGCATGCGCCGCAAAGGACGTCGCGCAGATCACTAACGCTGCGGCGGCAAGTCCGAGGATCGTTTTCATTGCGGTTCCGTCAGTATGTGTCCTTGCGGGCCTCGCTTCGGCCCGCCACGCTTTGCGCACTTATGACACCAAATCGCGGCACGATTCTGTCAAACAGAATTTAGCGCATAATCCTTGCCGACACACAAAAAAACCGGGCAATCTCCGATGAAAATTACCCGGTCAACCAATCGTAAGATCCGGTGTGACGCTGCGCGTCAGCCCATGATGCGTCTGTTTGTGACAATCACCTTGGTGCCGACCCGCGTCCGGTTGTACAGGTCGATGATGTCGTTGTTGTACAGGCGGATGCAGCCGCGCGAGACGTTCCGTCCCACCGTCCAAGGCGCGTCCGTGCCGTGGATACGATAGAGCGTGCTTCCGAGATAAAGAGCGCGGACACCGAGTGGATTGCGCGGGTCGCCACCTCTCACATGCGCCGGAAGCTTCGGGTTCTCGCGGCGCATCTGCGCGGTCGGCGTCCATGGCGGATTGACGCGCTTCTGGCTCACGCGCTGAACGCCGGTCCACATGGCCCGGCCGGTCGGCACGCCGATCGGGTAGCTGATGGCCTGCCCCTTCCTGTGAACATAATAAAGGCGCCGGTCGCCCAGGCTGACCACGATAACACGCACACCGTAGCGCGTCGTGAACGGCACCACCTGGCGTCCGCTCTGCCAGCCTCCGCCACCGCCGCTGAAGATCGATGAAAAAATGCCCTGCGCCGCAGCTTTTTGCGGTGCCATGGCTGTGACCATGCCGGCTACAGCCAGCGCAAAGAGGCCAAATTTGAGAATTCCCGTCTTTTTCATGTCACACCCCATCTGATCTTCCGACTCTGACACTTTCCATCTTGCGGATGACATAAACCGGCGCACCGATATGCACCCGCTCGTACAAATCCTTCACGTCTTCGTTCAGCATCCTGATGCATCCGCTCGAAGCGGCACGCCCGATCGATGACGGGGCGTTGGTGCCGTGGATGCGATACTCCGACCAACCCAGATAGATCGCTCTGACGCCGAGCGGGTTGCGCGGCCCCGGCGGCACGTAGCGCGGCGCTCCGGCCCGGCGCATGCGCAATGTCGGATACCAGCCCGGATCCTTTTTCTTCTTCTCGACAAAGGTCTTCCCGAACCATTGGAACCGGGGCTTGCCGACGGCGACCTTGTACTTGATCGCCTGACCGTTGCCGAGACTGTAGTAGAGGCGGCGCCCGGCGGTATCGATTACGATCGATCCGATCGGGTATTTCCCCGACTCCATGGCGACGATTTCCTTCGCCTGGCCATCCTGTGGCGCCGCCAGAAAAAATGCGCCGGACAGGACTGCCAATGCCGGGCCAATCATGGATCGCATTGCCATAGTCGAATTCCCTTGCTCACACCGATCTCTGCCCAATGGTGCACGCCGCCAACGTCAGCACGATTTCGGACAGATACACGCGTCGGTTGCTTTTGGTGCTGCCCGACACGCTGTGGAGGCAAAACTCCCTTGATCGATATTGGAGAGGCCTCGCCGGCTGTTCAAGGGGCGGGCCTTTCACAATGCAACTTTAAGCTGTCGAAATTGAGACTTTGTGAATGAAGTGTGGGATTTTGGCCACAGAAACCTCCTGCTCATGCAGGCGGTTATCATGCCCTGGCTCATCGCCGCCCCGGTCTGCGTCCGGCGTTGCGGACCGACAGGCCGGAACCGCGCAATATGTACGGTATTGCCTAAACTTACGGCCAACGCGTACCCGGCCGTCGAGATACCGAAATCGCTATAAAGTGATGTTCCCCAAGCTATCGAACATTTTAGTTGCGCGTGTTGGCAGGATAGGCTGACATAGCGTGTGGCCATTGTGCACAAGCTAACCCCACGTTGTGCTGGGGGTATAACGGTTTGGCCTTTGTCTTTCGCTCCTGCGCCCGGGACATCTTCGCCCGGACGGCGCAGTAGAGTTTTTTGTGTGAAATGGGAGGAAATTGATGAAAAAAGCTAAAGCGAGCAATGTGTCGCGCCGGAAATTCCTCAAGGGAAGTGCCGTCGCGACGGGCGCCGCAGCTGCGACGGTAGCATTTCCGCAGGTTTCCAGAGCAGAGACCACGACACTGAAAATGCAGAGCTCGTGGGGCGCAAAGGCGATCTTCCAGGATATGGCGAAGCAATATGCCGATCGTGTTGAAGGCATGTCGGGCGGCCGCTTGAAGGTCGACCTTTTGCCGGCTGGCGCCGTGGTCAAGGCGTTCCAGGTTCAGGATGCCACCCACAAGGGCGTCCTCGACGGCGCGCATACGGTGACCGCCTACTGGTACGGCAAGAACAAGGCGGCCTCGCTGTTCGGCACCGGCCCGGTCTTTGGCGCAAACGCTTCACAGATTCTCGCCTGGATCCACTATGGCGGCGGCAAGGAGCTTTACCGCGAGCTGGTTCAGGACATCCTGAAACTGA
>JANQLP010000045.1 GCA_028280515.1 Hyphomicrobiales bacterium
TCCGGTGAGAATTGCGTCTCCGGCCTCGGCATTAGGCACGAGTTCAATGATCTCGTTGTGAAACAGCGGCCAGTAACGAGCGCACAATCTGATCACTTCCGCCTTTGAACTTGCCTCCACCAGGGCGTAGCCCTCCGTGTTGTTCGCCCAACCGACGAACTTGACGGGACCTCCTTGTTTGAGGTTGTCATTCGCATCTTTGATCATCTTGGTCCACGCCGCCTTCTGGCCATTCTGGTCGGTCGGCCACGCCTCATAGTTGCAGGCAAAGTGGGTGAGATAGGTTGGCATTGGGAGCTCCTGCTGTTGATTGCCATCTGGAAAAATCTATGCGGAGGCCATCCAGTTTCCTGAACGTGGCATCCATTTTCTTGCCTTAGTCCCCCAGCCAGCGATTATGATTAACTTTGAGCTTTCATTGACCTCCGATTGCGGGCATCTGAGTCAAACGACGACGCGCAGCATGCCGCCCGGCACCGCAAGCTCCACCTTTGGCATTCTGTCGAAGCCGTCATAGTCATACGGCATATTCCGACCGAGGGACTGGGGCTTGCGCGCCCGCCGCCATCGCCGCTGCCGCAAGGCCGAATAACGCTGCGGTCCACGCCGGCGCGCAACGCATCAGGCCGCCCCTAGTGATGCGGCACCAACGCTTGAGCCCGCCTCATTGTGTCGGTGCCGGATCACAAAGCACCGGACTAGCTGGTGTTCCTTACCTGACGGTCCGGGGTCGGACCGTCAGGTAAGGAACACGAGCGCGGCGCGTGCGGTCGCTATCAGATCATCCAGCATGGCGGCCAGCAGGATTTCGCCCTTCGCGCTTGTTGCGCCGCGCGGATCGCCAACCGACCCGCTCGCGCTGTAGTTCGGCGCCTCGGAATCGGCGGGCGTCAACGGTCCCGGCGCGCGTTCCTTCAAGCGCTCGGGCGAAGCTTGCGCCCGCGCCAATTCCACCCGGTCCGGCGCCAGCGCCAGCATGCGCGAGGTCTCCGCTTCGTCGGCATGCCCGCCCCAGGCTTGCTCCAGCACGGCCGCGTGCGCGTTCCGATAACGCGGCCCATCGTGGACGCGCAGGTGGCAGACGCTCGCACACTGCAAGCCTTCGACCGCCCGCTCGATCACGGGAATCGTGCTGATGCCGGTATCGAGCACGAACACTTTGCGGGCACCATAACGAAGAAGTTCGCCGACGATCTCTCGTATCAGCGATTCAAACACCGATGCGGACAGCGTAACGCTGCCCGCATAGTTCACAAATGCGGGATAGTAGCCGTAAGTGACGGTCGGCCAGACCAGCGCATCGATATGAACCGCGAGTTGTCCGGCCAGCCATTCCGCCTGTAGCCGGTCGGTATCCATCGGCAGATGCAGGCCGTGCTCCTTGGCGGCGGCACCGACCGGCAGGATCGCGGCCGCACGCGCGGCAAGGCGCTGGGACACGACGTCCCAGGTCAGCCGCTCGACGCGGTTTTCAGCATGTCCACCGCTCAACAGCACCCCACGCGCATCACCGGCTTAGGTGAAACTCGGCTTCAAGATGCCAGCGCTACTTCACGTTGCTCTCTTTGTATGCTCGCATGATCTTGTCCGAAAAGTCTGCCAACTTCTCGGGATCACGCTTTGAGCAGCCCGGATACGATCCAGCCCTGCAGCAGGACAGCGGCGCGGGTCGGTGCGCTCTCCGGATCGGCGCGAAAGGCCAGCATCTCGCAGATGGTGCCGAATGGCAGCCCGGCGACTGCCTCGTCCCAGGCCATGGCCTCTTCATCTTCCAAGATGCGAAACTTCGGAACCAAATCCTCCCGCCAGACCAAAAGATGCGCGGGCACCTCGAGCAGTCTCGCCGCGGGAGGCTCCCTTCCCTCTTTGTGTGCGACCCAGATCTCGGCCGCGTTGGTGGTCACATCGAACCGGATCGCGCTCGGATGTGGAACGAAGCGCACAGCACCCCATTCCGTCGGTGGAATGGCGGCCAGCCGTTCGATCGTCATGACTGGCGCATCGGCGGCGTCGAAGGCGTCGCTTAGCGCCCGCTCAAGCGCTGCCAGCTCGGCAAGCTCGGGAGCATCCCGCCAGGGTCGGGTCTCCTGCAGGAACTCCGGCAATTCATGTGAAAACCAGCGCGCATTCGGTTGCAGCGATGGCCGCGCTTCGACATAGGCATGGGCCAGCTCCGCGAACGCTTCCTCGCCGATATGGGCGAGCAGATACTCGTAGTCCTGCTGCACGATCTCCACGAGCCGCGCCCGGTAGGCATGGCGATAAACCGCCAGCAACACGTCCCGCCTTTCGCGCGGGCCGGCGAGGATGTCGGCGAGCACCGAATCGTCGTGGTCGAGCACGCCGCGCTGGAAACGCTCCTGTAGCGCTGCGAAATCCGACTTTGGATCCGGGCTCCTGTGGCTATTGCGTGCGCCCATTTCGGCCATCCGCGCCGAGAACGCCGGCGGCGATCTTGCGGGCCTTGTTCACTTCCGCCACCAGCTCGGCAAGCGGAGGAATGTTGTCGTCGCGCTCGATCATGGTGGAGACGGCACCGAAACGCCGCACGGCCGATTCGTACAGCGTCCACACATCGTCACAGACCGGATGGTCGTGGGTGTCGATGATATGCGTTTCCATATGGCTGTGGCCGGCAAGATGGAACTGGACGACGCGGTCTTGCGGAATCCCGGCGATGAAGGTTTCGGGATCATAGCCGTGATTAAAGGCGCTGACATAGACATTGTTGACGTCGAACAACAGGAAGCAACCGGTGCGCGCCGTCAGTTCGGCAAGAAACTCCCACTCGGCCATTTCGGATGTGCCGAACTGGACATAGGTCGAGACGTTTTCCAGCGTCAGCGGACGGCCCAGAAACTCTTGCACGGTCTGCACGCGCTCAACCACATGGTCGAGCGCCTCCTGGGTATAGGGGATCGGCAGCAGGTCGTGCAAATTCTTGCCATGCACGCCGGTCCAGCACAGATGGTCGGAAATCCAGCGCGGCGCCACGCGGTCGGCCAGCCTTTTCAGATCTCTGAGATAGTCGTAATTGACCGGGGCGGTCGAGGCGATCGACATCGAAACCCCATGCATGACCACCGGATAGCGTTCGCGGATGCGGTCCAGCATGTGCAGCGGCTTGCCGCCTGGCACCATGTAGTTCTCGCTGATGATCTCGAACCAGTCGATCGGCGGATCGCCTTCGAGGATCTCCGAATAATGCTGCGGTCGCAATCCCAGCCCAAACCCGAGGAAGTCGGGCCTGTCGCTCGACGGTTTCAACGCAGCGATCGTCGCGCCCGCCCTGCCCGCTTGATTGCGGCCTGCGATCCGCCTTGAGCGCATGCGCGGCTTTGGTCCGGCCTCAGACATCGAACCGCACGTCTCTTGCCCCGGTTGTTTGTTGTCCCACCGATGGTGGCAACGGGCGGAGTCCGATCTGCGGGATGGACTCCGCCCGCAGATGTTTATCAAGAGCTTTGGAACCGGCCTTTCGCCTTGTCGCACGCAGCCTTCGTCGTCAGCGTGAAGCCCTGCCCCTTGCACGCATTATGGCCCTTACACGAGCTGCTTGCGGTCTTACAGGCGCTGCGCCCCTTACAGGAATTGGCGCCGAAGCACTTGCCCTGTTCCGCGGCGACCGCGGCGGTCGGAGTAGCGACAGCGCCGCCGAGAATGAGCGCGGCGGCGGCAGCGGCAACGGTGGCGCCCGACTTCACGTTGATCTTCATATCAGTCCTCCACAATGTTGCATGATGATCTCGCAGGCGCAGGTCCCCATCCCTCAGGTTGACCCGGCACCTCCGATAACGGATCGCACCCTCAACGCATCTTGCGCCGAACCACCGAAAGGACTGTCCCCACCGTCGGTTGCGGCTTCCCCCGGTAAGCGCAAGCTGCCCCGGCCGGGAGTCCCGGAGGCATTCTGAGAACTGCTGTCGTCGGATCGCGCCGTTCCCGCGAACGCCCGATCGTCTTTCGATGAACGCGCGGACTTACGCCGCTGCGCAGCCGGGCACGGCCGCGCCGGAATCGCCGATCGCGCTCTGCGCGGTCGCGACTTGAAGAAGACAGACTTGCGTGTAACCGTGAAGCTCGGAGGAATGGCCTATACGGCCGACATCGGCGTCGGCCATCGGCATGTTTCCGCGCAATGATCCTTCGCTCGCAACTGCGGCGATCGCTCATGCTGCGCTCCATTGTAGTGAACTGGTCGGGGTCCCCCCCCGGCCTCCCGCCGAGTTGCATTACGTGCGTTTCGATCGCGGCGGCTTAAACGTTACGGTGCTCACGTGGACGTGATGACAAGTCGGCTAACACGCACCGGTGCTTTACTTCTTAAACCCGCTAAAGGTTTATGGTGAACCGATGCAATTCTAGGTGCAGACCTTTCGTGACGATTCCATGAAGCGGGATTCTCTGGTTATTGGTTGGCATGACCACTTTCGCCGATGATACTCATAAGGTCGGCAGGGCGTTTGAGCCCGCCTACCGGACGCTCGCCCGAACCGGTGCGCTTGCGCAACGCGCATATGCGGCGCGACTGCGCTTGGAACGCTGCGATCTGTGCGCGCGGTACTGTCGCGTCGACCGGACGACGAGTGTCCGTGGCGCCGCATGCCGCACGGGCGAGAAAGCCATCGTCTATTCGGCCGGCCCGCATCATGGCGAGGAGGATTGCCTCAGGGGCACGCGCGGATCAGGCACCATCTTCTTCTCGTTCTGCAACCTGCGCTGCGTCTATTGCCAGAACTGGGACATCAGCTGGCGCGGTGAGGGGCAAGAGGTGTCCTCCGAAGAGCTCGCCGCCATGATGCTCCGGCTGCAGGCGATCGGCTGCCACAACATCAATTTCGTCACGCCCAGCCATGTCGTCGCCCAGATCATCGCGGCCATCGATCTGGCGGCGGCGCAGGGCCTCGACGTCCCCCTCGTCTACAACACTGCCGGTTATGACAGCCCCGAAGCCCTGGCGCTGCTGGACGGCATCATCGACATCTACATGCCGGACATGAAGTATGGTGATCCGGCGCTCGCGCACCGGTATTCCCATGTCCGCGACTATGTGAGGATCAATCAAGCGGCCATACGCGAGATGCATCGCCAAGTGGGTGCGCTCGAGACCGACCAGCACGGGCTTGCACGCCGGGGCGTGCTGGTCAGGCACCTGGTATTGCCCAACCGCATCGCCGGCACCGAGGAGGTGTTGCGTTTCCTCGCCGAAGAGATTTCGCCCGACACCTATCTCAATGTGATGGACCAGTATCGCCCCTGTTATCGTGCCGGCGATTATCCGGACTTGGACCGCGCCATTACCGGGCGAGAGTTCAACGAAGCGCTTGAGCTTGCCGACCGGTTCGGCCTTACGCGCGTCGACGGCGGTCCCCGATCGCGACGATGGCTCTGACAACAAATTGGCTGAAGCCGGCCCAAGTCCGCCCGCTTGCTCCATCGGCCGCCGCTTCTCGCTAATCCAACCTGACTTGGTTGCCGTGTTAACCTATTGCTCAGATGCAGTGCCGAGCATGGGTTCCTATGACAGCATCAATCGGCGAGGATACTGAGATCGATG
>JANQLP010000096.1 GCA_028280515.1 Hyphomicrobiales bacterium
TTGATCTGCGTCGTGAAATGGCAGTTCAGGCACAGGCTTTCCGACTTGATCCGCTTGATCTTCATCTTGTCGGCGATGGCGCGCGCTTCCTTGCTGCGCGGCATGTTCTTGAACGTTTTGAAATGATGCGTCTTCTTCCAGATCTCGGTCTCTTCCTTGTGGCACTCGGCACACTGGTTCGGACCGATGATCTTGCGGTAGTCGACGGTCTTGTTCGACTGCGCCTTCTTGGATCGCGATTTCTTCTTGGAAGATGACTTTTTGGAAGACGGCTTGGACGCTGCGGCCTCGGGCTTTGCATCCTGCGACAGGACCGGCGGCGTGAGGCCCGCACCGAAACAAACGACGAGGATGGCCATCGCAAGCGCACGCAGCGTCTTGTATTCGCGTGAACGCTTCATATGTCCTGGGCACGTAACGCGTGACATGTGAAAGACCGGCCGTGGTTGGACTTCAGGTTGGATCGGTTGCGGAAGCTTGGCGGAATACGCCGAGAAACGCTCCCCCCAAGCAACCGCAACCTGGCGCGAAGCAGCCCGATTGTGCAGTGCAGGTGCAGGGTCAGCCGCCCGCGCCAAACGGAACGCAATACGCGTGACGCGCGGTTCAAGTCCGCAACGGACTCAGCGCGGGCGATTGCACATGCTGACTGGAAATCGGCGTAAGACGCAATTCGGTTGGACAAATACTCAAAAGACATACCCTCCCAGCTCGAGACCCGTGAAGCTGGACCCCCGGGTGTCCAGCTTTCGACGGCAATTTGCGGAACGGTCCATAGCCGAGGCATGGCGTTCCGGCATTCTTGTTCGAACAATCCGTGGTCTGACGGTCGTGCCCATACCGTCAAACGCGCGGCACGGTGGTTCTAGCAAGCGATTGTGGCATCATGCCGACGCAAACGTGACGTTTTGCTTGAAATTGCGGGATTTTTTGGACAGTTGAGGCGCGTTTCGGAGCGGCGACGGACAGACATCCCGGGCACTCATATGCCGTGCTTATAGGTGCGAAAAGGTGCGCCGTTCGCGATCGCAACGTTTGGGTTTCAGAGATTCTCTTACAAGCTCTGGTATCATCAGAAACCAGACCAGGACATTGGCGACGGCTGCAACAAGGGGGCATGGCATCTCCATACCCCACACCCATGAGTTGGAAGAGCTGAAGGTCCATATCGACTGCAGCACCTGTCAGCATATTTTTGAAGCGGAGTGCTATGCTGATCCAGAAATCCTTCTGCGGCCCTCCGTATCCGGCATCTTCATGAGCGGGATCGGCCGGGCGATAGTCGACAGCAAGATGGAGATGAAGCCATGAGGTCATACACGGTACCAAGTTCTCTGATGGTCGCTCTTGCCTTGGGCGTGTTCAGTTCACCAACGCTCGGCTCCGAAGCCTATTGCGGCAAGTTTGAGCTGATCGGCGGCGCCAAGACGGTGACCCTGATCGATGAGCCGCCCAAGGGCGACTCGATTGGCGATGTCAGGACCGGCACCATGGACTTCACCGATCCGCGAACCAATGACGTCGTCAAGGTGTACTTTCGCTCCAAGATTGTCGCGGTGGGCAAGGACGGCGTTCATACGTTCCGGGGTGACCCCGTCTGGGTCTTCCCCGGCGGCGACAGGCTGTTCACCGCCGACCTCTACCACCGGACCAACGACACCAGACCGCGCGGCATTGAGGAGAAAATCGTGGAGGCTGTTCTGGGCGGAACCGGCGCATTCGCCACGGTGAGAGGAACCATCGACGGAGACGCCGGCGATGCGCCGGTCTACCGGTTCGATCTCACGTGCAACTAGCCATTCGACGCCGACATTCGCCAGCCGTCTGTGGCACGCGTCCGAGCAAACGCCGGGGCCGGCAAAGCGCCTAGTGAAAAGGGGTCGGCCGAAGCCAGAGGCTGGAGCACCCATATGGTCTCCGGCAAGCCGAACGATATCCGCTTCTTCCGATTGTCTTTACGCCACGACGGCCCCGGTGTAGTAAGCCTGCGCGCGAGACAATTTGCCTTCGACGTGCGGAGAGGTGCCGGAGTGGTCGAACGGGGCGGTCTCGAAAACCGTTGTGCGCTCACGCGTACCGAGGGTTCGAATCCCTCCCTCTCCGCCATTCTGCAACAACCTTGCGAACGCCGTTCGCCACAGCTTCTACCGCTTTCCAGGCGGCCAGCACCCAGATCAGCTTGCTGCACGCGGCCATGATCCGCGCTTTGCGCTCGGAGACATCGACTCGGTGCTCCACTCAATCGCGACTTTTCACAGAGGACCTGTAGCGGGACTCGATTTGGTGTGTTTCCGCATGCCGGTGATGCTCACTGCGATCGCCCAAAAACGACCACGCGGAACCCGTCCGGGTCGCCCTCTCGCGGTGTAGGTCCAATGCGCCGCCGAATCCGGGATTCCGTGACATATATGGCCTCATTGGAGTCGACCACGAGATTGACAGGCGATTCAAGGCCGTCAAGCAGGATGTCGACCCTGCGCAGTCCTGGCTCCGCGGGGTCGGGGACCCGGATCAGGCGGCCATCACCGCTTTGCACCGCACCCTCGACAGCCAGGAGGTCTCCACGGCCAGTGAGGGCCAGACCATCCGGGTTCTCCAGTCGGCGCGGCAAGTCAATCCGCCGAAGCGCGCCGTCGATCAGAACGTACAGGCGTCCCGTCTCGAAATTTGCGATATAGATGCGCCCGTCCCTATCCGTAGCGATGCCCGCCGCGCCGACGCGTTCTCGCGGCCTGAGCCGTTCATCCTCGATAAGTGTGCGGAACTCATCGCGCGCCCAGTTATAGGCGAGGACACGGCCATTCACGCTATCCGTTACAAGAAGGCTTCCGTCCGAGGCGATCTCGGTGTCGTTCGCGAAGCCACCATCCGGCAGATGCAGGAAACGAACCACTTCCAGGTTCTCGCCATGCAGGGCGTAGAGGCCGTGTCGCCGATCCGAATCCTTGTCCAAAAAGGCGGGAGATGTTCCCCAGATCAAATCCCGTTCACCATCATAGGTCAGGCTTGTGACGGAGAAGACGCCAGGGGCGGCTATTTCTGTGACTGTCCAGGCGTCGTCTTCGAAGCGCAGGATTTTGGGTTCGGTAATCGCGCCGACCAGCAGGCGATTACGGCCATCAAACGCGATGCCGTTCGGCCATTCCAGTTCCGGCGGAAGAGCGATCTCGCGGGTGATCGCGTTAATGCTGGCGCTGACGGGGCGTTGCGCGATCGGACCGTCAGGCTGATTGACGGTCGGCCGCTCAATAGGCAAAGGCAGTGCGGGGCCGGCAGCAGCGAGGGTAACCGCAATGGCGAGCACGACGGCCAACCTGCCAATCCGCGCGCGCGTCGGCGCGCCACCATCGTGTTTTGAGACGCCGTTCAATGAAGCCACTTCCGGCATTCCACTCTCCTCGCATGAACCGTCCTGCCCTCGCATTGAATCATGGTTGAATGCGGAATAAAGTCGTTTATTGGCATCAATAATTGCGGATTCAGCACTAATGTCTTCCGCACTTTCTACGCACGCTCTCAAGGAGTTCTGTGCGGTTGCCGCGCACCTGAATTTCGCACGCGCAGCCGACAGCCTGAACCTGCATCCCTCGGTACTCAGTCGGCGGATCAAGGTGCTTGAGGCCACGCTCGGCACCGCCCTGTTTCACAGACACACTCGGTCTGTCAGCCTCACCGAGGCCGGCGCGGCCCTGCTGCCGCACGCGCAGGACCTGCTTTCGCGGCTGGGCGACGCGGAAGCCGTTGTCGCGCAGTTTTCCAGCGTACCTGCGGGCGTGTTGCGCCTCTCACTGCCCACGTCTTTCGGCCAGATCGCGATCGCCCCTTTGCTGGCTGAATTCAGGCGTCTTTACCCGGCCATTGAGTTGGAAGTGGACGTCTCTGATCGCTATGTCGACCTCATCGAGCACGGGTTCGACGCGGCAATACGCATCGGCACGCATGCAGCAGGGGCGGGCTTAAGGACCCGGACGCTGGCCGAAAACCACAGATATCTCTGCGCCTCTGCTGAATACCTGGCGAGCCGGCGGGAAATCCGAACGCCGGGCGATCTGGTCGAGCATGACATCCTTCACTTCAGCCCATTGGCCACGGGCCCGGTATGGCGCCTCAGAGGCCCGAACGGAGAGATGGATGTTCCAGTCAAACCGGCCGTTGCGGCGGACAATGCACTCATGCTGCGCCGCGCCGCGCTGGATGGCGTCGGGATTGCGCTGCTTGCGGGCTTCCTTGTCGCCGAGGATCTGGCGCATGGACGCCTTGTCGAGGTGTTGCCAGCTTACAGGCCCGAACCCGGCATCATATCAATCGTTTTCTCGGAGCGACCTATCCTGGCGCGCAAGACTCGGGTGTTCATCGACTTTCTGGTTCAGCGTTGGAAGCCCTCTCCGCCCTGGAATCAGAGGGTGTGATCGCAACTGGACCTGCGCATCATGACAGATGCATCACGGACGAAGACATATCGCACCGAGAACCCTCATGGACGAAATGCCTTCGCCATGGAAATGCCGGAGTGGTCGAACGTGGGGTTCTTGGCCCTGTTTTGCGATCTTCGACCGTTGCCCGCTTGCGCCACTTCTGAACTGTCTTCGGGTTGATCCCATAGGTCCGGTTCAACGCCGCGATCGAAGCTTTCGATCGCTGTATTGCCGCTCGGATGGCGTGCGTCGTCGTGGCGCTGCCGTGAAGTATCTGTCCCATAGCGCCTCCTTCCATTGCAAAGAAAAGATCGCACCATCAAATCCCGGGATCAAACATCTAGGTCCACTGGCTAGATGAAGGGACCCAAACGCCCGGCGCCGAAAGCGCCAGGCGCGTGCTGGTTGCAACGGACTAGTTGATCGCGAGGATTTCGTAGTTGCGGACGTTGGCAACGACGCCCCCGTCCCAACCGCCTTCAACGAGATCGGCCGCCCTCTCATTCAGCAGGCCAGCGACCTGGCCGGCAAAGTGTGCCTCGCGACCGGAATTGTCAGCGAAGGCGTCGAAGATCGCGAAGTTTGTTTCGTCGATCCGCAGTGCCACCCAGAACAGGGTTTGCGGCTCCGTTTCC
>JANQLP010000126.1 GCA_028280515.1 Hyphomicrobiales bacterium
AACGCATAAAGATGCTCTAACACTTGAAGATATAGAGCAAATTTATCCGATTAGGTTGAAACAGGGTGAGTCAACCTAATCGGATTTTGCTCTAGGCCATTGGTATGTGAGACGTTGGGCCTAAACCGATTTGCGAATTGATAACGACGACCGGGCGCATAGTCTCGATGCCGGAACAAGGTTGCCATGCGGCCGGACTTCGAAAGCAAGGGGAGAGAAGAATGTCGGCATTCGTGAAAAAGAACACCTGGGTCATTCCGGCGATTGGTTTTGCGCTTTTGATCGTCGCGGGAATCGCATTTTCGTAAAGCGAACAATCGCACACGAGAATCCAAGGGAGGCGCGAGCCTCCCTTTCTTGTTGAACACCCGAGTTGAACACCCGAAAAGTGCGGCATGCGTGAGCAAGCGTCGCGCTTACAGGCCTTTCGCAATGTTCCCGATGAACAGAACCAGATAGGCGATCAGCGCAACCCACAGGGAGTTGCCGGTCACAAAGGGAATGGGTGTCGCCGTCCCCACAACGGCAAGGATCGCCAACACAACCGAAATGAGAAAAACCGGGGTGGTTGGAGCACTTAGGTTCATTGTCCCCTCCAATTCATTGACGCGGCGCACTCTAGCCGTATTTTGTATCACCAATACGTCGGACAAGAAGGAGTGGGACCATGCGTCCGTTGGTCAGGCTTGCGCTCGGTATCGTTCTGTTGGTTGTCCTGCTGGTCGGCGTTGCCTTCGCATTGCCGCAGGAAATAACGGTTGCGCGCTCGAAAGTCATCAACGCCCCGGAATCGGATGTGTTTCCTTACGTCAACAGTCCGAAACGCTTCAATGAATGGTCGCCCTGGGCGGCGCGCGACCCGGACATGAAATACACTTTCTCGGGTCCGGCCGAGGGCAGGGGCGCCAAGATGGAGTGGAACAGCGAAGAGTTCGAGACCGGGTCTCAGGAGATCGTCGAAAGCCAGCCGAATACCTTCGTGAAGGTGAACCTCGATTTCGGCGATATGGGAAATGCCGTTGCGTCGTATCAACTTCGACCGGACGGTGCCGGAACGCGGGTCGTTTGGATCTTTGAGACCAACACCGGCAACAATCCGATCCGGCGCTGGATGGGCCTCATGTTCGACCGCTGGATTGGCAGCGACTACGAAATGGGGCTTGAGAAGCTGAAACAGGTTGTCGAGGCCGGGCAATAGAGACGGTTGCCGGCGCGCGTGTTACCGCACCGTTGATCGCGCAGCCGAAGCAGAATTGGCCGGCAGAGGAGCTGGTCCGGCAAATGACCGGTCAGACGCCTTTCATGCACACCCCGGCGGTCAGCACAGCCCACGCCGCGGCCGCGATCCAGAATGCGAGGTTCATCGAAATTTCCGCGACACCAAAAACGTTGACGAAATACAAGATCAACGCGATGACGCCGAGGATCACGGAAATATTGAAATTCATCCTGGTCGGTGGTGTGAGTCTGGCCATCGTTCGCTTCCCCGATGATTCGCGATGGGCGAGGGTAGCACGCGGTACCCTGGCGCTTAACGCGAGGCGATGTTGACGTCCGGGAGCGGCGATGACGACGCGCGGTACAGATTGCAGGTGAAACGGTTACCCCGATGGCTCAGAGCCCAGTCATTTCAGACTATTTCGTCTGCATCGGCGCCCAGAAGGCGGGCACGACCTGGCTCGCCCGTGTGCTTGCACGCCACGACGACGTGTTCATGACCCCTGTGAAGGAGATCCACTATTTCGATCACATCGCCGGCCTGACAGATCATCTCGGGCCGCGAAAGCGCCGGTCGCGTTACCGCAAATATCATCAGCGGATGTGGACCCAGTGGAGCAAATGGCGCGAGCACCGCGCCCAGGGCGACTGGTATCGTGCCTACATGCGCGCCGGGCTCGACGATGATTGGTACGCATCCTTGTTTGCCGACCGCGGCGGTCGCAAGGTCGCGGGAGAGATCACGCCGGAATATGCGCTCATCGGTGCGCCGGGGTTGACGCATCTGAAGAAGCTCGCTCCCGATGCGCGCATCATTTTCATCATGCGCAATCCGGTGACCCGCGCCTGGTCGCAACTCCTTCATCTGTGCCGGGTGCGCAAGCTGAACGCGGAGGAACTGAGCTCGTCACGGTTGCTGGCAATGACAGAGGAAGAGCGGTTCAAGGACCTTTCCGACTACAACGCTGTGCTGGACGCCCTTGCGGCCGTGTTCCCGCCGGAGCATGTGCATCTGGAATACTACGAAGACATCCATGCGGACCGGGCAGCGGCGCTTGTGCGCATTTGCAGGTTTCTCGGCGTTGCCGACGATCCCGACCGGTTCAGCGGTCTGGAGGAGCGGCACAATCCGTCTCAGAAGGCACGTATGCCCGCGGAGTTGCGCAAGGAATTGCGCCTTCGGTATCGGGCAATGGTCCGCGAAGTCCTGGACCGGGTCGGGCGTGTTCCATCGGCGTGGAAGCGTGAATTCAACCTGCCCGCCGACTGATCGGGAGAATTGCCGGCGCATCCAGTACGCCTGTCAGAACGCCTGGTTTTCACCTCTGCGGCGCCGATTGGGTTCGACGGAGCGGCGCAGGTGCCGCCACAGTCCAAGCGTCAGGGCGCTCATCAGGGAGAAGATCACCGCCATCGTCGTCAGGACCCATGTCCGGCTGTCGCCGGCGTCCGCCGTCCCGTTCGAACCCGGCGTCGCGGAATATGACGCATTGGGTCCGGTCTTGGCCGCCACGCGCAGCGCGGTTCCTTCTCTTGACGTTTCAGCCGATGCCGCCTCGCTCGCGTTCCGCGTTGCGGTGAGCGTCAGCAACTTGGATTTTGCCGGGGTCACGTCGTCTCCGGGGCGCGCGTCGGCCGACGCAAGGGCCGTCAATCCCTGTCCGGCATTGTTGTCATAAACCCACCCGGCCGGTAGATCGAACGGCAGGCTTTCGCTCGCAAGCGGCTGATCCTCGGGGCGCGGAGGGGTCACGTCGATGGCGATCAGGCTCGTCGTCGGTCCGACCAGACCGTGAGCGAGGGCAACTTCTTCAATGGCGTTGTTGACGTCGCGCGCGGATTGGCCCGTGTAACTCCGTGCTTCGAGCGACGCAATCTTGTTGCGAGCCCAGAATTTGCCGATGCCGGAGCCGATCCTGGAGTCGGTCAGCGAGAGTTCCTGCGACCATGCCTGGCCAGCAAGCCGTCCTGAGATCTTCAGCGCGCCTTTCAGGGCGGACACGCGGGCAGTGAAGATCAGCGATTCATCCAGATAGAGGTCGGGAAGCGGGTTAGGCCAGGAATCGACGCGCACGCCAGACGCCCATTCCAGTTTCAGGTTGGTGATGATGGGGCGCTCAAGACGTTCGAAGAACTGGTTCAGCCGGTCCGGGACCTCGCCATCCGTTGGAATGTCGACGAAGGCACCGCGACCGATCTCCGCCGCGCGGCGCATGAGAGATTCATTCGGAATGGACCCAAGCCCGATGATGAACACCCGTGAGCGGCCGCGCTTCTGGGCGAGCGTGGAAAGGAATGCGCTGTCGCTTGAAACCGCGCCACCCGTCAGGAGCACAACCTGGCGCACGCGCTGGGTGTCTTTCCTGCGCGGATCGGTCAAAGCGGCTTCGAGGGCGGGCAGCACCAGCGCTTCGCCCTCGGCCTGCAGACCGTCGATGAACTTCGCGGCGATCCCGAGGCTTTCCTTCGTAACGGCCACCGGCTCCTCGAAGAGCTGCGCGGTCTCGCCATCAAAAGCGATGATGTTGAAGCGGTCCCCGGGACGAAGCCGCTTCAGGGCGAATGCGAGGCTCTCGCGCACCTGATCGATCGCCTTGCCTTCCATGGAGACAGATGAATCGACGACAAAGACGATTTCCCGGGCCACCGGGGCGGGCGCTGCCTTTGTCTGCGGCGGGGCAAGCACGGTCAGAATGTAATCGTCTTCGCCGAGTCTCTGGTGAAAAGCCGTCGTGAGCGGTGTCGCGGCCCGCTTTGTCTCCCACGTGAGTTCAAAATCCCGGTCGGCGCGGACGTTGCCCTGATGCAGGCTGACGATCGCGGTCGCGTCACCTGTCCGCCGCAATGCGATTTCATGGGTATCGCTCTTCACGCCATCAAGCGGCAGCCCGGCGTTGATGCGCACACGCAGCGAAACTGTATTGGTTTTTCGGTCCGTTGTTCCGCCTACTTGCTTGGCGTGGCCGGACGCCCCGGCATGGCCCTCGAGCTTAACCGGTTGCAGATAAGACCGGGGCGCATACCGGGGCGACGCGACGAGGGGGATGCGGAGGGTGTATGCCCCTCCGCTCCCGCGCAGCAATTCCTGAAACTCTATCTTCACCGTGATCTCTTCGCCGGGACCGATCCTTGCGACCGAGGCCATGAAGACGTCCGGCCGATATGGTACAGGCGGCTTCGTGTCCATTCCGGCGTCGGTTGCGACCTTAAACAGCTTCCTTGCCTCGGTGCCGGGTACGATCGCTCCTTTGATGACGCGCTTGCCGATGCGCATTGACATTATGTCGACGGTGGAACGGTGAGGCAGGGGATGTGCATAGATGCCCTCGACCCATCCCGTGCCGGTGTTGCGGAAGCGTTGCGTGACTGTGGTCCGGGCGATGGGTCCGCTGACGGTGACGTCGACATTCGTGTCGAGACGCGTTGCCGGGCTGACCGTCGCCTTCGCCCGGTCTCCGCCGATCACTTTTCGGACAATCAGCGTCCCGCTTTTCACGCGCTCCGGTGAGAGCGCATCTGCCCAGTCGGTCGTTGCGGCGATCCCGGAAGACGGGGTTGTCGGTGCAAGTGTGGGAGCCGAACGTGCCGCACGGCTGTCGAGTATGGCCAAAACGATGACCGCCACGAACACGGCGAGTCCGACAGAAAAATCACGTGCGAACTCACGCACGCACCGATTACGACGTCTGGATTTCATGGATAGGGCCCTCGCGCCAACGGGCAATGTCTCGCAGCGTCTATAGGCCATGGCTTTGCGGCACCGGTTTAACGGCAATGTGTCGCGCAAAGGCAGATTCTATGGCGCTTTTATGAACACTCCGGACACAGATCGGGTCGGCGTGGTTGTGTTTAGGTATGTGACGGTCCATAACGAACGCAGATTGGGTGGGCGTTGCTCTGGCCGCCGCACCCATCCCTCTGATTTCAGGAGATAATTTGTGGATATCGGCGATAAATGCGTGGTTTCATTTCACTACACCCTGACGAACTCTGACGGAGAGACGCTGGATTCCTCGGACGGGCGAGATCCCCTCAAATACCTGCACGGCGCCAAGAATATCGTCCCGGGTCTTGAACGGGCGCTCGAGGGCAAATCTGTCGGAGACAGCCTCAAGGTCACAGTTGAACCGGACGACGCTTACGGTCAGGTTAACCCGCAGCTTGTGAACAAGGTTCCGCGCAGCGCCTTCGAGGCCACGCAGGACATCAAGGCGGGCATGCAGTTTCAGGCCCAGGGACCGGGCGGCGAGATACACCTCGTGACGATCAGGGACGTCAGCGGCGATGAAGTCACTGTCGACGCCAATCACCCACTGGCCGGACAGACCCTCCATTTCGACGTTGAGATAAAGGACGTCCGGGAAGCAACAAAGGAAGAGCTCGAGAACGGCCACGCGCAATAGACGGTCGGCGTAAAATCGCCGAACGTTTGCCGCAGCATCACATGCCCGTGTTTTGACATGGATCGCGGCGTGGTTCGAGACTGGCCGTCATGCGCCAGCTTCGTCCGATCGTGCTTGCCGGGTTGTTCCTTTTCGCAGCCTCGGATGCCCGCGTGGACGAAAGGGCGAAATATGCGAAACCGCCTGAAAGCATGATCATCGCCATGGCCCAGCAATTCGTGCTGGAACACTTCGAACGCGATCCCGCCGACCACTTCGACGTTGCCTTTGATATCGTCAACATTCACCCGCAGCCGGATCCGAACTATTGGGCGGTCATCGGCGGCTTCATGGCGGACTCAGGCGGCAAGAGCTACAGGCCCCATGCCTACGGCGTCGCCATGCGGCTGGTGTGTCCCGAGGCGGAAATGGTTAAATGCTGGCAGCTCGAAAAGCTGGTGATCGACCAGCGGATCATCCTGAACAACTAGAGCCTATTCGGTTAAATCGGAGCCATTCTGACGGAGCGATTTTGCGACAGGATCAAGCAAAGACCCGTGGCGCGTACCCGGGCGTACGGGCAAGGGGCTTTGCGCCGGGATTGGCGCAAAGCCGCCCGTCCCGAAAGGGTTTCCGATTGGCGGACGCCCGCCGGCGAAACGACCTTGCCCGATGCGCTGCATCGCGCCGCGCCCGTTTCGGCGACGGATCGCACACGCCAATCGAGAAACAGAATTGACTCGGATTTAGCCGAATAGGCTCTAGGCCCTGGCAGGCGTGCGTAAAGGATCAGGAGAACGCCTGCTCCATGGCGCGGCGCGTCTTGACGGCGTCCGCCGCCTCGTCCGCCGCCACATCGTCCCACCGGACGATTTCACCTTCCTTGATCGGACGCTTGAGTTTCACGCCGTGGGCAAGCCCGATGGGCAGTGCGCCGAACTGCAGGCTCTTGGCCGCCGGCTGCGCCTTGCCCCAGACCGTGAAACCGCCTTCGCCATCGAGCATCTCACCGTCCTTCAGGTCGCGCTTTGCGACCGACACCACATCGGAAACGAAGTCCCTCGTGCACCCCGTCGGTTCACTGCGCAGCGCGGCGGACAGGACGGAGATGCCTAGTTCGAGGCCGATGAGATGGTAGGGCCGGTACATGGCCGAGTAGCGGCCGGACGGATCGGTCTTCAGGCCGTATTGCCGAAAGCAGGCCCTGGCATAATCATTTGGCGCCTCGAACACGGCGTAGACGCCCCAGCGCAGATTGTTCGGTACTTCGCTTCCGTCACGATGAACGGATGCGATGACTTCCACCTGTCCCTTGTGATGCAGCAAGCCACCATCGTCGATCGGGATCAGCCTATTCTGCAACTCATCTGTCGGAACGTCGGGAAACGACAAACCGTCGGGGGAGGGGGCAAGTCCCGTGGCGTTGGCGATTGCCGTCATCTCGATGCCGGACTTGGTTCCGTCGATGAAGGAGTTGAACATCTGCGGGTTCATACCCGCCTTCTTTGCGCCCTCCGGCGTCTGACCGTAGTGCTCCCAGACCGTATCCGGCGTGGAGGCGTGAAAGTGCGGGAGGTACTTGGTTCCCTTGCCGGCGGCCACGACCTCGAAGCCGCAGGCGCGCGCCCAATCCACGATTTCGCAGACGAGCGCCGGCTGGTCGCCATATCCCATGGAGTAGACGACGCCCGCGCTCTCCGCTTCCCGTGCAAGCAACGGCCCCGCGAGCACGTCGGCCTCGACATTGACCATGACAATGTGCTTGCCGTTTGCGAACGCGGTACGCGCATGTGCGATGCCCGCCGCAGGAGATCCTGTCACCTCCAGAACCACGTCGACATCGTCGCGCGCGGCAAGTGCGTTCCCGTCCTCCAGAAAATCGACACCATCGATGCGGGCGTCGTCCCAGCCGACATTCCTGCAGGCCGCCCTGGCCCTGTCGGGTGAGAGATCGGCAATGGCCGTGACATCCAGCGGACTTGTCGGCACCTGATTGAGAAACATCGAGCCGAACTTTCCGGCGCCGATCAGGCCGACGCGGACAGGACCTTCGCCGCGCTCGATGCGGGCGAGTGCGAGGGCATTGAGATTCATGAAAACTGTTCCCGGACTAAGATGACTGCATGCGCATTCCTGAAAAGAAAAACGCGACGGCGATGGACGCCGTCGCGTTACTTAGCGCATATCCGTGTGGTTCGACGAGTCGCGTCTACTCTTCCGTCAGAACCTTCACGACCGATCGGTCGACCACGCCGGCAAGCAGCGCCTCGCCGTCATCGGAGCATTCCGCCTCGATTGCGGCAGCGAACCTGTTGCGCAGCTCCGTCTTTTCTTCATCGGTCCGGGCGAATTCGCTTATGTCGAGTTCGCGGTTGTACAGGGACACGGCGACCATCAGCTGAACGATCATGTCCAGTTGCACCGGGTCGTTGCCCGATTCTTCCACAACGCTGGTGCAGCTGTGATGCATGATGTCTTCCGCCTGCTCCAGGTAGAGCTCGGCGGCCTTGTCGGCGGACGCCGGTCCTGCAAATGCGAACTGCATGACAGGGACGGCGACAAGTGCGGCAAATATCTTTTTCATTGCAATCTCCTGCCTCGATCCGAGGCGCGGTTTGAATTTCAAGAATTGGGCGGGGCTAGTAACGGCGGCGGTATTTTCTTCTGTATTTGCGCTTCCGCTTGCTGCTCTTCTGTGTCGCCCCGACAATCGCACCGGCGACCGCGCCGGTCCGCGCGCCGCGTCCACCGTCAACAAGGGCGCCGACGCCGGCGCCGATCACGGCCCCTTTCACAATGTTCTTGCCCCGTCTGGCGTCAGCCGGATCGGCTGCAAGGCCGACCAGAAAGACGGCGGCGCAGGCGGCCACAGTGACGGATCGCAAGCGCCGTCCGTTTCCAACATGTTTTGTATGCATAAGGTTTCTCCATCTCACCAATCATTAATCGGACTACGAACATGAAGAGTTCGCGCCAATGTGTGAAGTCTTGGAGGGATAGTGTGCCGGTTTTTTGACCGTGTATGCGACATACCGCCAGATGATGGCGGTAGATACTGAAGTTCTTCAGCGATCAACCACCGGACATGGCGGTCAGCACGTAGACTGTCGCGCCCGGTTCCAGCGCCGTGTCGAGGGTGGCGCGCGTTACGCGGCTTTCACCCGGTATTCGCGGGCATACTCCAGCAAGGCGTCGTCCGGGGCAGGCTCGATCGGCGTGAAATCACGATGGGCGATCCATTCCTCGCGGTTGAACTTGGTGATGTGGTTGGAGACGGCGCAAAGGGTGAGATACACGATCTTCCGCGGGTAGGGCGTGATGTTCGGCGGCGATGCGTGCACGATGTTGCCGTGGAACATGATCACCGCTCCGGGTTTGCCCGTTGGCGCGACGATGCCGCCGTCGTCCGCAAGCGCCGCGATGGTCTCGTTGTCCAGCGTCCATAGCGGATACGAGGTGGTCTCGACATCGTGGCCAGCCTCCAGAACGCCGTGCCTGTGGCTTTTTGGAATGAACATCAGCGGACCGTTGATCGCCATGACCTCGTCCATGAAGACCGCGATGTTCATAGCGCGCGGCGCGGGCATGCCGTCGTCGCGCGCCCACACGCCATAGTCCTGATGCCATTGCCAGACATCCCCGTCGAACGGCGCTTTCGCGTTCACCTTGAACTGATGCATGTACAGCTGCTCGCCGAAGACCTGCTCGACGGGTTCGATCAGCCGGGGATGGCGTCCGAGGATGGCGAAGGCGTCATTGTAGGTGTGCGCGGCGAATGCGGTGCGCGGGGCTCCGGAGGACTCGTACCAGATCTCCTTGCGTTCGGTTTTGAAGATCTCGTCAGCCTCGGCGCCCAGTACAGAGACCTCTTCTTCGGAAAAACACTCCGGCAGAAACAAGTATCCTTGCTCGTCGAACGCCGCAAGCTGCTCTTCTGACAGCTTCATCTTATCCTCCCCTGCGAAAAGACTTTGTTTACCAAAGACTACCGCGCGTTCCTCAAAATGCCCAGCGGTGAATCGGAGCATTGTACCGCCCGGTCAGTCGCGCCAGCGTTGTCGGCCTGTCCTTGCACGGGATGTTTGACTGGCAGGGGGATCGCGCTAAGGTGCGCGCCCTCGCACAAACCCCGATGAGGCCCTCATATGAGTGCACGCGCCGCAATTCCCGCAGCCCTCATTCTCGCCATCGGCGTGGCGCTGGCCGGCTGGCTCGCCGGGCAGGGTCTGGTGGAAAGCCGGCTTGGACATCGCACGGTGACGGTGAAGGGCTTCTCCGAACGGCTGGTCAAGGCGGACATCGGCTTCCTACCCGTTCGCTTCAATGCCGTCGGTCCGGATCTGGCAACCACGCGGGGCTTGCTGGAAGCGTCCGAGCAGGCGGTGTTCCGCTACCTGGAGGCAAAGGGGTTCAAGCCAGAAGATTGGGAGGTCCAGAACGTGCGGGTGGAGGATCGTCTGACCGCGTACAACGCTTCAGCCGCGCAACGGCCCAACCGATTTGTGCTGACGGAGGATCTCGTGGTGCGGTCCACCGATGTGGACAAGCTCGCAGCCGCCTCGCGCAACATCGCCGATCTCATCCGCAATGGCGTGGTGCTCACGTCTGATCAGTACAACTCCGGCGCGTCTTTCGTTTTCACGAAGCTGAATGAACTGAAGCCCGAGATGTTGACTGAGGCGACCAAACGGGCGCGCGAAGCGGCGGAACAGTTCGCCCGTGAATCAGGTGCCAAGGTCGGCGCCATCTTCTCCGCCAATCAGGGACTGTTCACCATCGGACCGGCGATCCGGATTCCCAACGAACGGCCCGAAAAGCAGCTTGAGAAGAAGGTCCGCGTGGTCACCACGATCACCTATTTCCTCACTGATTAGGTACTTAGCCAGAGCAGCAAAATCAAAACGGTCATGAAAATGACCGGCAGGAAGACCCAGCGCGTCACCAGTTCATCTCCTTCTGCATCTGCCGGCCCATAGCGTTAGCCATTTTCACCTCGCTTCAGGCCGGGGATCGGCGGTAACCGCCGCGGGACCGGAGATGACTGCACGATCGACGTGTTGGTCATCGCGTAGGGCATGATCTTGTCGATGACGGTTTCGAGCTCGCCAACCGAAGCGACATGCGCACGTGCGATGAAACAATCCTCGCCGGTGATACGATCGCACTCGACGATCTCGGGAAGGTCATCGATGATTTTCGCGACCTTGTGAAACAGTCCGGGCATGGGACGTACCCGAATCCAGGCCGAAAGGCCGAGACCGAGCGCCGCCGGTTCAATCGTGGCGGCGTAGCCGGTGATGATCCCCGCTTCCTCGAGGCGCTTGATCCGTTCCGCCACGCTCGGGGCGGAAAGCCCGACGCTGCGTGCGATCTCGGCCGTGCTGGTGCGCGCATCCAGCAGCAAAGCGCTCAGGATCCGCACGTCGATGTTGTCCAGGTCGCCGTTTTCGTATCGAAGGCGTTTCATCGTTTATAGCATTCAAATTGCCGCATAAAATAATAATACTCCTACCTTCATATAAATAAAAGGCTTCTTAAACCTCTCATAGTGAACCGCCTGAGAGGTGAGTCTTGAGCAGAAGTGAGCACGGTATTCTGACCGCCGCCGCAACCCGCATGCCGCCGCATGTGTGGTTCGGGATCAGCGCCGTTTTTCATTATCTCGGTCCTGCGTTTGCCGTTCTCATGTTTCCGGCGATCGGTGTCCTGGGCGTGGCATGGTTGCGGATCGCTTCCGCTGCGGCGGTGTTTGCGCTTATCCGCAATCCGTGGGTGACATTCGTCAATTGCGAACCGCGGACCCGGCTGCTGCTGATCGGACTTGGCGCATGTCTTGCCGTCATGAATTCGGCCTTCTATCTCGCTCTCGACCGACTGCCGATGAGCCTTGTCGCCGCCATGGAGTTCGTGGGCACCGTCGGCGTGGCGCTGTACGGCCTGCGAACCAAACGAAATCTCATCGCCTTGACGCTTGCAGTTGGCGGTGTCGTGATCCTGATAGATGTGCAGTGGTCCGTTGAGCCTCTTGGCCTGATGTGGGCGCTCCTCAACAGCGCGCTTTTTGTCGGGTACATCGTGCTCGGCCACCGTATCTCGCAGTCCGGCGCGAGCGGGGGTGTGGAACGGCTCGGTGCGGCCATGACGATCGCGTTCATCTTTGTCATGCCGATTGGCATCACGGAGGCGGTCGCCGCGCTCGGATCGGTGAAGTTGATCCTGGCCGGCATCGGGGTGGGCGTGTGTTCCTCGGTCATTCCTTATGTCTGCGACCAGCTTGCGATGTCGCGGCTGCCGCGCGCCAGTTTCGCGCTGATGCTCTCCCTGTTGCCCGCAGTGGCGACGGTGATCGGCGCTGTTGTGCTCTCTCAATTGCCCGGTCCCACCGATGTTCTCGGCATCGTACTGGTCATGATCGGGGTCGCGCTTCACCGGCCGGGCACCGGGCGCGGAAAATAGTCTGCCCACGGAGCTTGCGGCAAAAATTATCCTGCGCCCGGGCTTGCGGTCCAGGCGGCGTGGGCCTACGTTGCGCTCGCTCTGCCTGCCATCCGTTTTTCCGAACCCAACCAGCTCAGGAGAGGTTGTCATGGGCTTTGTTGCCGATTCCCTACAGCGCGTCAGACCGTCCCCCACCATTGCCGTCTCCAACAAGGCCATGGAGCTCAAGGCAGCCGGTGAGGATGTTATCGGGCTCGGCGCCGGCGAGCCCGATTTCGATACACCGGACAACATCAAGCAGGCCGGCATCGACGCGATCAATCGCGGCAAGACCAAGTACACCGCCGTCGACGGAATTCCCGAACTCAAAAAGGCGATCGCCGACAAGTTCAAGCGTGAGAACGGGCTCGACTACGAGCCTTCCCAGGTCACGGTCAGCTCGGGCGGGAAGCAGGTGCTCTACAACGCGTTCCTGGCCACCGTGAATCCCGGCGAAGAGGTCGTTATCCCGGCGCCCTACTGGGTCAGCTACCCGGACATCGTGATGCTCGGAGGCGGGAAGCCGGTTTTCGTCGAGACGACAATCGAAAACGGATTCAAGGTGCAGCCGGAGGATCTTGAGGCGGCCATCACGCCGAAGACCAAATGGTTTGTGTTCAACTCGCCATCCAATCCGAGCGGTGCAGCCTACACGCATGACGATCTCAAAAAGCTCACCGATGTCCTGCTCAGGCACGAGCACGTTTGGGTGTTGACGGACGACATGTACGAGCATTTGGTCTACGACGATTTCAAGTTCGCGACGCCCGCACAGGTCGAGCCGAAACTCTATGACCGCACGCTGACCATGAACGGCGTGTCGAAGGCCTACGCCATGACCGGTTGGCGGATCGGATATGCCGCCGGGCCGGACACGCTCATCTCGGCCATGCGCAAGCTTCAGTCCCAATCGACGTCGAACCCGTGCTCGGTCAGCCAGTGGGCGGCGGTCGAGGCGCTCGACGGTCCGCAGGGATTCCTCAAGGAACGCGCCGAGGTTTTCAGGGAGCGGCGCGATCTCGTCGTGTCCATGCTCAACCAGGCCACGGGACTGGAATGCCCGACGCCGGAGGGGGCCTTTTATGTCTATCCGTCCTGCGCCGGATGCATCGGCAAGACGTCGCCCAAGGGGAAGAAGATTGAAAACGACGAGGATTTCGTGACCGCCCTGCTGGAGGAGGAGGGTGTGTCCGTCGTGCATGGCGCCGCGTTTGGGTTGTCGCCGTTCTTCCGCGTGTCATACGCCACGTCGACGGAAGCCCTGGAGGATGCGTGTCAGCGCATCCAGCGCTTTTGCGGGAGTTTGAGCTAGGCGGGTTTCCATGTTGCAGCAGTCATGAGCACAGCAAACGTGATAATGCCGCTGATCGGTGGCGTGATGATCGGCGCCGCGGCGCTGATCCTGCTGGCTTTCAACGGGCGTGTCATGGGTGTCAGCGGGATCTGGTCCGGCCTCGTTCGGTGGTCGGACGGCCCGGGTTGGCGCCTTGCCTTTGTCCTTGGCAGCATCGCCGCGCCGCTCGGGTTGGCCCTTCTCGGGCGGCCGGGTGAGGTTCAGATCGGCGCATCCGTACCGGTCCTGATCATCGCCGGTCTGCTCGTCGGTTTTGGCTCCGCATTGGGGGCGGGGTGCACTTCGGGACATGGCATTTGCGGCATTTCCAGACTTTCGCCGCGCTCGATTCTTGCAACGCTCGTCTTTATGGCGGTTGCCATCGTGACGGTCTTTCTGGTGCGCCATGTCGTATAGGGGGCGGACATGAACATTCTTGTCGCCGCATTGGCGGGATTGATTTTTGGCGCTGGCCTCACGCTGTCCGGCATGGTCAATCCGGCGGTGGTCCTGGGGTTTCTCGATCTGACGGGAAACTGGAACCCGGCGCTTCTGTTCGTCATGGTTGGGGCGCTGGCGGTGGCGGTGCCCGGCTACCAGTTGCTCAAGGGCAAGCGTCCCGTACTTGCCGAGGCGCAGGCGGTTCCCACACGCACGGACATTGATAAACCGCTCCTTCTCGGCGCCGCCATTTTCGGTCTGGGCTGGGGCCTCGCCGGCATCTGTCCGGGGCCGGCGCTCACCATGCTGGCCATCAAGCCGGCCACGGCGGCACTGTTCATTGTCTCTATGACCGCCGGCATGCTCGGGGCGCGATATGCGGCCCGTCAGCTCGCGGGCCGCGCCGACTGACACGTTGGGCCGGGGCAGGTTCGTTCAGGCGCCGGTGGCGTTTGCGAGCTGTTCCTTCAGGCGGGCGTTTTCGGCTTCCAGTTCGGCCACCCGCGTTGCGAGCTTCTGTGTGACCTGGCGGACCGTCTCTTCATCATAGCGGCCGACGATGTGCTGCGGGCAGTTCGCATCCCATGCAGTGATCGTAAACACGAACGCGCGTTCGGGACGCGCGGCGTAGCCCTCGGGCGAAAGCCGGGCCAGCAGGTCCGGATCATCCTCAACCACCTTCAACTGCCCCCAGATCTTGACGCGCTGCCGGTTGGCATAGTCCATCAGAAAGATATGTGCCTGATCGTTTTCGGCGAGATTTCCCAGCGAAATGTATTGCTTGTTGCCGCCATAGTCGGCGAAGGCGAGGGTGCGGTCGTCGAGCACGCGCAGGAACCCTCTTGGGCCGCCGCGATGCTGGATGTACGGCTGGCCGTTCTTGTTTGCGGTGGCGAGATAGAAGCTGTCGCGTTCGGCAACGAATGCCTTCAGGTTTTCGTCGACCGTGTCCGGCCAGTCCCGCTTGGCTGCCATCGTCTCATAGCCGGTGCGCGACCCGCGTTTGCGCTGTTCTTTTTTGACGGAAGGCGTAAACGCGACATCGCTCACATACTCGTTCATGGCGTACTCCCGGAACGGCACTCAGGACCGGGAGACAAGCATGATCCCCCGGTTGAGGCCAGCCCATGATCTAGGCAATGGGGCCATTCCGCAGACGTTCGGAATGGCCCCGATTGTTTATGCTGCCGCGGCTGCTTCGGCCTCGCCGGCGGAGACATAGGGGAAATCCACCTCCGTCTGCGCCACGTGGTTCAGGTAGTTGGTCAGGACGTTCAACGCCACTTCTCCGACCACCTCGACGATTTCGGCGTCCGAGATTCCGGCCGCGCGCGCATCGGAGAACTCCCGGTCGCTCACGAATCCGCGTTTTGCGACAACCGCCTTTGCGAAGCTGAGGAGTGTCTGGGTGTGGGCATCGCTGGATACGCCCTTGAGATTGGCCGAAAGCTCATCCTCGCCGACACCGGCGCTGCGGCCGAGCAGGGTGTGGGCCGAGGCGCAGTAGTCACAATGGTTTTCGCCGGCGATTGCGAGTGCGATCTGCTCGCGAGCCGCCTTGGACAGGCTGCCTCCGGACAGGGCCTTCGAAAGCGAAAGATAGGCGTTGAGTACGGAAGGTGCCTGGGCAAGCGTACGGAGCAGATTCGGGGTTGCGCCAAGTTCGGCCTGAACCGCGTCGAGCAGTTCCTTTGCGTGGCCTGTCGCGTTCCTGGGATCTACGGGGTCTATGCGGGACATGTTCACTATCTCCTCGGATTGTCTGTTGCGATCGTGTGTTCTGGCACCGCCGTCCGGCATTGCGATACGGTCGATCGGCGGCTGTTGAATAGATAGATCGATCGGTCTATTTTACAATTCAACATTTTTTGATTGTGGTGAATGAGTGAAGATACCATACTGAACGGTACGTATATCGAGGCGAATCGCATGGCACGACAATCGAAACGAGATCATCTGGTCGAGACGGCGATAAAGCTGTTTTGCCGCGACGGGTTTCACGCCACTGGCGTCGACCGTATCCTGCAGGAGGCGGGGGTTGCCCGGATGACGCTCTACAAGCATTTTCGCTCGAAGGATGAGCTCATTCTCGCTGCGCTGCGCCGGCGTGACGAGCAGTTTCGGACCTGGTTCAAGAGCCGGATCGAACGTACCGGCGGTGCGCCCGCGGATCGTCTGCTCGCAAGTTTCGACGCGTTGGAGGAGTGGTTCGAGGGCAAGGCGTTTCCGGGCATGCCTTTTGCCGGATGCACGTTCATCAATGCCGCAGCCGAGTATTCGGAGGCCAAGCACCCCGCGCATCAGCTTGCCGCCGAGCACAAGCGACTCATTTTGGAATATCTGCGGTTGCTGGCTTCGTCGGCCGGCGCGCGCGATTCGGACGGCCTCGCCTGGTCGATTGGGCTGTTGCATGAGGGGGCGATCGTGACCGCGCAGGTTTCCGGAGACCCGTCCGCGGCCCGTGGCGCAAAAGAGATCGCGAAGACGTTGATGCAGCAGCATGGCGTGCTGCTGGAAGAAAAGGCCGCCTGATCCCTTCAGTGTGAAGCGGCGACAGCCGACCAGAATTGCTTCAATTGCGGTTTCTGCGATTTCGAAACAATTTGCAAAATTGTGTCTTAATAATTTGCCGGAGTGCAATTTTGTTCTAATTAAATTTCTACATAAGATAAAAAATTCCTAATTCTGATGATTTTAAGGATGCCAATCCAGGCGAGGACCTGGAATTCGGTGGCATCACGTTCCGGTGATCTTGAACCGCGGCCAGTGGTTCTTACCTCCTCTATAACTTGACCGGCTCACCAACCAAATGGGTTGGATCATAAGAGCAAAAGGGCTATTCGGTATGAAGGCCCATGGTCATAGGAAGCGGTGGGCACGTATCAGGTTTCGCACATCGTTTCCGGCGGACGCGGTCGCAGCCGGCCCGCATCGGTGACGCTCCCCCTCCCTGGCGTCATCGCGGGCAGACGGTCTGGAGACAGACTCGCGGCGGCAGGCAGAAGTGTCCGTTGAGAGTTTTAGCCTCAGTACAGTAAGAGGCGGCCGGCTCTCCCTATGTCCCACCGATGTTGGCGCGGGGAACAAGGGAGGCCGGCCTGAGCGCGTTGCGGGCGATCCGCGGGTGGGGTGTGCGAGTTCACCCCGATCCCGGACGCGAGACTATCGACCGGACCCACAATACGCGCGTCGCGCCAGGCAGTGGCGAGGGCTGTGACGGCGAACAGTCCCAGGGCACTGCGCTCGCGCCGGGACAACAATCCCCTCGCTGCGCGGGGGCAGCGGCGAAGGATCGAAGTCCCAAGAGAAAGGCAGAATTCGTTCAACTCGATTGCCCGCATGCAGCTGCGCATCGGCGTGACCGTCCTTGATGCGTGTCCGGCTTTGGGCAGGTGAAGGTTTGCAGACCCGGCAGCGTTGTTGCCGCTGGCGGCCGGGATGTGCGTTGTCAATCCTGACGACGCGAATGCGGGGGGGAGCATACCCGGCATCACCAGCGGCAGAGCCGGTCCGAACCGGAGGCACGGGGGTACACACCGGTTTCAAAACGACATAACTCATACGTGGGTCAGCCATCATATCCGTCGCAATGTTCAGGAAGGAACGCCGTTCGCTCGAAGTCAAACTCGCGTGGGACAGTCCCGGAAAAACACGAAATGCACTTGGAACTGATCGTCTGCTTACGTACCACGAGCCAGCAGACGCACTGGATGCGAACATGACGTTTTTTCCCTCCCGAACGCTTTGAATTGAACCTGTGCCCCCAAGCACGAGGTTCACGCGTTTCTTATTGAGGAAACTAAAGACGATTCTTGCCGACAGTGAGGCGGGGAAGGGCCCGATTCAGGCGAAAATTCGTCCATTTCGTGGAGAATGGAGGCATTGAGCCGCTTTTGACACCGAACACACAAAGAATGCCCGTGGCGCATACGCAGTTGTGACCACCACTGCCAGAGCATTTGCGATAACAACATTAAGGAGTGCATTTCAGCTTGCCGATGCTGGGCGGCGAGTGCCGCCGGAGTGCCAAGTGGGAAGACGTTCCGAGATTTGACTTAATCCCGTGGAAGAAATGGCGTATGCCGTGCGCTGGGAAAGTACCCGTCCGCACGTACAAGGTTGCGGGCGGCGACACCCGCGAAAACCAAAATATGTCAATGATCATAAAAAGAAGGCTGCTATGCTGCGCGTCCGGAGCATGTTCGAACTAGCCATGAGACTATTGCCGCAGACCCGAAGCCACTCTCCCGTGCGCTGCCGTTCCGCCATGGTGATGCTGACGGCTGTGTTGGTGGCCGCGTTGGCGACGGATCCCAGGCCTGCGGTGGCGCAGGAGCCCGAGGCCGTCCTCGTGGGTGTGGAAAAGACGCGGATCGAGCCGCTCAGTCAGACCGTTCCCATCGCCGGAAGGCTGGTTTCGCTTCGGGTCGGCGATGTGGCGGCGCGAATCGCCGGGCCCGTCGAGGGAATCAGGGTTGAGGTCGGAGACCCGGTCTCAGAGGGGCAGGTTCTGGCCGTTCTCGACAACGAGACCTTGCAGGCCGAGGTCAACATGTCGAACAGCGAGCTTGCAGAGGCGCAGGCCGAGCTGGAAACCTGGGTGGCGGAGAAAGACGTCGCGCTCACAGAACTGCGCCGTCAGGAAGGTCTTCGCAAGTCGGCGGCTTTCTCGCAGGCAAGGTTCGAAGACGCACAAAAGAAGGCCGCCGTCGCCGACGCGCGCGTGGGCCGAGCGCGGGCGAACGTGGCCATCAAACGCACCAACCTGCAGCGACGTCAGATCGATTTCGAATACGCAACCATCCGTGCGCCATACGCCGGCGTGGTTGTGCGCCGCTATACCGAAGTCGGCGCCTATGTAAGCAAGGGCGACAGAATCGTCAGGGTGATTGCTGATCGCGCGCTGGAGGTCGAAGCCGATGTTCCGTTCCGCCGCCTTGCCGGGCTGCCAATCGGCCGACAGGTGGACTTCACCCTCGACGACGGAACCAAACACGTTGCCACGGTGCGCGCGATCCTGCCGTCGGAAAACCCGCTGACCCGGACACGGGTTGTGCGGCTCGTGCCGGATTTTTCCGAAACCAAACGTCCACTTGCCGAATCGCAGGCGGTCATCGTCGCGGTGCCGATCAGCGACGACCGTGAGGTGGTCACGGTGCATAAGGACGCCATTCTCAAACGGCCCACCGGTGACATGGTTTTCGTGATCCAGGATGACAAGGCAACGCCGCGTCCGGTCACGGTCGGCGAGGCCATCGGCGGCCGGCTGGAAGTGGTGTCCGGCCTGAAGAACGGCGAGATGGTCGTCATCCGCGGCAATGAGCGTATTCAGCCCGGCGCCAAGGTCAGGGTCGAAAAGGGCTCTTCATGAACATCATCCGCGCATCGATCGAACGTCCGACCGCCGTCATCGCCATAGTGCTGATGGTCGTGATGTTCGGTATTGTTGCGCTGCAGACCATCCCGATCCAGCTTACACCCGACGTCAACCGGCCAATTATCACTGTGTCGACCGACTGGTTTGGTGCGGCTCCCGCGGAAGTCGAGCGTGAGATTGTTATACGCCAGGAAGACGTGTTGCGCGGCATCGGCGGATTGACGGAGATCATCAGTAGCTCTGAGCAGGGCAGCAGCCGGATTACCATGGAGTTTGCCGTCGGTACCGGCATGGACCGGGCGATGCTGGAAGTCGCCAACCGTCTCGACCGTGTAACCGGCTATCCCGATGAGGCGGAAGAACCCGTAATCAAGCTCGCCGGCGCCGAAGACAGCCCCATTGCCTGGTTCATCGTGACGCGCGAACCCGGCAACACCCGGCCGATCCACGAATATGGCGATTTCGTCAAGGATGTCATCCAGGACCGGGTCGAGCGCGTCAAAGGGGTCGGGCAGGTCAATGTCTATGGCGGCAGCGAGCGGGAGATCGAAGTCGTCGTCGAGCCGGAACTGCTGGCCCGCTACCGTTTGACCGTATCGAACGTGATCGACGTGCTCCGGCGCAACAATGCGGTCATGAGTGCGGGCGACGTTGATGAAGGCAAGCGCCGCTACGTGGTGCGCACCGAAGGCGAACTCAACACGCTCGACGGTATCCGTAATGTTGTTCTGCGTTCCGTTCGCGACGAACAGTCCGGCGGTCTTGCGCGCGTCACGATTGCCGACATTGCGAAGGTCGGTTTCGCCTACAAGGAAGCGTTCGCCAAGATCAGACTGGACGGTGAGGCGGCACTGGCCTTCAACGCCGAACGCGAGACCGGCGCCAATGTGATCGAGACAATGGCCGGTATCCAGGAGGCCATCGGCGAACTCAATGCCGAACCGGTGCCGCGTGAGGGTCTGCAACTCAGACAGGTCTATGATGAGACGATTTACATCACGTCGTCGGTCGATCTCGTGCAGCAGAACATCTGGATCGGCGGCACGCTCGCCGCACTTATTCTGATGCTCTTCCTGCGCTCATGGCGGGCAACCGTCATCGTCTCTCTGGCGATCCCGGTATCGGTGATCGGCTCGTTTGTCGCGATGGCGGCCTTGGGCCGGTCGATTAACGTTATTTCTCTGGCGGGTCTGGCCTTTGCGGTCGGCATGGTCGTCGATGCGGCAATCGTGGTGCTCGAGAACATCTTCCGGCTCCGCGAGAAGGGCAAATCGGCCCAGGACGCGGCCTACGAGGGAACGCAACAGGTCTGGGGCGCCGTGTTCGTTTCGGCCCTGACCACCGTGATGGTCTTCATCCCGGTGCTGATCATGCAGCTCGAAGTCGGCCAGTTGTTCCGCGACATCGGCGTCGCAATCTCGGTCTCGGTCATCCTATCCCTGCTCGTCTCGGTGACCGTCATTCCGGCGCTCGCAAGCCGTCTGCTCGCGGGCAGGTCCGGCAAGGCGGGCGAACCCCTCAAGAGGGTGTACATCCCCGGCATCGATGAATTGGCCCATGTATCCGTGAGAGGCATCATCGGCTTCACGAAGCTGGTCACCCGCAACAAGGTTGCCGCCGTTCTTGTCGTTGGCGCCACATCGGCGGCCTGCGCCGCCGGGGCCTGGACGTTCCTGCCGAAACTCGAATATCTGCCGGAAGGCAACCGTAATCTGATGTTCGGCGTTCTCATACCGCCGCCGGGATACAACCTGGAAACCACCACCAATATCGCCAAGCGCATCGAGGACGACATCAAGCCTCTGCTCAAGTCGGTTTCCGGTCCGGAAGAAGTGGAAGGCAGCCCGCCCAAGATCGACCGGTTCTTTTTCGTCGCCTGGCGTTCGCGGACGTTTCTCGGGGCTGCTGCGGTCGATCCAACTCGGGTCGCGGAGCTGAAACCCGTTCTGCAGGAGCCGGTCTTCAAGGAGCCGGGAACCTTTGCGATTATTGATCAACGGTCCTTGTTCGCGCGCGGCATCGGTGGTGGCCGTAAAATAGAGCTCGACATTTCTGGAGATGAACTTGAACCGATTCTCGCGACAGCGGTGGCGGCGACCGGCCGGATACTGAGAATTCTGCCATTAGATCAGGGCAACCAGTTCACGCCCAATCCGGGACTGGAACTCGGGGCACCGGAAGTTCGCGTCTACCCCGATCGTATGCGGCTGACAGACAATGGAGTTACGCCGGTTGAACTTGGCGAAACACTCGACACCTTCAACGATGGATTGCGAGTCGTCGAGGTCACGGTTGGAAACTCTCGGCTCGACCTGATGCTCAAGGGACCGCTCGACAAGGTCGGTAATACCCAGGACGTGGGCAATCTCCCGGTTGTGACGCGCGACGGACAGATCCTTCCCGTTTCTTCGGTGGCGCGTGTGGAGATGACGTCCGGACCGACGGCAATCCGGCACCGGGAGCGTCAGCGCACGGTTACGCTTGAAGTCGTGCCGTCACCGGCCATCCCGCTCGAAGCGGCAATCGAGATGATTAACAGCGAGGTCGTCGCGCCGTTGCGCGAGGCGGGCTTGCCGGAGGGCGTTCGCATTCGCATTTCCGGCACGGCGGATAAGCTGACCGAGACGTGGAGTCACATGGTGGGGGATCTCATCGTTGCGATGATCATCGTCTATCTGGTGATGGCGATCCTGTTTGAGAGCTTCATCTACCCGCTCGTCATCATGTTGTCCGTGCCGATGGCGGCGGCGGGCGGCGTGGCCGGCCTTGCGTTTCTCAACATGTTCTATTTCCAGTCGCTCGACATGCTCACGCTGCTCGGCTTCGTCATTCTCATCGGCATCGTTGTGAACAACGCCATTCTGCTGGTTCACCAGACGCTCCTGCATTTGCGGGCGGACAAGATGCCGCCGCAGGAGGCGATCATCGAGGCGACCCGGAACCGCATTCGGCCTATTTTCATGTCGACCCTGACATCCGTGTTCGGGATGCTGCCGCTCGTGTTCTTCCCCGGTGCGGGATCGGAACTCTATCGCGGTCTGGGGTCGGTCGTGGTCGGCGGACTGTCGCTTTCCGCCGTGCTGACACTGCTGATCGTGCCGCCGATGCTGACCCTGGTCGTCGGGCCGCTGGAAGAGCGCGCCTTGCGCCGCGCAGCCGAGAAGACGAAGAAACGCCGGCCGCCGCGCAGACGCAGAAAGACGGCGCCCGCCGAGTAAACTCATCAATTACGTACTTCAAAAAAGGCGGCACAGAGGTGCCGCCTTCTTGTCTCGCGCTGCGAACCCGGAATGATCCGTCGCTTTGCGCGCCGGTTATGCCTTTGAGATCACGACCTCGACATATTCGGCGGGCGCGACAAACGTGCCATCGGTTGCAACGTTGAACCGGTTGATAACAGCGCGCAAGTCGGTCTCGAGCGCCGCCTGACCGTCGCCGTCCAGAGCGAGGAACGCCTTGTGGACCGGCCCGTAGTAGCTGCGGAAGATCTCCAGAAAATGATCCGTCGAGAGGTAGCGGAAGGCGAAGTGCCTTTGCGTGACGTCAATTGCGGCTGCGTCATCTCCGAACAGTTCCTCGACCCGGTCCCGTGTCCCCCAAAGGGCCGGCGAAGCGACACCGGCAGGCGGCGGCACATGTTTGCCGAGAGCCTTGAACATCTGGCCGATGAAGCCGGCGGGCGTCCAGTTTGCAAGCGCGATTTTCCCGCCCGGCCGGCAGACACGGAGCAATTCGGCGGCCGCTCCGGTCTGGTTTGGCGTGAACATGACGCCGAAGGTCGACAGCACGGCGTCAAAGGCGGCGTCGGCGTAGGGCAGGTTCTCCGCGTCGGCCTGATCGAAGGTCACCTTGAGGTTCTCCGCGTCCGCGCGCGTCCTTCCCTTGTCGAGAAGGCCTTGCACATAATCGCTGGAGGTGACGTCGCAGAACCGGCGCGCCGCGGCGAGCGTGGCGTTGCCGTTGCCGGCGGCAACATCGAGCACCTTGGCGCCCGGCCGCAGATCAATGGTTTCGCAAAGCTGCTCGCCGACGATCTGGAGCGTCGTACCGACAATCGCATAGTCGCCTGATGCCCAGGCGCCCTGCTGTTTGAGTTTGATGGCATCGAAGTCGGGTGTCGTCAGGTCCCGTTCCTGCACGAGTGTCATGTCTCAGTTCCTTTCAAATGGTCGCCTGCGCGCTCAAGCGCAGGCCGCTCGATTGGCAATGTGGGAGGCATGACCCGGAATTGAAGTGAACTTCCAGTTCAGTAACTGAATCGACCCGGTACAGAATCTGAACTACGCTGGCGGCACTACAGAACTGAAACCTATTGGCACGAGATCATCCGGAGGTGGCGATGGCTGACGGGAGCTACCACCAGTTCTGTCCGGTTGCGATGGCATCTGAAGTCCTTGGCACACGCTGGACGCTTGTGGTACTGCGCGAGATGGTCGCCGGCTCAAGCCGTTTCAACGATATCAGGCGCGGCGTGCCGCGCATGTCGCCGGCGCTTCTGTCGAAGCGTCTGAAGGAGCTGGAGGAAGCGGGGGTTGTGGAACGCGCCCCTGTTCCCGGCGAAGCCGGCGTCATGGAGTACCGCTTGACCGCCGCCGGCAAGGAGCTGACACCGATCATCGTCGCCGTCGGCGAGTGGGGTCATCGCTGGACAGAGACGAAGCCGCAGCTCGAGAATCTTGACGCTGGTCTTCTGATGTGGGACATGCGCCGGAACCTGCATATCGATGAGCTTCCGGCCCGGCGCACGGTCATCCAGTTCATCTATCCCGAGCGCCGTCCGGGCGAACGTCACTGGTGGATTGTCGTCGACCCTAAGGACGGTGCTGATCTGTGCGCGGTCGATCCGGGGTTTGATGTCGATCTGTATGTGAAGACCGACCTGCGGACGATGACGTCCATCTACATGGGGACTGACAAGTTCTCCAAGGCGATCGACGAGGAAAGACTCACGCTGATCGGCGATCAGGCGCTGCAACGCTCCCTGAAAGACTGGCTCGGCCTCGGCATGTTCTCGAGCGTTCGCAAACAGGTGCCGTAAAAAAACGGCCCGGAAACCGGGCCGCTCAATGATTCCCGCGCAAGGCGTGCGCCTCATGAGGACTTGATCTGGATGGTGCGTTCCTTCGGTTCGGAGCCCGGTTTCTTGGCGATCGTCACCGTCAGGATGCCCTTCTTGAAGTCCGCGGCAAGCTCAAACGGAGGTTCATCTCGTCATGAAGACGGCTTTTACGCACTGCGCCTTGCACGTCCGGGATCTTGATCGCTCGATCGCGTTCTATGAGCGGTTCTGCGGGCTTCAGGTTGTGCGGCGCCACGGCGAGGGGCCAAACGACGCAGCCGCGTGGCTGGCAGAGGAAGACGGCGAGCCCCGGTTCGTGCTGGTTTTGCTTGAAGGGGGCAAGGGCCAAGCGCGGACGGAAGGTGATATGACCCATTACGGGTTCGCCGTCGCCGCGCGGGACGATGTGGACAGGGTGGCGGATGAGGGCCGTGCAGCCGGTTGTCTGCTGTGGGAACCGCAACAGCTTCCCCATCCGGTTGGCTATCTGTGTGCGCTCGAAGACCCCGACGGCTATGTGGTGGAATTCAGCTATGGGCAGCCGCTCGGACCGGGTGCGGATACGATGGCATGAACCGTAAGAGCTCCGAAGCGTTACGCGCACGCCGCAATGGTACTGTGATCCTTTTGTCCGTTGCTGCGGGAATGGCGCTGCTTGTCGCCGCCTTCAGCCATTTCGACGGGCCGGCGGCGCGATGCGAGGGGCGCGGAGGGCACATGTTGGTTGGTCCAGGTGGCGAAACCTCTTGTATCAGTCCGCAGACATTCCTGCCGGTCGAGGGCTTCGCGACGGCTCAGACGGAGTGAAAAACAGCGGCATATGGCCACTGGTCCGGCCGCGTGTCCCGTTCCGGGACTCCAGAGACTTGCCATAACGTCATACACTTGACACGATAGCGTCAGGACGTTCTCCGCGCGCCGGGCGGACGCGTCAGCAAGTTGCTAAGTTGTTGAGGGGAGGTACAAAATGACAGACGCCAAGGGGCAAGGAGGCAATAGTCCGCGCTGTATTGCACTGGTCGGTCCCTATCTCAGTGGTAAGACGACACTTCTGGAAGCCATTCTCGCACGTACGGGGGCCGTTACACGCCAGGGCACGATTGCCGATAAGAACACAGTGGGCGATGCAAGTCAGGAAGCTCGCGATCATGACATGAGTGTCGAGCTGAACGTTGCCCAGACCGAATTTCTCGGTGACACCTATACATTTATTGATTGTCCGGGGTCCGTTGAATTTCAGTATGACACCTCCGCCGCGCTGACCGGTTGTGACGCCGCGGTTGTCGTATGCGAACCGGACGACAAGAAAGTCCCCGCGCTCCAGCTGATTCTGAAACAGCTTGAGGATCGCGGCATTCCGCATTTTCTTTTCCTGAACAAACTCGACAAGGCGGAGGGACGCGTCCGCGATATCCTGCCGATACTGCAGCCGGCCAGTTCCAAGCCGCTCGTCCTGCGGCAGATCCCGATCTGGGAAAACGAGATCATGACCGGTTTCGTGGATCTCGCGCTCGAGCGCGCCTTCGTCTACCGCGAGCATGAACCGAGCGAAGTCATCGATATTCCGGGTGATCTCTCGGAACGCCAAAAGGAAGCGCGTTTCTCCATGCTGGAGCAACTGGCCGATTATGATGATGAACTGATGGAGCAGTTGCTGGAAGACATCGAGCCGCCCCAGGACAAGGTCTTCGACGATCTTTCCAAGGAAATGCAGGACGGCGATATCTGCCCCGTCCTTCTGGGCTCGGCCGAAAACGGCAACGGCATTCTGCGTTTGCTCAAAGCCTTGCGTCACGAGGCGCCGGGTGTTGTTCAGACGGCGGAGCGGCTTGGCGTCGCCGACGCGCCATCCTGCGCGCAGGTGCTCAAGACCTTCCACACCGAGCATGGCGGCAAGCTCTCACTGGTGCGGATCCTCACCGGATCTTTCTCGGACGGGGACACTGTCTACAGCGAGGATGGAGACGAGCGGATTTCCGGTATTTTCACACTGATGGGGCAGGACCCGGTCAAGGGCGGCGATGCAGGTCCCGGTTCGACGGTCGCGTTTGGCCGCATGGACTCGATAAAGACCGGCGCGACTCTGGGCCTCGAGAAGGGATCGGTTCCTAAAATCGAAACCCCTGCGGCGCCTTCACCGGTCATGGGGCTTGCGGTTGCGGCGGCCGAGCGCAAGGACGAAGTCAAAATGACGGAGGCGTTCGGCAAGATCATCGAGGAAGACCCGTCCATCTCGCTGGTGCACAGTCAGGAGCTCGGTGAAATGGTCATGTGGGGGCAGGGCGAGATGCACTTGCGTGTGGCGCTCGAGCGGCTGAAGCGCAAATACGGCATTGCCGCGCAGACGCGTCCGCGCCAGGTTCCCTACAAGGAGACCATCAAAAAGCCGATCGAGATACGCGGCCGGCACAAGAAGCAATCCGGCGGTCATGGTCAGTTCGGTGACGTGGTGGTGGACATCAAGCCGCTTCCGCGCGGTGGCGGGTTCGAGTTCAGCGATACCATCACCGGCGGCGTCGTGCCCAAGCAGTACATTCCCTCCGTCGAAACCGGCGTAAGGGAGTATCTGACGAGCGGGCCGCTCGGGTTCCCGGTCGTGGACGTGTCGGTCTGCCTCAAGGACGGGTCGTATCACAGCGTCGATTCATCCGATCAGGCCTTCAAGACCGCCGGCGCGCTCGCCATGCGCGAAGGCATGCCAAAATGCGCACCGGTTCTACTGGAGCCGGTCATGGCGGTCGAGATTGCGGTGCCGTCGGACGCAACGGCGCGCATCAATCAGATCATTACCGGACGTCGCGGCCAGATTCTCGGGTTCGACGCACGTCCGGGATGGGACGGCTGGGATCTGGTCCAGGCGCATATGCCGGAGTCCGAGATGCAGAACCTGATCATCGAGCTTCGCTCTGCGACCGCAGGTGTCGGCACGTACACCGCGCAGTTCGATCACCTTGCCGAGCTGACCGGCAAGATCGCAGAACAGGTTCTCGCAAGCCATGCGGCCGAGGCCGCCTGACAACAGGCGCTTGCTGTTCGTGACGAGAAAAGGGGCCGGAGAATCCGGCCCCTTCGCATTTGAAGCGGTTTTTGCTGTTGGCGTTCTCGTTATTGCGCGGTCGCGGTTGTCTGCTTGGCGCGTTCATACCATTCGGCTGCCTTGGCCGGGTCCGGTTCAACGCCGCGCACACCGAGCTGTGACAGGAATTCCGGATCGTAGCTTCGTCCCAGCTTCAGCATCGCGTCCTTGTTGCCACGCGTTGCGGCATATCCGAGCAACAACCGGGCGCCTGCCACGTCTCCCTGAGCCAGCAGGGCATCGCCACGCTTGAGAATATTGCTGACCTGTTTCGCACTGAGCGGGGGCAGGGTCGGGGTGGGTGCGGCGGCCGGGGGCGCAGGCGGAGGTGCAGCAGTAGGTGCGACCGCTGTCTCTTTCACCGTGTCAGCCGGCCTGGGTTGAACAGCAGGATTCTTCGGCGCAGGTGCCTTCTGGACCGCAGCATCGATAGCAACGGCGACCTTGCGCGCATCCGGCACCTTCCCGTCGCTTCGCACCATGATGACTTCGATCTGATATTCCCCAGGTTGCAAGTCGCGTTTGGTGATCAGCGTCAGTCCGTCCAGCTGACCGGTTGTCAGCAACCAGTTGCCGGAGCCGAGATTCTTGCCTGCCGACAGTTCCATCTGCTTCGGGACGCTCTGGATCATGATCGACATTTCCGCGCCTCCGGCATCCGCAGGTATCTCGATGCCAAGCGCGATCTTGTCTCCGGCCGTCCCGCGGATCGGCTCAAGCGCCGGGGCTGCCGTCACCGGTGCTTTTTCAGGGCTTTGCATGGGCACCGGGTCGTCTTCCGGTGGCGTCAGAGCAGATAGGGACGGCTTTGGCGCTGCCGGAGCCGCGTCGGTCGCGGGCGGCTGCACCTCGTTTTCAGTCCTGGGCAGGGCTGCCTGCTCAGTCTTCGGCGGAGATGCCTGTTCAGTCCGGGGCAGGGGTGCCTGCTCGGTCTTCGGGAGCGGCGTCTGCTGACCGCCGAGCTGGGTTTGGTCCTTCGCAGCTTCCGGATTCGCCGCTGCGGTCTCTTGTGTCTGGATGGTGACAGCCTGCTCTGGTTCCGGCGCGGGTGCGGTGGGTTCGCCGCCACCTTCAAAGATCCACGGGTTCGTGTAGGCGAGCCACCCGAAACCGGCGGCAACGATTACGCCCGTGAGGGCGGCGTTCGCGACGAGGCCGAATTTCCCACGTTTCTCCCGGCCCATATCGCCGGAATTCGGCTTCGATGCGAACCGCTCCGCCAGCGGACGAAGGTCATCCTTTTCCTGCTGCATGCCGCTGAGACGGTCGGCGAGCCGGTCAAACTGTTGATCAGGGCCTTGTGGGTTTTGCATGTGCATTGTGTTGTCCGGCTGTGGAAGTGGCGGTTCAGTCAGGTTTTCCGCCTGTGGCGGCAATGTTTCTGGGGGAACGTTTGCGGCAGCGTCGAGGACGGTGTTTGCCGTATCGATGGTGACGCTCAGTTGCTCAAGCAATTCCAGAAGTTCCGGGTCTGAAACCTGATTTTCGTTGGCGTGATCTTCGTTTTCGACGGCCGTGCTGTCGGCAGCAGGACTGGCCTCTTCATCCGCCGCGCCCGCCTCATTTGCCGCCGGCGGCGGCATGTGAATGACTTGTGGCTGTTCGTTATCCTGATCCTTGGCCTTGTCGGGGGGCGGGGCGCTTGCGCCACTTCCATCGACAATGTCGATGGCGCGCAGCTTCATGATCGGCAGTCCGCCATTCTCCGTCTGCTTCGCGCTTCGCGACGATGCCGTCTTCTTGCGCGTTGAAGAGCTGCTTGCCTTCTTGGTTCCCGTCGAACGCTTCTTCTTCGACTTCGTCGTTTTTTGCTGGTCGCCGTTTTTCGCCAGCGCCCTCTCTGTCTGACCGGACATCTTCCTGCTCCGTACTAAATACACTCCGGACCCGTTGGCATTTTTGGCCCCGTGCGGCGGCTCGCCGTCGGGGGATCCGTTTATTGTTTTATCTGCTGCCACTGAACGAACTTTTTGAACAATGCTTCTAGTTCAGGCTGCGAAAAGCCGGAATTGGGTCCTTGCGCAGCTACGAATTTCTTGAACGCCTCCGTCGTGCTCACCTGAGACTCCGGCTTGTTCTCCGCCAACCATTGCTCGGCGTAAGAAAAGCGTGTCCACCCCGGCAGTTCGGCGGCGAGATCGACCTCGCGCCATTTCCGGTGACGTGGCGTTTTTTTGAGATCATCAAAGTTTGAAAAGAATGTGTCGATGAACCTTGCGACGCGCTGGTAGCGAGTGCTGGTCGGCTGCCAGTTGAAGACCGCCATCACCGCCCCGACGGCTATGGTATCGACCGACGCACCGCGTTTGACGAGTTTCGGATAATCGCTCGCAGAAATGCGCGCCGGCAGATAGGTCTCCTGCAACTCTTCCGTTAGCGGCACGGGCAGAAGCCGGAAACCGACCTTTCGCTTGAGCTCGGAAATGGCGGGCGCCGGTTTCCCGGCCATGTAGACGGTGGCCGCGATCTCGCCTTTCCTGATTTTTTCGATTGCCAGAGCCTGATCGTAGTGAACCGGCACAACCTCGACACCGAGACTTGAGAACACGGTGGCGGCCGTCATCGCCGAGCCGCTGCCCTTGACGCCGAAGTTCACCTTGCGCCTGGCAAGTTGCTTGATATCCGAAAAACCACTGGCGGCAACGAGATGGAATTCTTCGTCGTGCAGTTTGGTTATGTAGTGGATGCGGGAATCGATATCGCGATGCGCTCCGTCGCGCTTCATGAAGTCAAGCACGTCCGATTGAACGATGCCGATGTCGATGCCCTTGAGATAGAGAATATCGGAGACGTTCTGAACCGACCCCTTGCCCATGATCGGCAACACACGAATACGATCGCCGTCATCGAGGACGGACGACAGGTCCGTCGCCATGCGGATGTACGTGCCGTCAATGCCACCGGAGATGATTCCCACACGACCGCCGTTGACACGGGCAATCGTGTCATTGTGCGATTCCTGCAGACCTCCAACAGCCGTCTGGGCCTGTGCCGTATCGAGCGCAGATGCGGCCGTGATAAGCACGGCGAGACCAACGGCCTTGAGCAGACGCGTCATCGTTCCCTCCCTGACGCAAATTCAGTCACTCGCCCCCAGCGAGTTATGTAGTGCCCGACTACGAAGTTAGCCGAGCAATTTGCCGAGTTTTAGCCGACACTGGGGCAATTGGTACGGGAATAAGACAGGATTTGGCCGATTTCGAGATGTATTGCGCCCAAAAGCCAGTATTTCGCCATAAAGTCTTGAATTCAGTTCAGGAGTTGATGTTGCAGCGCCGCAACTCCGACGCCGTCATTACGCATCCCTGCCCACAGCTTTTTCCCTTTCATGAGCAAGTCTGTGCCCGACAGTGTGCAAACATGACAATGTTTGTCGATGGGCGCTGTAACCCTGCAGTGCGCGCGGCGGGGCGTTCGAAACACTTGAGCGAGTCGCGTCGCGCGCATCCGTGAACAGGCGTTGGGCGTATCACTCTCAAGGACGTGTTGGCGCGTACCGGAACCGACGTCATGCCATGACGGCGATCTCTCACACACGTGATTTGCCGGCCTGAGTCCGCAACCGTAACACTACCGGATCGGCAAGGGAGAGAAGCATGCACATCAGGATACCGAAGGGTTGGGAGCTCCCGGAGCGATTGGCGACACCCGAAGACGTATTTCTCAACCGCCGAACCTTTCTCGCCGGAAGCGGCTCGATTGCAGCCGTGAGCGCGTTGCCCGGAGCGGCTTTTGCCGCACCGCAAGATGCTGACCCGACCGCCGACCTCTACCCGGCGCAGCGCAACGCCAAGTATCAGATACAGCGCCAGCTGACGCCCGAAAGCGTTGCCTCCCGGTACAACAATTTCTACGAGTTCGGTTCGCACAAGAAGATTCATGAGGCGGCGCAGGCTTTGCCGATCCGCCCATGGGAAGTTGCGATCGACGGTGAGGTGGAAAAACCGTTCAAGATCAGCATCGATGACCTGATCCGCAAAATGACTCTCGAGGAGCGGTTGTATCGCCACCGGTGCGTCGAGGCCTGGTCCATGACCGTTCCGTGGTCCGGCTTTCCGATGAAGGACCTGGTTGAGCTGGCGAAGCCGCTTGCCAAGGCGAAGTATGTCCGGATGGAGACATTCAAGAATCCGGAAATTGCCCGAGGCCAACGCGCCTCGTGGTATCCTTGGCCCTATGTTGAAGGCCTGACGATCGAGGAGGCGACCAACGAGCTCGCATTCATGGTGACCGGCGCGTACGGCAAGCCCATGGCCAAGCAGTTCGGCGCACCGATGCGCCTCGCCGTTCCCTGGAAGTACGGCTTTAAACACATCAAATCCATCGTGCGTTTCACGTTCACGGATGAGCGGCCGAAGAGTTTCTGGGAGATTGTCCAGGGCAAGGAATACGGGTTCTGGGCGAACGTGAACCCGGAAGTGGATCATCCGCGCTGGAGTCAGGCGACGGAACGGGTGCTGGGCACGACCATTCGGGTGCCGACGTTGAAGTACAACGGTTATGGCGACTTCGTCGCGCAGTTGTACACAGGCATGGAAGGCGAGCGCACGACCTGGATGTAACGGTTCGGGTGTCGTGAAGAGGTCTATCCAGCCAGCAGTGTGTCGAGATAGCGCGCCGTTTCGTCGGCGAGAACGTCCCTGTGGAGACGGTCCTTCTCGGCAAACACGGCCTGCGACGCATGGGCGTCCAGCATCAGGGTGCCCAACCGCTCCAGCGCCAACTCAACGTCGTCCCCTTCATAGTAGACGAGTCTACGGTCGCCTTGTTCGGGCGTATGCAGCACGCGTGAAAAATACTGCAGGAAAAGCTCGCCCTGCCGCGCCATGTAGTTTCCCAGCACAAGCACCCACAGCGATTCCCATTCCTGTGCTGATAGGAGTTCGGTGCGAATCCTGGTGACGCGCTCATGACACGCATCGAGCTGGGCCCGCGCGGCCCCGGCGAGCGCCACATTGATGTCTTCTTCCGACTCCCGCGCGAATGCGCCGAGTTCGTCCGGTTTCGCGCAACCGGCATCGAGCACGGCATCCATGAACGTGATGCAGCGGTCCAACAGGTGAACCGGCGTGTCGAGAAGGCCGGCGCGGAGTTCTTTCTCCGGATCGATGTCTGCGGACGCAGCCTTCACCGCGTCAGCATACGCGGCAAGGTCGCGCAGTCTGGGCGCTGGCAATGGCTCTCCATTTGCCACGTCGCCCAACAGACAGAGAATGGCCATCGGTATGTGCCCGTTGGTCTTCAGCCTGTCATAGGCCTCCGGCCGCATTCCGCTAAACACCCGAACGCGCTTTCCGGCGTGATGCAGCCGCATCTCGTCCCCGACCAGGACTAACAATCCCTTGGTCTTCTGGTCGTCAATGACGCGCTGACGCGCGTGCTCGTAAATCTCGACAAAACGGTCGTCGACTCGCTTCAAGGCCGGGGGCTCACCCATGTGCAATGCTCCGTGGTTCGGCTTGTGCGATATGCGTATCGTCTGCGCGTTTCTGTAGGGCAAAGCTGAGCAGGGTGGCAAAAGAAAAAGCCGGACCAGTTGGCGTGGCCCGGCTTCACTTCATTTTGCCGCTCCAGGGGGGTAGAGCGCCAAAGTTGCGACCGCGAACGGACCTTGCGGTCCTTGAAGGCATCTAAAGGGAGGAAGACGAGCCTTCTGTTCGCGATCACAGATGTCCGGAGTTTAAGCATTTGGTGCAGCGCAACAAGTGTCCGGCGCGCATGGCAGCTATGCAGAAGTGCATAGCTTTAACCATTTGAATTCATGCGGAAAATGTCCTGTTCAACAATTTTTGATTGCGCTTCAGAAAGACCACTCGCGTGCCTTGGCGACGAGGAAGTCCCGGAACACGCTGACCCGCTTGGACTCACGGGCGCCTTCCGGATAGACGAAGTAGGTTTCGAACGCCGGCAAGTCGGCATATTTCATGACCTGCACGAGATTGGTTTCTTCGCGCGCCATGTAGTCGGGCAGAATGGCGAGCCCCAGATCCCGCTGGCAGGCACGCTTCAGGCCATACAGATTGTTGACGCGCAGGACGGGTGCGCGCCGTTCCTTGCCGTCGCGTCCCGCTTCCTCGAGCCAGTTGATCTCGCGAATCTGTGCGGGCGTCGTGCCGCCGAACGTCAGGATCCGGTGGTTATCGAGATCCGAGAGGTCTTTCGGTGAACCGAACCGTTTGAGATATCCGCTGGATGCGTAAATGTGCAGGTGCACCGTAAACAGCCGGCGTTGAATGAGGTCTCCCTGGGAGGGTGGCCGCAACCAGATGCCGACATCCGCCTCGCGCATGGTCAGATCGAGCTGGTCGTATTCCAGAATGAGCTCGACCCGAATATCCGGATAGAGCTCGATGAACTCGCCGATGCGCGGCGCCAGCCACGATGAACCAAGGGCTACCGTGGTGGTGATGCGCAGATCGCCGGACGGTTTGGTTTTCGAATCGGCCAGGCGCGTCTGTGTCGCCCGCAGCTTCTCGAACACGTCGTGCGCGGTGCGATAGAGCATCTCGCCCTGTTCGGTCAGCATCAGTCCGCGCGCGTGACGGTTGAAGAGCGGAACGTTGAGTTCCTTCTCCAGAGCGCTGACCTGCCGGCTGACGGCGGACTGGCTCATTTCCAGCTTCTCACCCGCGTGGGTGAAGCTGCCGGCCTCGGCCGCCTCGTGAAAAATCCTGAGCTTGTCCCAATCCATAGGTGCCCCCGGTGCGTTGGCGCGGAGTCTTTACTCTGCGGCTTCCGCGTGGGCCTCCAGTTCTGCCAGATACTTCTCGGCTTCGAGCGCGGCCATGCAGCCCATGCCTGCCGCGGTCACGGCCTGGCGATAGATGTCATCGGTGACGTCGCCGGCCGCATAGACGCCCGGGACCGCGGTTGCGGTGGAATCGGGTGCCGTCACGAGATAGCCGCCGCGCGTGGACTCGAGCTGTCCGGTGAAGAGTTCGGTCGAGGGCGCATGTCCGATGGCAATAAAGATACCGTGCACCGCTATGTCCGTGATCTCGTCGGTCTTCACGTTCCGCAGTTTCGCGCCGGTCACGCTCAAGGGCTCATCGGTACCCACGACCTCTTCCAGAACCGTGTCCCAAACCACCTCGATTTTCTCGTGGTTCAGTAGTCGTTGCTGGAGGATTTTCTCCGCACGCAACTCGTCGCGTCGGTGTACCAGTGTCACCTTCGACGCGAAATTGGTGAGGAAAAGGGCTTCCTCGACGGCCGTGTTTCCGCCGCCGACAACGAGCACTTCCTTGTCGCGGTAGAAGAACCCGTCGCACGTGGCGCACGCTGAGACGCCGAATCCCTTGAATTTCTCCTCTGAAGGCAGTCCGAGCCATCTGGCCTGTGCGCCGGTCGCGATGATCAGCGCATCACAGGTATACTCCGCGCCGCTGTCGCCCTTCATCCAGAAGGGACGGCGCTTCAGGTCCACCTCGACGATGGTGTCGGAGATCATCTCGGTGCCGACATGCTCGGCCTGGGCCTGCATCTGCTCCATGAGCCACGGTCCCTGAATGACCTCGGCGAATCCCGGATAGTTCTCGACATCCGTCGTGATGGTCATCTGCCCGCCCGGTTGAATACCCTGGATGATTACGGGTTTCAGCATGGCCCGCGCGGCATAGATCGCCGCCGTGTAACCGGCGGGCCCGGACCCGACTATGATGACCTTTTCATGTCTCGCGCTCATGATTGTAGACGCCTTTGAGTTTGACTCGCGAATTGACCAGCCGATTCGGAAAGTTGCCGTTCGCCACGGAGATAGGATGCGAGGCTGGAAATGGCAAGGGAAAGCGCCTGCGACTCAATTGGATTGACAAGCTTCCGGACACGAACTCTCTTAGGCTCAAAAACAGGGAGAAGAAGCCAATGAACTTTGAGGCAACGCGCCTGTGCCCGGCCATCGGCGCGGAGATTTCGGGTTTCGATGCGTCCGAGATTTCAGGCGGAAACCTGATCGGTGAGCTCCGCGAGGCAGTGAACGAGGCGGGCGGCCTTCTGGTTCTTCGGGACCAGAAGCTGACTCCGCAACAGCATGTGGATTTTTCGCGCGCCTTCGGCCCGCTGTTCGGCGAAGCGGAGGAACTCCAAAACACGGTGAAGCCTTACCTGCACCCCGATTTCCCGCAGATCTATCGCGTTTCGAACAAGGTGGTCGAAGGCAAACCGCAGGGGCGTCAGCGTGCCGGCACCTACTGGCACTCCGATGTCTCGTTCCGCAAGAAGCCGGCCATGATGTCGATCCTGTATGGCATCGAAGTGCCGCCGCTCGGCGGGGACACGGTTTTCACCAATATGACGCTCGCCTACGACGCGCTCTCCGACGCCATGAAAGAGATGATTGCGCCGTTGCGCGCGCTGCATCATTTCGCCGGCGCCAGCAATGCGGCGTGGAGCCACGAGAGCGTCGACGAAGACGATCTTGAAGGCGCAAACGTGGCCGAGCACCCTGTCGTTCGTGTGCATGCGGAGACCGGGGCCAGGAGCCTGTTCGTCAATCCCGGCAACACGTCACATCTGATCGGTTTCTCGCCCGAGGAGAGCAGGGCGTTGCTTGGCTTCCTCTACGAACATGCTATCCAGCCCGAATTCCAGTATCGCCATCGCTGGTGCCCGCGTGATCTCATCATCTGGGACAACCGGTGCACGCTGCATTATGCGATTTCCGACTACGACGCGGACCGCTACATGCATCGCACGACGGTTATCGGCGAAGAACCGGTCGCGGCCTGAGGTGGCCGCAAGGACTCTAAAATTGCGCCTGCATTTTCCGGATCTTGACCTGTCTGCTGGATACGTCGAGCGCATCGCCCAGGGTCACCACGCCGCGTTGCTGCAGGGGCCCAAGCATTGCAAGGAGAATTGCGCCGGTCGTCATGGCGTCTCCGAGGGCCGTGTGGCGGTCGGAAACATTCACGCCGAAACGCTCGGCGGTGGCCGCGAGCGAATGATCATCGGTGTGATCGTGCAGAAAGGCGGAAAGCAGCAGGACGTCGAGCACCGGATTGGTGAAGGACACGCCTGAGGCCTTCTCCTTGAGTTCCAGGAACTTCATGTCGAACGCGGCGTTATGAGCCACGAGCACGGCGCGGCCGCAGAAGCGATGGAACTGCGGCAAGACGGCATGCGCCTTCGGCTTCCCCTTCACATGTTCGTCGGTGATGCCGTGGAAGCGGATCGATGCCTTTGGGATTTTCTTTCCCGGATGGATCAGCTGCTCGAACGTCTCGCCGCTGACCATTCGGTTGTTGACGATCCTGACCGCGCCGATGGAAATCAGCTCATCGCCCTCCGACGGTCGCAGGCCCGTCGTTTCGGTGTCGAACACCACGTACCGGATTTCTCTCAAGGGGATTTCCATGACGTCGCGGTCGGGCGGACATTTGAACAGATCGAAGTCGTAAAATTCGGGGCGGGGCGGCAGGGAGGTGTCCGCATCCTCAAGGCTCGCGGCGTCAGGGGCGAATGTCAGCACATACCCTTCCGTTTCAACCTCGTCCGAGCAGATCAGCGCCAGTTGCGCATCGCGGGTTTCACCGCCGTCGAGGCGCTTGCAGTCGACCGTCCGGGTGATCCGCAGCTTGCGGGTTGTATCGGCACGTTGCTTCTCCGTGAGTTCGGCCAGTGCCTTGAGAATCTCGTCGCGCTCGAACAGCGCGAACAGGCGCCGTCCCAGACCGAGGGATTCCGGGCGGTCGAGGATGCGCATGGCCGCCTGGTTGTAGAGCAGGACCCGGTTGTCGAGATTGCAGACGATAACGCCTTCGCTCAGGTCGAGCAGGATTGTCTCAAGGCGCCGCTTGTAGGTGTCGCCGCGTTCCAGCGCCGCATCGATCGCGTCCTGGCGCGCGGTACGCGCTTCGATGAACTTTGCGATCAGGTCCTGCAGGGACGTGCCGAGCGCGCCTGTCATATGGCCTTCGGGAAGGTCGATAGGCCGCAGTGTGCGCGCGTGGCTCAGGGTCTGCACTTCCCGTGTGAGCGTGTCGATCGGTTTGAGGATGCGCAACTGTATGAGCGCCCAGGAGCCGGCGAGGGCGAAAAGGAAAAGCACAAGGCCGGCCGCGCCGATCAATACGGTGCCCTGCAGAGCTTGCGTCCCTTCGGCATTGAGAACGGCCCAGCCGAACGCAAGTCCCAGCGCGATTGCGATCAGCCCGAGTCCGGAGAAAACAAGGACAATGAATGGGGCAGGGCGCATCGGTGACGTCTCGTACTTTGCATTCGCCACAGGTCTCCTGCCGGCAATCGCCAACACACCCGCAGCGTGTCGCAAAGGCTAATACGTCAAGGTCCGGCTGTCACCGCGACGAAGTAATGAGTGTATCCTGGGAGTGAGAGATTTGCTGAATGAATTCAGTGGATCAGACGCGAGGCTGGCGCCCAGTCGCCGCCTTCGTCCTGTTCGAACTCGATGCCCTGCGGGTCGCCCTTATAGCCTTCCACGGTGCGTTTGAGAACGTCATGGACCTTATCCGCGTCATAGGCATTGATCGCGCGCTCCAGCTCCGTGAGCTCGGTTTTTAACGCCGGCCATTTCAGGAACGGTTCGGAGTTCTTCATGATGCGGGGGTGCTTCGTGCCGGTCGTGTTCTCGCCGATCAGCAGCTCTTCATAGAGCTTCTCGCCCTGACGCAGCCCCACATACTCGATTGCGATATCGCCCTCGGGATTGTCCTCGTCCTGGACCTCCAATCCGGTGAGATGGATCATGGTCCGGGCAAGGTCGGCGATTCTGACCGGGCTGCCCATATCGAGAACAAAGACTTCGCCGCCGCCGGCCATGGCGCCAGCCTGTAGAACGAGCTCCGCGGCCTCGGGGATCGACATGAAGTACCGGATGATCTCCGGATGCGTGACCGTGACCGGCCCACCGTCATGGATTTGCTTGCGGAAACGCCGGACAACCGATCCCGAGGAGTCGAGCACGTTGCCGAACCGCACCATGGTGAACACGGTCTTGGAGCGGTTCCTGGCGGATAGCGCCTGCAGGACCATCTCGGCGAGACGCTTGCTCGCGCCCATGATGCTCGTTGGACGGACCGCCTTGTCGGTTGAGATGAGCACCATGCGTTCAACGCCGGCCGCGATCGCCGCCTGCGAAACCAACAGCGTGCCGAAGGTATTGTTCCGCAATCCGGTGAACGGGTTTTGCTCGACGATCGGCACGTGCTTGTACGCGGCGGCATGGTAGATCGTATCCACGCCATGGGCGTCCAGAACCCGATTCACGTGCTCCTGGTCCAGAACCGAGCCAAGAACGACTTCAATCTCCGTGTTCGGGACAGAGGTGCCGTCTTCCTCGGCGTCCGCGCGGGCTTTCTTGAGAAGCCTCACCACCTGGTCTTCGATCTCATAAAGCGCGGCTTCGGAGATATCGAAAAGAATGAGCTTGTTCGGGGTGCGTTTCACGATCTGCCGGGTGAGCTCGGAACCGATCGAACCGCCGGCGCCTGTGATCAGAACGTTCTTGGCGGTAATGTGCGCGCCGAGCAGGCTCGCATCGGGCGGGACGGGGTCACGCCCCAGAAGGTCTTCCACATCGATCGGCCTCAAGTCGGTTACCTCAACGCGGCCTGAGGCGATGTCCTCCAGAGCGGGAAGCGTCTTCACGACGACAGGGAGCGCTTCAAGAGAGCGGATGACGGCGCTGCGCCGCTGGCGCGATGCGGAGGAAATGGCCAGAAAAACCTCTTTGATGCCGTTGCGCTCGATCAGTTTTTCGATCTTGCCGGGCCGGTTCACCTTGATTTTGTGGATGTTCTGGCCCCAGAGCGACGCATTGTCGTCGACAAGCGCAACCGGCCGGTAGTCCTTGCTGTCACGAAGCGAGCGCAACAGCTGCAACCCCGTATCTCCGGCACCGTATATCAGAACTTTCGTGCGCGGATCGATGCTCGCGAATGTGATGTTGGGAACCGATTGCAGCAGCCAGCCTGCAAACTGGCGGGAAATCCTGATCAGAGCCGCAGCGAAAAAGCCGTAAATGATGACGACCGAACGCGGCACACCCGGCAGGCCGATCAGAAACAGGAGCAATGCCCAGATCAGGACGGCGAGGAAGACGGTGATGTAGAGCCGTCCGGCCGCTTCGTGGCTGAAATAGCGTGTGACCAGCCGGTAGAGGCCCCGTACGTAAAAGGTGGCGACGCCAACGGCCGGTGCCAGCGCAAACAGGGCGAGGGTGACCTCGTCCGGAGGAACGTAAAGGACCCCGAGCCGCAGGGAGTAGGCAGCCCAGAGTGCGATGCTCAGCAGCAGAAAATCATTGCCGATGAGCAGGCCGCGCTTTGCCCATCGTGGCAAGGCAATCAACCCTTCGCGATAGGTTTTGTCGGCCATGGCCTTGCGCTGTTGCCTTCCGCTCGACGCTGCGCGTCGTTGCCCGTCAGAGGCAGCGTGCCTCGCATCACACCTTCCAAGCTATGGGTCACCATACCGGAGGCAGATTTGCAAGCAAATCATTGGAGATGACATGTCCCCCCGCGCCGTCGGCGGACCCGGCACCGATTCTCATCCGGCGATGATGACGTGCAGCCGCCGTGGTCCGTGCGCGCCCATGACTATAATCTGCTCGATGTCGGCGGTGCGCGACGGGCCGGAAACGAGGTTAATGGTGCGCGGAAATCCTTGTTTTTCATGCGTTTTACGCAAAACGTTCCAGGCATCCTCGTATGATCCGTGGATGTCCTCGGCGCGGATCACGACGATATGGGTGTCAGGCAGGAAGTTGAGCGTTGTCGGATTTTCCGGGCCCGAGGTCAGGAACAGCGTTCCCGTCTCCGCTGCGGCCGTTTCGGCCCGGCTGAGAGTGACGGCATCGCCGCCGTGACCGGCACCTGTGTGGCGGGTCAATGATGCGGCTGTGTCCCAAGGGATTTCGGCCAGCAAGGCATCGCTGCCGGTGCGGAACTCGGCCGGCAAATTGTTGTCGCGCAGATACGCCGCAAGCTGTTCCGGAATCTCGTCGGGCTTGGTGATGCGGCTCACACTGGCGCCCTGTCCCTTGAGCTTTTCGGTGAACAGCTTGATCGCCTTGGCGCCGCTGACCTTCGCCATTGCCGGGATCAGGTTCGGCGCGCGCGCTTTCAGCCGTTCGGCGACGGCTGCCGTCCGGGCGGCGTCATCGCCCGTCACGCCAAGCGACTTGCGAACGGCGCCCAGCAGGCGCTCGCGGGCGTTCGCGCCGCTCATCGCCGCGTCTCCCGCTCACGCCAACGCTGCTGGAAGGTCTTGCCCTGAGGTGCGGGAAGATCGCGATGGTCTGTCCAGCCACCCGCGAGCGGCATGGAGGCAAAACGTCCCTTCCGGCCGAACCGGGAGAGGAGGGGTGAAACGAGGCCCGTCAGCCGGTGATAGAGCGCCGGCCTTTTCGCGGCAAACGCCCAGAGCTTGAGGCCGGCCTTGTACAATGCGGGCGTGTCACCGTTTTCGTATTCGCGCTCACGCCAGTGCCGCATCATCTTCGGCAACGGAATGCGCATCGGGCAAACGGACTCGCACCGCCCGCAGAACGTCGAAGCGTTCGGCAGATGACCGGCTTCACCAACACCGATGAGCGTGGGCGTAAGGACCGCACCCATCGGTCCGGGGTAGACCCAGCCATAAGCATGGCCGCCGACAGCGCCATAGACGGGGCAATGGTTCATGCAGGCGCCGCACCGGATGCAGCGCAACATGTCGTGGAACTCACCGCCCAGCATTTCGCTGCGCCCGTTGTCCAGCAACACCACGTGATACTCGTCCGGTCCGTCGAGGTCGCCTTCACGCTTCGGCCCGGTCGTGAAGGTCGTGTAGGTGGAGAATTCCTGTCCGGTCGCGGATCGGGCAAGCACCCGGAGGATCGTGTCGGCATCCTCGAGTGTCGGCACAACCTTTTCGATCGACGTGATGACGATGTGGATGCGCGGTAGGCATTGCGTCAGGTCACCATTGCCCTCGTTGGTGACGATGACCGAGGTGCCCGTTTCCGCGATCAGGAGATTCGCACCGGTGATGCCGACGTCGGCGGCGAGAAACTTCTCGCGCAGAATCGCGCGCGCCTCGCTGACCAGTTGCTCAGGTTCCTCAAGGACACGCTCGGGAGAAAGCTCCGTGTGCGTCTTGCGGAAGTCGGCCTCGACCTGATCCTTGGTCAGGTGAATGGCCGGCGCAATGATATGGCTCGGCGGTTCATGGCGCAGCTGAATGAGGTATTCGCCGAGATCCGTCTCAACCGGTGTGATGCCCGCCTGTTCCAGATGCTCGTTGATGGCGATTTCCTCGCCGACCATCGACTTGCCCTTGGTGACCGTCTTTGCACCGGCGTCGCGGCAGATTTTCAGGATCGCCGCGCGGGCATCGTCGGCCGAACTTGCCCAATGGACATGCCCGCCCGTTTCGACGACCTTTTTCTCGTACGCTTCCAGATAGAGATCGAGATGCGCGAGCGTGTGCTCCTTGACGGCCTTCGCCTCGTCACGAAGGTCTTCGAATTCCGGCAGATTGGCGCGGGCACGGGCGCGATTGGCGACAAAACCCCGCTTGATGCCGCCCAAAGCCCGTCTCAGCGGCTCGTTGCCGAGCGCCTCCTTGGCGTTGGACTTGAAGGCATGGGACGTCGGCTTCACTTCTTGTCCTCGATGCTCTGGCCGATCGCCGGTTCATCGGTCATGCCGGCCAGCACCTCGGCGACGTGACGGGCTTCGATGGCGCGGCCTTCGCGCGACATCTTGCCCGCCATATTCATCAGGCAGCCAAGGTCACCGGCCAAAAGGCAATCAGGGTCGCTTGCGGCGATGTTTGCGGTCTTCTTCTCAACGATCGCGTTGGAGACATCCGGATACTTGATGCAGAAGGTACCCCCGAAGCCGCAGCAGATCTCGGCCTCTTCCATTTCCGTCAGGGTGAGGCCGTTCACGCTGGCCAGCAGTTTTCGTGGTTGCTGCTTCACGCCGAGTTCGCGCAAGCCGGCGCAACTGTCGTGATAGGTCACGGTGCTCTGAAAGTCGGCCTCGACCCTGTCGAACCCGCGCACGTCGACGAGAAAGGAAATCAGCTCGAAAACACGCTCCGAGAACGCGCGCGCCTGCTCGGCGCTCTGTGGGTCGTCGCCAAGAAGTTCGGGGTAGTGGTGCTTGAGCATCCCGGCGCAAGAGCCGGACGGCGCGACCACGTAGTCAAAACCCTCAAACGCCGCGATCGTGTTCAGCGCCAGCGCGCGGGCGTCCGCCTTGTCGCCGGAATTGTAGGCGGGCTGGCCGCAGCATGTCTGGGCAGCAGGGACGGCAACGTCGCAACCGGCGTCCTCAAGGAGCTTGACCGCAGCGAACCCGACCGACGGGCGGATGAGGTCGACGAGGCAGGTTACGAACAGGCCGACGCGCGGCCTGGTTGAGCTTTCGGTTGTCTTTGCCATGCGAGCCGACACTAGCGCGCGGTTTCTTTAACCGCCAGCAAACCTTAGGCGAAAACCCGGGAAGGCGCCGCCAGGGTTGGTCAATTGAGGTGCGGCAGCTTGAGGCCGTTGTCCCAGTACGGGTCGGGTCCGTACAGGTTGCCCAGATAGTCGATAAAGACCCTGAGCTTTGCCGGAATGAACTGACGGCAGGGATAGACCGCGTAAACGGCCACGCGGGACGATTCATGGTATTCGGGCAGAACGATCTGGAGTTTCCCTGACTTCAGTTCCGGTCCCACATCCCAGGTGGACCGCAGCGCAACGCCCAGCCCGGCAATGACGGACTCGCGTACCACCTCGGTCGAGTTGGTGCGGATGTTCCCGTTGACGCGCACCGATACCGGTCCTTCCGGTCCCTGGAGGCGCCAGACTTCCTGAGCGGCGGCTGTAAGGCAGTTGAATTTGGAGAGATCTGAGAGCGATTCGGGTTCGCCGACCTTCTCCAGATAGCTGGGCGCGGCGCAGATCACGCGATGGTTGGGAGCGAGTTTACGGGCCACGAGGCTTGAATCTTCGAGTTCCGCAATTCGGATTGCGACATCGAAGCCTTCCCCGACGATATCCACGAAATTGTCGGACAGTTCGAGATCGAGCCGCATGTCCGGATATTGTTCGAGAAACTCGCCCATGAAAGGTGCAACGTGCATGCGCCCGAACGCGGTCGGAATGGATGCCTTGAGTGTGCCGCGGGGTATCGCGTTGCGCCGGGTCACATATGCTTCCGCTTCCTCGATGCCGGCAAGAATGTTGACCACACGGTCGTAGAACCCCTGACCGGACTCCGTCAGCGTCAACTGCCGGGTGGTGCGTTGAAACAGTCTTGCGCCAAGACGTTCTTCCAGATGGCTGATACGTTTGCTGACGACCGCCGGGGACAAGCCCATTTCGCGGCCGGCTGCGGACATGTTGCCTGCCGTGACCACTCGCGCGAAGATTTCCAGATCACCGGTCGACATTGCTTCTCCCACTTACGCTTATTTTCAACTCTGACGAATAAATCAATTGGCTTATTTTACAATATCGCAACTATGGCGGCAATGGGTATAAGGTATTCCACACACCAAAATTGGCGTGATTTGTGACCTAAGTCCGGCTGGATTATGGTCCGGTTTCGTGGGCACACTTTGAACAGGAAAAACGGGGGACAGGAAGAACCGAACACCAGTGTTCGGGCGGTTCTAAAAGGACAGCGAACATGACCAGCCTGGCAATTCTTGAACCGGACGCCGAAGTCCTCAGCCGCCGCGACCAGCTCATCCGCGGCCTGCGCGGCCTGCTTCCCGCAGATTGCATCATCGCCGACGAGGATGGCCGGCGCGCGTTCGAAACGGACGCCTTGACCGCGTACAAGCAAATGCCGCTTGCCGCCGTTCTGCCGACGACGACCGATGAGGTCTCACGCGTGCTGCGCTATTGCCATGAGAACAAGATCAAGGTCATTGCGCGCGGCGCCGGTACGTCGCTTTGCGGCGGTGCCCTGCCGTCCGAAGACTCGATCGTACTCGGCGTGTCGAAAATGAACCGCGTTCTCGATATCGATTACATGAACCGGACCGCCCAGGTGCAGACCGGCATCACCAATATCGGTATTTCCAACATGGTCTCGCCGAACGGTTTCTTCTATGCGCCGGACCCGTCGAGCCAGCTTGCATGTACGCTCGCCGGGAACCTCGCCATGAACTCCGGCGGTGCGCATTGCCTGAAATACGGTGTGACCACCAACAATGTGCTCGGCCTGAAGATGGTGATGATGGACGGCGAGATCATCGAGATCGGCGGGCAGGAGCTCGATGCCGCGGGATACGACCTGCTCGGCCTCATCATCGGATCGGAGGGCCAGTTCGGGGTCATCACCGAGGCAACGGTTCGAATCCTGCGTGCCGCGGAGGGCGCGCGCCCGATGCTGATGGGGTTTGATTCCAGCGAGGCCGCCGGTGAGTGCGTCGCCGCAATCATAGGGTCCGGCATTATTCCGGTTGCCATCGAGTTCATGGATAAGCCGGCGATCCGCGTCTGCGAGGAGTTCGCGAAGGCCGGATATCCGCTCGATGTCGAGGCGTTGCTGATCATCGAGGTGGAGGGCTCTGAGGATGAGATCGAAACCCTGCTGACGCGGATTTCCGACATTGCCAAGCCGTTCAAGCCGCAAGGCATCCGGGTCAGCCAGAGCGAGGCCGAAAGCAAGGCAATCTGGCTCGGGCGCAAATCGGCCTTTGGCGCCATTGGTCGGATTTCCGACTATTACTGCATGGACGGCACCATTCCGCTTGGCAAGCTGCCTGAAGTTCTCGTCGAAATCGGTGAGATCTGTGCCAGGTACAAACTGAACGTGGCCAACATCTTCCATGCGGGCGACGGCAACCTGCACCCGTTGATCCTTTACAACGCGAACGATCCCGCCGAGGTGGAACGGGCGGAAAAGTGCGGCGCGGAGGTTCTGGAGCTCTGCGTCAAGGCCGGAGGCTGCCTCACGGGTGAACACGGCGTCGGTGTCGAGAAGCGGGAATTGATGTTGACGCAGTTCTCGAGGACCGATCTCGAGCAGCAGATGCGCATCAAGACCGTGTTCGACCCTGACTGGCTGCTCAATCCGGAAAAGGTCTTCCCGCTCGAGTTGCATACGTCGTAGATACCGAGAGGCCAGTATTTGTGTCCGATTTGATCCGTCCCAAGGACGAAACAGAACTCGCGGCCGCGGTAGCCGAGGCGAGCGCGTCGCAGACGCCGCTCGAAGTTGTTGGCGCGGGGTCCAAACGCAACGTCGGCCGCCCGCTTCAGATCGCGTCTTCGCTCACGACCGAACGGTTGAAAGGCATCACACTCTATGAGCCCAACGAGCTTGTTCTCTCGGCCCGGGCCGGAACGCCTCTGAAGGAGATCGAGGCCGCTCTCGCCAAGAACAACCAGGAGCTCGCCTTCGAACCGATCGATCTCGGACCGATGCTCGGGGAACAGGAAAGAAGGGCGACGATCGGCGCGGTGTTCGCGGCAAATCTGTCCGGCGCACGGCGCATCCACGTCGGCGCTGCACGGGACCATCTGCTTGGCATTCGCGCAGTCAACGGGCGCGGCGAGATCATCCGGTCGGGCGGACGGGTGATGAAGAACGTCACCGGATACGACCTCTGCCGCGGAATAGCCGGCTCCTGGGGAACGTTGTCGGTCTTGAGCGAGGTGACGATGAAGGTGCTCCCCAAGGCTGAAGCGACGCGAACCCTGTTACTCATCGGCCTGACCGACGAGGTGGCAATCGACGCGCTGTGCACCGGGCTTGGCACGCCCTACGAAGTGTCAGGCGCGGTACATTTGCACGCGGACTATGCGCGCCAATTGATAGACGAGGAGATTCTGCGCCGGCCCGCACCGGTCACGGCGTTGCGGCTTGAAAACTTCGACAGTTCGCTCGGCTACCGCGCGGACCAGCTTGCCGAGAGCCTGACGGCATTCGGCAAGATCGTTGAACTCGACGATACGGCATCAGACGCCTTTTGGGGCGGAATGCGGTCGCTGAGCTTTCTGACAGGCTCGCAGGACCCCGTCTGGCGCATTTCGACGGCACCGACAAACGGATCGAAGGTCGTCTCCGCGCTCTCGAAACGGCTCGAATGCCGAGCGGCATTTGACTGGTCAGGTGGACTGATCTGGCTGCAGACGGACCCGACGGCCGATGCCGGAGCGACCGAAGTGCGGCGCGTTCTCGCGGAAACCGGCGGATTCGCGACGCTGATCCGGGCCGACGCCGCCCTGCGCAATTCCGTCGATGTGTTCCACCCGATGAGCGCGGGCGTTGCCGCACTCACGCAAAAGCTGAAACAGAGCTTCGATCCGTCCGGGATACTGAATCCGGGCCGGATGTACGCCGGAATCTAGCAACAATGCAGACGAACTTCACCGAAGAGCAACTGCAGAACCCTCGCATGGCCGAGGCGGAGAAAATCCTGCGCACCTGCGTGCATTGCGGGTTCTGCACGGCGACCTGCCCCACCTATGTCCTGCTTGGCGATGAGAGGGACAGTCCACGCGGCCGCATCTACCTGATGAAGGACATGTTCGAAGGCAACCGCGACGCCAGCGACGAGGTCACGTTTCATGTTGACCGATGCCTGTCGTGCCTGTCCTGCATGACCACATGTCCGAGCGGTGTCGACTATATGCATCTGGTCGATCTTGCGCGTGGGCATATCGAGGAAACGCACACGCGCTCGATCAAGGACCGCCTCATCCGCAAGATGCTGATGGTGGTGGTCCCCGATCCGAAGCGCTTCAGCCTGGCGTTGCGCGCGGCCGCACTGGGACGGCCGTTCAAAAATCTGTTCCGCGCCATCGGACTGAAGGAACTCAGCGCCATGCTGGAGTTGTCGAGCGGCGGGGCGCGCATCGGCAAGCTGGTTGAGCCGGGTACGTTTCCGGCCGAAGGGACGCGCAAGAAACGCGTGGCGCTTCTGACGGGATGCGCGCAGCAGCCGTTGCGGCCATCCATCAACGAGGCAACCATTCGTGTCCTGGCGCGCCACGGCGTCGAGGTCGTCGTCGCGCCGGATCAGGGATGTTGCGGCGCGCTTGTGCATCACATGGGACAAGAGCAGGCCGCCATCGAGGCGGCACGGCGGAACGTGGATGCGTGGTCGGCGCTGATGCGCGAGGAACCGCTGGACGCCGTACTGATAAATGCCTCAGGCTGCGGCACGACGGTCAAGGACTACGGCCATATGCTCGCGCGTGACGAAGGGTATCGCGAGCGTGCCGAACAGTTTTCCGCCATGACCCGGGACATCACGGAATTCCTGTCCGAGCTCGGCATGCGCGCACCGGAACGCTGGTCGGATCTCAAGGTCGCCTATCATTCGGCATGCTCCATGCAACATGGACAGCGGATCACGGCGGAACCGCGGACGCTGCTCGAACAGGCAGGTTTCACGGTCGTCAACGTGCCGGAGGGGCACATATGCTGTGGCTCCGCGGGGACGTACAACATTCTGCAACCGGAACTCGCGCAGGAGTTGCGCGACCGGAAGATTTGGAATATCGAAAGCACGAAACCGGACATTGTCGCGGCAGGAAACATCGGCTGCATCACACAACTCCAAGGTGCAAGCCAGATTCCCATCGTACATACAGTCGAACTCCTCGACTGGGCTCTCGGTGGCCCGTGTCCGGAGTTGCTTCGGCCTCTCGAAGGTCGCACCAAGGCCGTCAGAAGCCTGCTGGAGGAACGTCAGGGCCGTGAAGTAGAACTGACAGGGACAAGCGAGAAAAGTGACACTTGAAATCGGTGAAGTGGCGGCAGAGTCGCCCAGTGGCTTGAGGGTCAAAGGAGCACTCAAGCCAGGATACGAGCGCGTGCTGACGGACGATGCCTTGCGGTTCGTCGTCGATATCGCTCGGAAGTTTGACGGCGCGCGCCGGGACTTGCTCAAGGCCCGCGAGGTCCGTCAGAGTGCGTGGGATGCCGGCGGCTTGCCGGATTTTCTGCCCGAGACCAGCGAGATACGCGAGGGCGATTGGAAGATCGCGGGAATTCCGTCGGATCTTCAGAAGCGGTGGGTGGAACTCACCGGCCCGACCGAGCGAAAGATGGTTATCAATGCGCTGAACTCGGGGGCCGACGTCTTCATGACGGATTTCGAGGATGCGCTCTCACCGACCTGGTCGAACATCGTCGAGGGGCAAATCGCACTGCGCGATTACTGGCGCGGCGAGTTGACGTTCACCGACGCCGTGTCCGGCAAGAGCTATGAGGTGGGGCCTGACCCGGCCATGCTTCTCGTGCGCCCGCGGGGTTGGCATCTGCCGGAAGCGCATATCCTGCTGGACGGAGATCCCATAGCCGGCGCGTTCGTGGATTTCGGCCTGTACTTCTTCCACAATGCGCGGGGGATTGTCGAAAAAGGGTCAGCTCCTTACTTCTATTTGCCGAAGCTGGAGAGCCATCAGGAAGCGAAACTGTGGAACGATGTCTTCGTGTTCGCCCAGGAGGCGTTCGGGATGCCGGTCGGCACGATCAAGGCGACGGTGCTGATCGAGACGCTTCCCGCCGCCTTCGAGATGGACGAGATCCTGTACGTCATGCGGGACCACATCGTCGGCCTGAACGTCGGACGCTGGGACTATATCTTCTCGTTCATCAAGGTCCTGCGAAACAAACCGGAATACACGTTGCCGGACCGGCAGCAGGTGGTGATGGGCAAGGCGTTTCTCGGCGCGTATGCGCGTCTGCTCGTGCAGACCTGCCACAAGCGCGGTGCCTTCGCCATGGGCGGTATGGCAGCGCAGATTCCAAATCGGCGCGAGCCGGAGATCAACGAAAAGGCGATGGCCGCGGTCCAGAAAGACAAGGAACGCGAGGTGCGCGAAGGGTGCGACGGCAGCTGGGTGGCGCATCCCGACCTGGTGCCCGTGGCCCGGGACGTTTTCGAGCGGCTGATGAAGGGAGACAATCAGGTCGATGTCATTCCCGACACGACGCCGGTGAGCCAGGCCGACCTGCTGCAGATACACGAGGGGACGCGTACCGAGGCCGGGCTGCGCACCAATATCCGCGTGGGCGTTCAGTACATTGAGGCGTGGCTGCGCGGTAACGGTGCCGTTCCGCTCTACAATCTGATGGAGGACGCGGCGACGGCGGAGATTTCGCGGACGCAGATCTGGCAATGGCAGAAGCACGGCGCAACGCTGGACGACGGCCGCCAGGTAACCGTGGAACTCGTTGACGAGTTGCTTACGGATGAAATGGCCAAGCTGCGCGAAACACTCGGACCCGACGTCTACGAGGGCGGAAGGTTCGCGGACGCGATTGCGATCTTCAATCTGATGTCCGAAGCGCCGGAGCTTGCGCCGTTTCTTACCTTGCACGCCTATCCGCTTCTCGCTGATTGACAAACAGGGCGGTTTCGCCCGTTTGCCACACCTGAATGCGCCGCAAAGACGCACGTCTTTTGCGGCGCCAATGAACCACTTGTTAGGGATTGTCATTCACTCTCGTTTGGTTGCAGCGACCATGGGGTGGGGTGATGCGTTCAGCGAACAAGCGGGTGTTCCGTATTGAGCGGACGGCAGCGCAGGATACTGCGCAAAAGCCGTATATTGTTTCCGATCAGGACACAGGCGCCTCCGACGAATTTGCGCGGGTGCGGCATCAGGAAGTGATGGAGGCGCTTGGCGAGATCAACGCCAGGCTGACGTCGGCTGACAGCGGTGGAGAGCCTGAAAACGCGATCAGCGAACAGGTCATCGAGTCCTGTCGGCGCGACCTGCGCGAAGCGCAGAAGATCAAGGACGAGTTGCAGGAGATTCACGACGCGATTGCCCGCACCAAGCAGGAGATCGCGACCCTTCACCGCGGCGAGTATCAAGGGGTCGAGATCTCGCGCATGACGAACGAATTGTCTGCAATCGTCGACGGAACGGAGCAGGCGACGGAGAGCATTCTGCACGCTGCCGAACAGATCGATAATGACGCCGCCGATCTCGTCGCCGCGTTGCGGCAGGAGCGGAACCGGAATGCCGCGTCCGACATTCAGGACCAGGTCATCAAGATCTTCGAGGCGTGCAACTTCCAGGACCTGACCGGACAACGCATCAGCAAGGTGGTGGCGGCCTTTACGTTCATCGAGGAGCGCGTCGGCCGCATGATGGAGATCTGGGGCGGGCTCGAGTCCTTCAAGGAAATCGAGCTTGAGGCGTCCTGCACGCGCGATGAGGACGAAGCCCTGCTGAACGGTCCGGCACTCGAGGACGACACCGACATCGCCTCACAGGATGACATCGACGCTCTGTTCGATTAGGCAGAGTTTCGGCGCGGCGATCAGGCCATTTAACCAGGATTCAGCTAGGATTTCGTTCCGGCTGCGGCCTTCTTCGCCGGTGGCGGAGCCGCGCGGCTCAGCTTGACCCGTTCGCGCAGCGACTGGAACACCACATACAGAACCGGAATGAACACTACCCCGAGGATCGTCGCCGCGACCATACCGCCAAACACGGTCATGCCGACGGAGACCCGGCTGGCGGCGCCGGCCCCTGTCGCCAGCACCAGCGGCGCCACGCCGAGCACGAAGGACAGCGCCGTCATCAGAACGGCGCGGAACCTGAGCCGCGCCGCGTCTTCCGCCGCGGAGAGGATGTCCTTGCCTTCCTCGCGCAGCTGCTTGGCAAACTCGACGATGAGAATGGCATTCTTCGCCGCAAGGCCGATCAGAAGCACAAGCCCGACTTGTGCGTAAATGTTAAGGGCGAGTCCCACCGTGAGCAGCAGGCCAAGCGCACCGAACATGGCGAAGGCGACGGAGAGCATGACGGGGAAGGGGATGGTCCAGCTCTCGTACTGCGCGACGAGGAACAGATAGGCAAAGAGGATCGACAGCACGAAAACGAAGGAGCCCGCCTCCGCCGCCTTGATTTCCTCAAGTGCCATTCCGGTCCACTCATAAACATAGCCGTCAGGCAATGACGTATTGCCGAGTTTCTCCATGGCCTCGATGGCCTGCCCGGACGCGTAGCCGGGCGCAGGACCGCCATTGACGACGGCTGAGCGGAACAGGTTGTAGCGCTCGATGCTCTCCGGTCCCTGAATCGGTTTGACCGTGACGAAGCTTTGCATCGGGATCATCTCGCCGTCCTTGTTGCGGACGTAGATCTTCCCGATGTCCGCCGGCGTCGATCGGCGCTCGCCCTCGGCTTGCACGTAGACTCTATAAACCCTACCGAACTTGTTGAAGTCGTTGACGTAATAGGAACCGAAATTGGCGCTCAGAACCTGGAAAATCTCGTTGATGTCGACGCCTTTGGTCTTGGCAAGCTGCCGATTGACATCGATGAAAAGCTGCGGGGCGTTGGCGCGGAAGGTACTGAACGCATTCGAAATCTGCGGTTGGCTGTTGGCGGCGACGATCAGACCTCCGAGCGCTGAGGCAAGCTCGGTCGGCGGACGCCCCCGCGTGTCCTGAAGCACGAACTCGAAACCGCCGGTCGTGCCGAGCCCGGGGATCGGTGGGACATTGAAGGGGATGATCGTTGCCGTCGGAATGGCCAGCAGTTTCGGCGTCACGCTCTGAAGGACACTGCGCAGGCGCAACTCCGGTGTGTCGCGTTCGTCCCACGGATCGAGCACCGCGATCAACAAGCCGCCATTGGGAATGACAGAGCCGCCGAGGATCGAATAACCGGTAATCGCCGCGACATTCGCGATGCCGGGCGTTTCCAGAAGGATCTGTTCGGCTTCCGTGACGACCGCCGTCGTGCGCGGCAGGGCAGCGCCGTCGGGCAAGCGGATATCGACGAAAAACGCGCCGCGGTCCTCCGGCGGCACGAAGCCCGTCGGGAGTGTGGTTCCCAGCCAGCCGGTGAACACCAGAATGCCGGCAAATCCCACCATGCAGATGGTCAGCAGCCGCACCAGCCGTCCCACCAGCCACATGTACCCGTCCCGGGTCTTGCTCAGGGCTTTTTCGAACCAGGCAAGCGGACCGCGTTTTACTTCACTGGGCGGCTTCAGAATGCTGGCGCACAACGCCGGGCTGAGGGTCAGCGCGTTGATGGAGGAAATCGATACAGCCACCGCAATGGTGGCGGCAAATTGTTCAAAGAGCCGACCCGTCAGTCCCGGCGTGAAAGCGACCGGAATGAACACCGCAAGAAGAACGAGCGTGGTGGCGACTACCGGTGCCGTCACTTCACGCATCGCGACACGCGTCGCTTCGCGCGGCTCGAGGCCGTCCGCCATGTGCCGCTGGACGTTCTCGACCACGACGATGGCGTCATCCACGACCACGCCGATCGCAAGAATGAGTCCGAACAGGCTGATCGTGTTGATGGTGAAGCCCATGACCAGCAAGGCGGCAAACGTTCCTATCAGTGACACCGGGATGGCGATTGCGGGGATCAGCGTCGATCGCCAGTCCTGCAGGAAGATGAAGACGACCAGAATGACCAGCGCCAGTGCCTGGAACAGCGTGACCAGCACCTCCTTGATCGATGTCTGGACATAGAGGGTCGTGTCGTAAGTCACCTGAAACTCAAGATCGTCCGGGAACCGCCCCGACAGGCGCTCCATCTCGGCGCGCAGGTTGGTGGCGAGATCGAGCGCGTTCGCGTCGGGAAGCTGATAGATCGCGAGCAGGGCCGCGGGTTTGCCGTTCAACTTGCCGAACCAGCCATATGTTTCCGAACCGAGTTCGATCCGCGAAACGTCGCCGACCCTGATGAGCGAGCCGTCAGGATTGGCGCGAATGACGATGTTCTCGAATTCCTTCACGTCTCCGAGGCGGCCCTTGGCCTGAAGCGTGTACTGGAACTGCTGGTTCGCGGGGGCGGGAGCCTGGCCGATGCTGCCGGCCGAGACCTGAACGTTCTGGTCGCGAATGGCATTGATGACGTCGCTTGCGGTCAGGCCGAGGCTCGTCATGCGGTCCGGCTGCAGCCAGATGCGCATCGAATAGTCCCGCGCGCCGAGAATATCGACGCTGGCGACACCGGGCACGCGTGCCAGCGTGTCGCGAACGTTGATGCTGGCATAGTTGGACAGGAAGATATCGTCGTACGTGCCGTTCGGTGAGAACATCGCGATCACCATCAGCATGCTCGTCGACTGCTTCTTGACGGAAAGGCCCTGGCGCGTGACCTCCTCGGGAAGCTTCGGCGTGGCGAGCGAGACGCGGTTCTGGACGTTGACCTGGGCGATATCTCCGTCGGTCCCGACCTCGAAGGTCACGGTCAGGGTATAGCTGCCGTCGTTGGCGCTTTTGGAGGACATGTAGATCATGTCCTCGACGCCGTTGACCTCCGCCTCGACGACGGCGGCCACCGTCTCCTCGACCACATTCGCATTGGCGCCGGGATATTTCGCGGTGACCTGAACCTGCGGCGGGGTGAGCTCGGGATACTCGGCGATCGGCAGGGCGGCGATGGCGAGCGCGCCGGCGAGAACCGTGACAATCGCTATGACGAATGCAAATTTCGGACGGTCAATGAAGAATGCGCTGAGCATCTACCTTATCTACTTTTGTACCGCCGCCGACTTTTGCGGAACGGGATTAACCTTCATGCCCGGACGCACCTTCTGGATACCGGCAACGATGACTTTCTCCCCTTCGGTCAATCCTTCGAGCACCGCAATATCGGCGCCGTTTCGCTGTCCCGTCTTGATCGGGCGCAACACGACCTTGTCGTCCTTGTCGACCACAAGCACGAACGGTCCCGTCTGGTTCTCCTGCACGGCCGCCTGCGGAACGACCAGCTGATTCTCGGGTTTCGCGCTGACGAGATTGACGTTCACGAACTGACCCGGAAGAAGGAATCCGTCCGGGTTCGGAAAATCGAGATAGAGTTTGATGGTGCCGGTGGTGGGGTCGACGCGGTTGTCGATAAATTCGAACTTGCCGTCCTTGTCGTAGAGCTGGTCGTTCGCCAGCTTGATCTTCGGCGTGTACTCCTCGGCCGTGCCCGCCTTTTGCGCCTCCTTGTAGTTCAGGAAATCACGTTCGGAGACGGCGAAGCTGACGCGGATGGGATCGAGATCGTTGATGGTCGCCAGCACGCCGCTGTCCGGTCCGATCAGATTGCCGACGTCGACGGTGCTCTTGCCGATGCGGCCGTTGATGGGAGCCGTGATCCGGGTGTAGCCGACATCGAGTTTCGCCTTTTCGAGATCAGCCTGCGCCGCCGCCAGGTCGGCGCGCGCCCGGCCGGCCTGGGCCTTGGCCTCGTCGAGCTTTGCCTCGCTTGCCGTGCCGCGGTCGCGCAATTCACGATAGCGGGCAAGCTGAAGTTCGGTCTCCCGGATGGTTGCCTCGACACCGTCGACCTTGGCCTCTGCCGCGTCGCGGTTGGCATCGAACTCTGAAGGGTCGATGACGTAGAGCACGTCACCCTTCTTCACCTCCGAACCTTCCTCGAATTTCTCCTCGAGCAGGAACCCGGTCACCCGGGCGCGCAGATCGACGGTCTGGACCGCTTCCGTCTGGCCGACAAATTCGAGCGACGAGGCAACCGGTTTGGAGACGACCGGCGTTGTCTCGACGCCCGGCGCCGGTTGACTTGCCGGCGCGGCTGTCTTGTCGCCTTCGCTGCATCCGGCGAGTATGGCCATGCTGCCTGCAACTATAACGGGAACTAAAAGCCAGAGTCGCATCACGTACCTCACCGGTTTGGACGCTTTTCGACGCGATCAGTTTTGCGCCGATTCACCAATGCGTCAAAACAAATTACGACAATTTCAGACCGCGTCGGATCATGCAACCTCAGGGTGAGTGGCATCGCCCTTGCTGCGAGATATGCGATGCGCTAAACCCGCCGCACCCGTAAGGGTCTGATACGAAGCCGGAACTTTAAACACATGGGCAAGAACAAGAAGCCGCCGCGCCTGAAGGCACGGCTGCCGAAAGGCCTTAGGGACATCGGCGCTCAGGAAATCCGCGCGCGCGAAGCCATGTTGCGCACGATCCGCGACGTTTATGAATCCTATGGCTTCGAGCCGCTCGATACGCCGGCGTTCGAATACACCGATGCGCTCGGCAAGTTCCTCCCGGACCAGGACCGGCCCAATGAAGGCGTGTTCTCCTTTCAGGACGAGGACGAGCAATGGCTGTCGCTGCGCTATGATCTGACGGCGCCGTTGGCGCGCCATGTGGCGGAGAACTACGAAGCGCTGCCGAAGCCGTTCCGTCGCTATCAGGCGGGCCCCGTCTGGCGCAACGAGAAGCCGGGCCCGGGCCGCTTCCGCGAGTTCATCCAGTTCGACGCCGATACGGTCGGCACCTCGTCCGTCGCGGCGGACGCGGAAATGTGCATGCTCGCTGCCGACGCGCTCGAGGCGCTGGGCGTCGCGCGTGGCGACTATGTCATCAGGGTCAACAACCGGAAGGTGCTCGACGGCGTGCTGGCCTCCATCGGCGTCGACCCGAGCGCCGACGATCAACTCGGCACGCGTCTGATCATATTGCGGGCGCTCGACAAGTATGAGCGGCTCGGCGCTGACGGCGTCGAGCTTCTGCTCGGGGAAGGCCGCAAGGACGAGTCCGGAGACTTTACAAAGGGTGCAGGGCTGGCTCCGGATCAAATCAAGCCGTTGATGGGATTTGTGCAGGCAGAGAGCAATGGGCGTAGCCGGACCTTGACCGTAATGGGCGACCTCGTCCGCGACAACGAAATCGGCGCGCAGGGCGTCGAGGAATTGAGATCGATGGATGCGGTGCTTTCGGCATCGGGCTTCGCTGATGACCGGGTCGTCATCGACCCGTCCATCGTGCGCGGCCTCGACTATTACACCGGACCCGTCTTCGAGGCGGAACTGACGTTTGAGGTCAAGGACGAAAAGGGCCGGCCCGTCCGGTTCGGCTCGGTCGGCGGCGGTGGCCGCTATGACGGTCTCGTCGCACGTTTCAAGGGGCAACCGGTGCCGGCGACCGGTTTCTCCATCGGCGTGTCGCGCCTCTACACGGCGCTGACCGCGCTCGGGAAACTGACAGACGCGGAACCTTTCGGACCAGTGGTCGTGAGTGTTTTCGACAAGGCGGCGATGGCCGACTATCAGGCTCTTGTCGGTAGGCTGCGCGACGCCGGCATCCGCGCCGAGCTCTATCTCGGCAGTGGAAAGATGGGGCAGCAGTTCAAATATGCCGATCAGCGCGGCGCGCCGTGCGTGGTCATTCAGGGCCCCGACGAGAAGGAGCGCGGCGAGGTCCAGATCAAGGACCTGATCGAAGGGGCGAAGGCAGCCCAATCCGTCGCCTCAAACGAGGAGTGGCGGGCCGAGCGTCCGGCGCAGTTTGCCGTTCCGGAAGAAAAACTCGTGGAGGCGGTGCAGGACGTGCTTGCGCGGCATCGGACCTGACCCATGGTTGCCGAACCCACAGCGAGCTACGCAGCGCTTCAGGCGCAGGCCAACGCCATCACCGAGCTGTTCAATGCGCAGGGCTACGAGCTCGTCGCGCCTGCATACCTGCAGCCGGCCGATCTGTTCCTCGACCGGATGGGAGAGGCGATCCGCGGGCGCACTTACGTGTTCACCGATCTCGACGGCGAAGAGCTGTGCCTGCGTCCGGACGTGACGTTGCCAGCCTGCCGGGTCTATCTGGAGCGTCATCCGCTAGCGGATGTGGAAGCGCGCCTCTGCTACAACGGGCCCGTCTTCCGTTACCAGCCGGGCGGTGGTGACGAGATGCGGCCGCGCGAGTTCCGCCAGGCGGGGATTGAGTATATCGGCGGCTCCGACCGTCCCGGCGCCGAGGCGGAAGTGACCGGGCTGGCGGTCGCGGCTGTCCGCGACGCCGGCCTGAAGGCCTTTTCGATCCGGATTGGCGATCTCGGCCTGTTCGCGGCCTTCGTGGCGGCGCTCGACATTCCCGAACGTTGGCGCTTGCGTTTGCATCATTTCTTCTGGCGCCCGCCCGTGTTCCGCAATCTGTTGCGGCAACTTTCGACGGCGCCGGCGGGAAACATGGACGGCGACGACGCCAAACTGCTGGCAAGCCTCGATATCGACGATGCGGAAGGATCGCGGGCGCGCGTCGCCGCGCATCTGGAAGGGGCGGGCATCCCGCTCGAGGGTTCACGAACGTTGGTGGAGATTACCGACCGCCTGCTCGACAGGGCGGCCGACGCCAAGGAGCAACCGCTGTCGGAAGCAACGGTGAAACTCATCGAAGCCTACCTCGCCATTTCCGAACCGGCGCGGAACGCGCTTGACCGCATCGCGAAAGACGCCAATGCGGCCGGGCTCGGCATGGACGAGGCGCTTTCCGCCGCGCACGCCCGGCTGGACCGCCTCGGCGAGGCGGGAATCGATGTCGGCACGGTCACATTCAGCGCCGAGTTCGGGCGCGACCTTGAATACTACACGGGGCATGTTTTCCAGATCGAACTGCCGGGTCGGGGCCGGGCCGGTCAGATCGCCGGTGGCGGAAGGTATGATGATCTTCTCGAAAGCCTCGGCGCACCGCGGTCCACGCCCGCCGTCGGGTCCGCCATTCACACCGAGCGGTTGCTGGCGGCTGTCCGGGGAGGCGCGGCATGAGCGGTGAACCCCTCATCCTGGCGCTTCCGTCCAAGGGGCGGTTGATGGAGCAGGCCGGAGAGCTCTTCGCAGCCGCCGGACTGCCCGTGCGCAAAACCGGGCATGAGCGTGGCTATCGCGGCGAGATCGGCGGCCAGAACGACGTGGAGATCGCGTTTCTTTCCGCCGCGGAAATCGCCTACGACCTGAGCCTCGGTCGTGTGCACCTCGGTATCACCGGCGAGAACCTGATTCGCGAGTCGGGCCGTGACGGGGTATCGCGGACGGAGATCATTCGCCCGCTCGGCTTCGGAAAAGCCGACGTGGTCGTTGCCGTCCCGGAGTGCTGGATCGATGTCACGCGCATGGGGGACCTTGAGGACGTGTCCGCCATGTTCTTCCGGCGGCATGGACGGCGGCTGCGTGTCGCCACGAAATACATGAACCTCACGCGCCGCTTCTTTTCCGACAAGGGCGTCACGGGTTACCGGCTTGTCGAAAGCCTCGGCGCGACGGAGGGTACCGTCGCAGGCGGTACAGCGGAGATGATCGTCGACATAACCTCGACCGGAACGACGCTCAGGGCCAATCACCTCAAGGTGCTCTCCGACGGGTTGATCCTCAAGAGTCAGGCCGTGCTGGCGAGATCGAAAACCGCAGAGTGGCAGCCTCAAACCAGTGATGCGCTGACCGAGATTCTCTCAAGACTGGACACGAACGGCAGCTGAGCCGACATCCGTACGTGTCTGAGAGGCCGATGGCGCGTTGGCAGTCGAGCCGAGCTGTCTCAGACGTTTCGCCAGCTTCCACAAACGTCTCGAATTCTTTATGCGCTGTTTGGCCAGAAGTTTGATCCTAAGGCTCGTGGTGTAAAGGTGGCCCTTCAGGGTGGTCGGGACAATCGTGTGCATCCGGGGCCGCTTGATTGTGCACCACCGGCGCTTGTTTTCATCTTCGCCGGCGCCGCAGTCCATGCGCTTGATGCCTCTGCCGGCGAGATGTTCGATCAAGCGTAAAAACAGTATGTTGCCCGGACCGTAACGCAGCATCGGACCATCGCTGGTCGATGAGATCAGGCCGTAAAACACGGCGTTGTGGACATACCCGAGATTGGCGGCAACTGGCTGGCCACCCACCGTCAGCTCGAACAGTTCCAGATGCGGCACGTCCTTGCGCGTCGGTGTCCGCAACAGCATCAGGTAAAAATCGCGGAGCGTCTCGTCGGCGAGAAAGTCGTTGATGCCGCGGTTCGCGAACCAGCGCCGCTTGTCGTCGATCATCCGGTCTATGGCCGCGACGAGTTCCTCATCCGATGTAACCTTGCGAAGGCGGACGTCTCCGTGCTCGCTCAGCCGGCGTTCCCTGCGCCGCAAATCGGCGCGGATACGCTGGCCGAACCGTCGCTTGTAATGCGCAGCCCAGTCGGCGTTCAAGGGGAAGGCATAGCCTGCGCTCGCCATTTCCATTCCGGGCAGGTCGGCAAGCGGGTTCGAGGTCGTGCTGTCGTCGTTCGGCTGGCTCGTCAGGTGAACCGCGTCGACCGGTGGCAGAACTTTAAGCAACTGCGCCAGGAGTTGCTTCCCGCGCGGCAGATCCGGTTTTTCCCACGCGGACTGCAGGAACAGCCCCGATGCATAGTTTCCCTGCTCGGCGCTCAGCCATTCGAGCACCGCATATGCGCCGCGATGCCGGATGGCCAGCGGCAACAGGAACACAATCCCGTCTGCCGCCGTTCTGCCGATGGCGATCAACGGCGTAGTGGATGCGCCTGCCGTCCGCGCCCAGGCGTCGTTCCACTCCCAGGTGTCATGCGGTCCCGCATTCGCGCGCGCCTGAAACGCGCGCCAATCGTCCCTCAACGCTGCGACGTCGTGGTGAACCTCTATGGTTAAGACGTCCGGTTTTGGCACCGCTCACTCACTCCTTGCCCGTTCCGGCACACGCACCAGCACTGATCTTGCCGAAATGGCACAACGCGACGGTTTCCGGATTGGCCAGAAGACTGGCCCTAAACGTTGAATTCAATAAGGAATTCCGGCTCATTCCGAACAACCTCTGGTTGATTCGATCTGTATACCGCAAGTGCCCTGCCAAACGGTTGCGCCTGGGCCATCGGCGTATTTTGTGGCGATTAGTCTTTCCCGCGCCTTAACGCCGCGGGGCACACGGTCGAACCCGGTCAAGGCAACACGAGACGGTGCGTTCGGATGCGCAAACGAAAAGGCCGCCCCGGTTGCCCGGGACGGCCTGTGTTCATGTGATGAACCGCTGGAAAGCGGGTGGCTACATCATGCCGCCCATGCCTCCCATGCCGTCCATGCCGGCGGGCGGCATGGCGGGCTCATCCTTCTTCGGCGCCTCGGCGACACCTGCTTCCGTCGTGATCAGCAGGCTGGCGACGGAGGCTGCGTCCTGCAGGGCGGTGCGAACCACCTTCGCCGGATCGATGATGCCTTCCTTTACCAGATCGCCATATTTGCCGCTCTGGGCGTCGTAGCCGAAGTTGGCCTTGTTCTCGTCGAAGATCTTGCCGACGACGATCGAGCCTTCCACGCCTGCGTTCTCGGCGATCTGACGAACCGGGGCCTGAAGCGCACGGCGCACGATGTTGACACCGGCCTCCTGGTCCTCGTTGTCGCCCTTCACGTCGATGAACTTGGAGGCGCGAAGCAGGGCGACGCCGCCGCCCGGAACAATGCCTTCCTCGACCGCGGCGCGGGTTGCGTTGAGCGCGTCGTCCACACGGTCCTTGCGCTCCTTCACCTCGACTTCGGTGGCGCCACCGACCTTGATCACCGCAACGCCGCCGGCGAGCTTCGCCATGCGCTCCTGCAGCTTCTCCTTGTCGTAGTCGGAGGTCGACTCCTCGATCTGGGCCCGGATCTGGCCGACGCGGGCTTCAATGTCGCCCTTCTTGCCGGCACCGTCGACCACCGTCGTGTCGTCTTTGGTGATCGAGACGCGCTTCGCACGGCCGAGCATGTCGAGGTTCACGTTCTCAAGCTTGATGCCGAGGTCCTCGGAGACGACCTGGCCGCCGGTCAGGACCGCGATGTCCTGCAGCATGGCCTTGCGGCGGTCGCCGAAGCCGGGTGCCTTGACGGCGGCAACCTTCAGGCCGCCACGCAGCTTGTTGACCACCAGCGTGGCGAGCGCTTCGCCCTCGACGTCCTCGGCGATGATCAGCAACGGTTTGCCGGACTGCACGACGGTTTCCAGAACCGGAAGCATCGCCTGCAGGTTCGACAGCTTGCTTTCGTGGATGAGGATATAGGGATCCTCGAGCTCGCAGATCATCTTCTCGGCATTGGTGATGAAGTAGGGCGAGAGGTAGCCGCGGTCGAACTGCATGCCTTCGACGACATCGAGCTCGCTTTCGAGGCTCTTGGCTTCCTCGACGGTGATAACGCCCTCGTTGCCGACTTTCTGCATGGCCTCGGAAATCATGTCGCCGATGGCCTTCTCGCCGTTGGCGGAAATCGTGCCGACCTGCGCGATCTCGTCGGACGAGCTCACCTTCTTCGATTTTGCGGAGATGTCCTTGACGACCTCGGCAACGGCCTTGTCGATGCCGCGCTTCAGGTCCATCGGGTTCATGCCCGCGGCCACGGCCTTGAGGCCTTCGCGCACGATCGACTGCGCCAGAAGGGTTGCGGTGGTCGTGCCGTCGCCCGCTTCATCATTGGTCTTGCTGGCGACCTCGCGCAGCATCTGCGCGCCCATGTTCTCGAACTTGTCATCGAGCTCGATTTCCTTGGCAACGGTCACGCCGTCCTTTGTGGTGCGCGGTGCACCGAAGGACTTGTCGAGAATGACGTTACGGCCTTTCGGGCCAAGCGTGACCTTCACGGCATTGGCCAGGGTGTCGACGCCACGCATCATCTTGTCACGCGCTTCGGTCGAAAATTTTACGTCTTTTGCAGCCATTTCTGACTCCTAAGAATTGAACACTACGTTTGATTGTTTGGGGTCGGCGTCCGCGGACGCCGGCGGTTCGTCGGGTCTGGCGCTACTGAAGCACACCCATGATGTCGGACTCCTTCATGATGAGGAGATCCTCATTGTCGATCTTGACCTCGGTGCCCGACCATTTGCCGAACAGAACCTTGTCGCCGCTCTTGACGTCCAGGGCCTCGATCTTGCCGGCGTCCGTCCGGGCGCCGGGACCAACCGCGATGACCTCGCCGGTCTGGGGCTTTTCAGCCGCCGTGTCGGGAATGATGATCCCGCCTGCGGTTTTCTGGTCTTCCTCGATGCGCCGAACAACGACGCGGTCATGGAGTGGACGAAATTTCATCGTTGCTAACTCCTGCTAACACTTTGCGTTTCAACGAGAAAACACGTTTCTCTTTGGGTTTTCCGATGGGTCGTTAGCACTCTTCATAACTGAGTGCTAACAGATGAAAAGTGAGATAATGAAGCGCTCGATTTTTGTCAAGCGGTTCTGCGACATACGGGCGCGATACGGTGAATTCGGTCGCCCGGTCAGTTTGGGAGGAACCGTCGGTATATAAGGCGCGGAATTGCCCCTGCAAGGCCTCGGCAAAAAAAGGCGGGCACCGGGCCCGCCTTGATGAGGTAACCGAAGATGGTTTCGATGCGGTGAACAGGTCCTAGCTCTGCTTGCCGAACAGATAATCCTTGTCTTTCACGGCCGAGTGGCAGGCGATGCAGCCCTTGTCGGCGCCCTTCATCACACGGCCGGCGAGCTGCATGCCCTTGGGATTCTTGTCGAGAGATCCGTCGGGTTTGTACTTTGCCCAGAACCAGTTGGCGTTGTCGGGATCATATCCGGCTTCGCGTTTGAACATCACGGTGACGGCCTTCAGGTATTTGGCCGGGTCCTTTTTCACCGCATCAATGCTGACGCCTTCACCGCCATAGTTGCGTTTCACCACGACCGTGCCCTTGTGTCCGTTGACCGCTGCTTCCGAGGTGATGGTTTCAAGCACGGCACCGTGCGGCGCTTGTCCTTTATACGGCGCATCCTGCCTGGCACTTGCGCCGACCAGCTTGGCATTCGTCAATACGGACCACAGATCCTGCGAATACTTGATGTTCGCCTCGTCGCAGCACGGCTTCATCTGGCTGTAGGCGGAGCCCATGGACAAACCGACAGCGATGACGCCCGCGGCAGCGGTGGCACCAACGGCAAAAAGCTTGCGTTGTTTCAGCATGATAAAACCCTCCCAGAGATCATGGCAGCGGACACATGCGCACGGATCGCGCAGTCCACGGCCGACTTGAAGGATAGGCGGGCAAGGGGCGCGCCCGGCGTCACCTTTGCTCACAACCGGGTGAGAGCATCGTGATGTCGACGGAGCCTTAACAGACGTTCAAAAACCGGGATCTGGCGCCGGGGCCCTTTGTGGAAGACAGGCAAAAACCGTGTTGCCCTCAACCGGCGAAAGATGAAGGATCGACCAAGCGGCGGCTAACTGATTCGGGGCGCATGAGAGACCGCAATAACAACGCAAAACTGCTGAGCCGGCTCAAACGCATTCTTGCTGAGACACTGGTTCCGTGCGCCATGGCCCTGGCGGCGATGGCGTTCGGCGCGGGTTTGTACATGCAGGTCGGATTCGGACTGGTGGCATCGCTCATCGCGTCGGTCACGCTCTTTCTCGTCATGATTTGCGCCCAGGCGGCATTCATCGGGTCGCAGCGCGCCGCCTATGCCGTCGATCGCGTAAATGCGCTTGAAATGGCCTACAAGGGTGGTCTGAACGGCGACAGCGAGCAATTGGCCCAGCTGGCGGCAAAGGTGGCGCAGATCGACGGGCTGTCGGATCGTGTACAGCAGATCGAGGCGCTGGCGGAACGCATCGAGGCCCTGGATCATGAGGTCACGCTCGTGCGGCGCGACCGGACCGAGGTCGACCCCGCCCGCATTCAACGGCTCGCGGCCGAGGTCGATCGTCTGGACGCCCGCCAGGAAGCGCTGCGGACTCAGTTGCAGATCGAGTCGCGCGAACGCTACGAGGATCTGAGCGCGGAACTGCAGATGATCGAAACCCTCGTCAAGCAGATGGCGGAGAACGTCGCCATGAGCAAGCGTGCGGCCCTGCAGAGTGCCGAGGTGGCCGAACCGCAAGCCGCAGACGAGGACCAAGCCGCACCGCCGCCTTACGGGAGCGAGGGGCGAGCGGACGGACCAGAGGCGGTTCCGGACACCGCACCACAACAGCCGGTCGCCGCGAGGGCGCCGGAGGATGTGCGGGAACCGACGCGGGACGTTCACCATGTCCAGCCAGAACCGGAGATCCCGCCGGCACCACCACGGGCACCGGAAATGCCTGATGCTCAAATGGCGGCTGCGCCAGCGCCAACTGAAGTGGCGGCCGTTGAGCCGCGACCGGACACGCCTCAGGTTCCGCCGCTAGCCGAGGCTGAACCTGCAACCGCGCCGGCCGCCGAACCCAAACCTATGATCGAGGAGGTCCGCAGGTCGATCGAGAGCAATCGGATCGAGCTCTATCTGCAGCCGATCATGATGGTTCCGCAGCGGCGCGTGCGCTACTACGAGGCGCTGACGCGCTTGCGCAACGACGCCGGCGAGTTGCTGTTGCCGCGGGCCTATATGCAACCGGCGGAGTCGGCCGGCATCATGTCGGCCATCGACAATGTCATGCTGTTCCGGAGCGTGCAGGTCCTGAGGCGTCTGGAGAAACGCAGCAGTGCCCGCGGCGTCTTCTGCAACATTTCGGTCAATTCGCTGCTCGATCCCGAGTTCTTTCCCGAGTTCGTCGCGTTCATGGAGCAGAACCGCGGCCTGGCGGAGAGCATGTATTTCGAATTCTCGCAGGCGATGATCGAGCATTGCGGGCCAGTGGAGCAGGAGAGCCTTGCGATGCTCGCCTCGCTCGGTTTCAGGTTCTCGCTCGATCAGGTCATGAACCTCGATCTTGACTATCAGACCATGAGCGAGCGGGGCTTCCGCTTCATCAAGGTCGATGCCGATGTGATGTTGAACGGCATGGACAAGGCGAATGCGCAGATACACGCAGTGGATATGCGGAGCTACCTTGAGCGGTTCGGCATCCAGTTGATCGTCTCGAAAATCGAGAGCGAAGCGGAACTGGCCCGACTGCTGGAATACAACATCAAGCTCGGGCAGGGGTTTCTGTTCTCGGAGCCCAGACCGGTGCGGCCGGAGATCTTCAACGACAGAAGTTCGGTCGCGGCGGCGTGAGCCGGAACCGCGGCTTGACCCGCACCCGCGCAGTGTCTACCCACGCGCCATGAACGCGCATGAGCCCATTCCCATCATGCAGTCCATCGAGGCCGTCGCCAGCCGCTACGATGCGTGGCTGTGCGATATCTGGGGTGTTCTGCACAACGGGGTGCGCCCGTTCGAGCCCGCGGAGCACGCCTGCTGCAGCTATCGCAAGGGCGGCGGAACGGTCGTCCTGATCTCCAATTCGCCGCGCCCCGGCGGCGCGGTCGCGCAGCAGCTCGAGCAGATCGGCGTTTCGGAGGAGGCATACGATGCGATCGTGACCTCCGGCGACACGACCCGGCATGTCCTTGTCGAGCGCCTCGATGAGCCGATCTTTCACCTCGGTCCGGACAGGGACAAACCGTTGCTTCAAGGACTTGAACTGCAACTTGTCGACCTTGATGACGCTTCTCTGGTGCTTTGTTCAGGCCTCTATGACGATCTGACCGAGACGCCGGACGACTATGCGGAACTCTTTTCGCGCATGCGGGACCGGGACCTTGAGATGGTCTGCGCCAATCCGGACGTTCAGGTGGAGCGCGGCGATCGCCTGATCTACTGCGCCGGCGCCCTCGCGGAGGCGTACGAGACGCTCGGCGGTACGGTCATCTATACCGGCAAACCGCACGCGCCGATCTACGACATGGCGATGGCGCGGGTTGCTGAAGCGAAAGGCCGCCGCGTGCCCGCAAAGGACATTCTGTGTATCGGGGACAGTCTGAGGACGGATGTGGCCGGAGCGTCCGCTGCGGGGATGGACGTCGTCTTCGTCGCAAGCGCGTTGCATATTGACGGTACGCACGACGAACAGCCGCTGAGCGCGGGCGCCCTGCAGCGAGTGTTTGAGGGAAGTCCGGTTAGGCCGATAGCCGCTCAGAAGCGGCTATCGTGGTAGGGTGCGTGATCGCGCGGGCTAGCCGTTCAAAAGCGCGTCGATGTCGTCCTGGCTGACGCCTTCGCCTTTTTTTGCCGGGCCGTTGAGAATGAGGTCTTTCTTGCGCTTGTTGCGCTTCTTCTCTTTCTCGCTCGCGTCGCCTTGGATGTCTTCCGCACCGATGGCGGCGGCAAACCGTGTCACGCGCGCCTCGATATGCTCCAGCGTCTCGACCACCTTGGCGATGCGCTGTCCGGTGAGGTCCTGGAACGAACACGCCTCGAAGATGATCATCACCTTGTCGTTCACGAGCTGCTGGTAGGCATCCGCGTCGCTCGTATCGGCCTCGAGAATGGCCTCGGCGCATTCCATGATCTTGGTGGTGGCCTCTTCCGTCGAACTGACCACCGCGCCCAGCTCATGGCCGGCTTCGGGGATGTGCTTCGACCGCAGATCATTGGCCTGCAGATGGCCGATCTCCGATTTCGTCTTCTGGATATATTGCGCGATTTCGCGGAACTCGTCGTAGACCTTCGAATCCAGACTGTCGATGAAGGATTTCATCGACCGGATCGACGCTTCGGCCAGCGTCAGAACGTCCACCAGCGAGATATCGTCTTTTTCGCTCAGCCCATCAGCGGCCGCGCGCACTGCAGCATGCGATTGTGAAGCCATGCGCCAACATTCTCCGTTGTGGCCCGAAGTCACAGATCAGATGGCCCGCGCGAACAGACGTCGCGCGGGGTCTTTGAAAGACTGATTACTCGCCAAAAACGGCGTCGATCTTTGACTTCAGTGTCGCCGCATTGAACGGCTTGACAATGTAGTTGTTCACGCCGGCCTTCTTGGCCGCAATGACGTTTTCGGTCTTGGATTCCGCAGTCACCATGATGAACGGCGTACGGGCCAGGCCCTCGTCCGAGCGAACCTCTTTCAGGAGCTCGTACCCCGTCATCGGTTCCATGTTCCAGTCCGAAATCACCAGGCCATATCTCTTCTCGCGCATCTTGCCCAGTGCCTCGGTGCCGTCAGCGGCATCGTCGACATCGGAAAAACCAAGCTGCTTCAGAAGATTGCGAATAATGCGGATCATCGTCTTGTAGTCATCGACAACAAGGACGGGCATTGAAAGATCAACCGCCATGTCGCTCTCCATCCCCCTCTTAATCGGGCAAACTAAATTCAGTACTTCGCAAACGGACGCAGACCATCTCCCGGACGCCGTCAATGTGACCGGTTGCTCGCGCCTCACACGGGCGACAATAGGCGTTGGACCTAAAATTTGGGTTAATCACAGATCATTGCACTCTCCGGTTGTAGGCAATCGGGATGGAATTCCCTGTAAACGGTTACGGTCTCGCCTTATTGCGCAGTTGCAGCAAAAGCGCGCGTCGACTATTGTGCGCCGCAATAACAAGCTGCGAAAAGGATTCGGGGAATGCAGAACGGTGGCAACAACGGTGGGGCGTGGCCGACGTACTATATCGAGGATCTCCAGGTTGGAATGGAGGCGAGCCATTCCAAACGGATCACCCATAACGATATTCAGTCGTTTGCCGATATCTCCGGGGACAACAACCCGGTGCATCTGTGCGAAGAATATGCGTCGGGAACCGTATTCAAGGAGCGGATCGCGCACGGCATCTTGACTGCGAGCCTCCTCTCGACGGTGCTCGGCACCAAGCTTCCCGGACCCGGCGCGATCTACATTTCGCAGAGTCTGAATTTCCGGGCGCCGGTCAAAATCAACGATGAAGTCGTCGCCGTGGCCCGCATTACCGACCTGCTGCCGGAGAAGAAGAGGGTTATCTTTTCGTGCGATTGCCGTGTGGATGGTAAGACCGTTCTGGACGGTGAGGCTGTTATTCTGGTACCGAGCCGTCCCGAATAGGCAAGTGTCGGCGGGGCGTCGGCGCACTCACAATCCGCCGGCGGTCCATGCAATCAGTCGAAGGCTCACATAGCTGTCCGGATGCGCTCAAGGGGGCGAGCGTTGCCATCGGCAATTTCGATGGCGTACATCGCGGCCATCAGGCCGTGCTCGAGGCGGCTCTCTCCGAGGCGAAAGCACAAGGCACGCCTTCGGGAGTGATGACGTTTGAACCGCACCCGCGCGATTACTTTCAACCTGACAAGCCGGTTTTCCGGTTGACGCCGGAAGCGCTGAAACTCGAGCTGTTCGCGGCCATGGGCCTCGACATGGCCGTGGTGCAGACCTTCGACGCTGCGTTGTCGGCGCTGCCTGCGGCGGAGTTCGTCAGCAAGATCCTAATCGGTGACCTTGGTGTATCCCACGTTGTGACAGGCAGCGACTTCAAGTTCGGCAAGGGGCGTGACGGAGACGCGTCCGTGCTACGCCAGCTCGGCGACGCGCACGGCTTCGGCGTCACGACCGTCGAGCCGCAGGGCGAGGGGAGCGATGTCTTTTCGTCAAGCAGCATCCGCGAACATCTGCGCAATGGCGAGGCGCGCCCGGCGGCCGAGGAGCTGGGATACTGGTGGCGGGTTCACGGTGCGGTCGTCGGCGGCGACAAGCGCGGGCGGCTCATCGGGTTCCCGACGGCGAACATCGCGGTTCCACGCGGCTTTGCCCTGAAGCATGGGATCTATGCCGTCCGCATACACACGGCCGACGGTCGGTTCGACGGTGCGGCGTATTTCGGCACGCGGCCGAGCTTCGACGACGGCGCGCCGTCCATCGAGACGTTCCTGTTCGACTTCTCCGGCGATCTGTACGGCCAGGAGATCGAGGTCGAGATCATCGCGTTCCTGCGCCCAGACAAGAAGTTCGGAAGTGCCGGCGCGCTGGTGCAACAAATGACGAAGGACTGCGCGGCATCGCGCGATGTGCTTGCGGCTCTTGAGGCAGAAGACCCTATCGCGCGTTATCCGTTGGCGCAGGCGCTGAAGTGAGCTATTCGGCCCTTTATTGTTCACCTCGCGATTGCTAGAACGCGATCCTCAGCGGACATTCGGCAGCAGGACTCATGGCCAAACAAGACGCCAAGCAAACCAGCAGCAATGGCGGAGACGGGCGCGACTGGCGCGAAACCCTGTTTCTGCCGTCAACCGACTTCCCGATGAAGGCGGGTCTGCCAAAACGCGAGCCTGAGTTGCTTGCGCGGTGGGAGAAGCTCGGGCTCTATGAGCGCCTGCGCGAGGCCGCCAGGGGACGTGAGAAGTACATTCTCCACGACGGCCCGCCTTACGCGAACGCCAACATCCATATCGGCACGGGGCTCAACAAGATCCTCAAGGATGTCGTCACGCGCTCGCAGCAGATGATGGGTTTCGACGCCAATTACGTTCCCGGCTGGGACTGCCACGGCCTGCCGATCGAGTGGAAGATCGAGGAACAGTATCGCGAGAAGGGCAAGAACAAGGACGAGGTTCCGATCAACACGTTCCGGGCCGAATGCCGCGAGTTCGCCGAGCACTGGATCGACGTCCAGCGTGAGGAATTCAAGCGGCTCGGCGTGACGGGGGACTGGGACAACCCGTACACGACCATGTCGTTCGACGCCGAAGCGGTCATCGCGAACGAGTTGATGAAGTTCGCCATGAACGGGCTCCTGTTCCGCGGCTCCAAACCTGTCATGTGGTCCGTGGTGGAGCGCACCGCGCTGGCGGAAGCCGAGGTCGAGTATCAGGAGCACACCAGCCCCACCATCTGGGCCAAGTTCCCGGTGATCGACGGCGATGCTGCCCTGAAAGGCGCATCGATCATCATCTGGACGACGACGCCCTGGACCATCCCGGGCAACCGGGCGATCTGCTATTCGCCCTCCATCACCTATGGGCTTTTCGAGGTGACAAGGGCGCCGGAAGACAATTGGGCAAAGGCGGGTGACAAGTTCATCATCGCCGATGCGCTCGCCGAATCGGTCCGCGAAGCCGCGCGCATCGACGACTGGACACGGGCCGGCGATGTCAATGTGGCTGACATCAAGACCTGCCATCACCCGCTTCGCGACCTCGGCTACACATTCGACGTGCCGCTGTTCGCAGGCGATCACGTGACCGAAGACGCGGGCACTGGCTTCGTGCACACGGCACCGGGACATGGCCGCGAGGACTTCGAGGTCTGGATGGAGAACCGCGGGGCGCTCGACGCCCGCGGCATCGATACCACCATTCCCTATACGGTCGACGAGAACGGCTTCTTCACGGCGCAGGCGCCCGGCTTCGAAGGCAAGCGCGTGGTCGACGACAAGGGCAAGTTTGGCGACGCCAACGATGCCGTCATCGAAGCGCTGGCCGCGGCCGGCGCGCTGATCGCGCGGGGGCGGCTGAAGCACGACTATCCCCATTCCTGGCGGTCCAAGAAGCCGGTCATCTTCCGCAACACGCCGCAATGGTTCATCGCCATGGACCAGGACATGGAGGGCGCGGGCGATACGCTGCGCGCCCGTGCCTTCAAGGCGGTCGAGGAGACGCGCTGGGTGCCGGCCACGGGCCGGAACCGCATCACGGGCATGATCGAAAGCAAGCCCGACTGGGTCATTTCCCGGCAGCGCGCCTGGGGCGTGCCGATCACGGTGTTCCGGAACAGCAATGCGAACTCGAACGCCTACGATCAGATCATTCCGGGCAGGGATTATCCCGGGTCGCAGGAGCTGATTGCGCGCATCAAGGCCGCGTTCGACGCCGAAGGGGCCGACGCATGGTTCGCCGACGGCGCAAAGGAGCGTTTTCTGGAGGGGCTGGTTGACAATCCGGACGACTGGGAAAAGGTCGACGACATTCTCGACGTGTGGTTCGATTCAGGCTCGACCCACGCCTTCGTGCTCGAACAGCGCGCAGATCTCAAATGGCCCGCGTCGCTCTATCTGGAAGGGTCCGACCAGCATCGCGGCTGGTTTCAGTCTTCGCTTCTGGAATCGTGCGGGACACGCGGTCGGGCGCCGTACGAAGCGGTGCTGACGCATGGCTTCGTCATGGCCGAGGACGGGCGGAAAATGTCCAAGTCGCTCGGCAATCAGGTGTTCCCGCAAGACGTGATCAAACAGTCCGGTGCGGAGATTCTGCGACTCTGGGCGATGAGCTCGGACTATACGGAAGACCTGCGGATCGGGCCGGAAATCCTCAAATCCAACATCGACGCCTATCGCAAGCTGCGCAACACGATCCGGTTCATGCTCGGCAACCTGGCGCACTACGATCCTAGCCTTGCGGTCGAGCCGTCGGACATGCCGGAGCTGGAGCGCTATATGCTTCACCGGCTGAGCGAGCTCGATGCCCAGGTACGGCGCGAGTACAATGCGTTCGACTTCAAACGTATCTTCTCCGCCCTGTTCAATTTCTGCACCATCGACCTGTCTGCGGTCTATTTCGATATCCGCAAGGATGCGCTTTATTGCGAGCCGTATGACAGCGTTGTCCGGCGGGCCAGCCTGACAGTGCTCGATCATCTGTTTTCCTGCCTGACGGCATGGCTCGCGCCAATGCTGTGCTTCACCATGGATGAGGCCTGGATTTCCCGGAATGCCGATGACGGCGCGTCGGTTCATCTGCGCCTTTTTCCGGAGGTTCCCGAGAGCTGGCGTAACGATGCGCTGGCCGAAAAGTGGCGCAAGATCAGGCAGGTGCGGCGCGTCGTAACGGGCGCTCTGGAGATCGAGCGCCAGGAGAAGCGCATCGGATCGAGCCTTGAAGCCGCGCCTGAGATCTTCATCTCCGATGCCGCGCTGTTCGACCTTGTCTCCGGATATGACTGGGCGGAAATCGCCATCACCAGTCAGGCGGTGCTGGAGAAAGGCGAGGGACCGGCGAACGCGTTCCGGCTGGACGACGTTGCAGGCGTGGCCGTGGTGCCGAAACCGGCGCAAGGCAGGAAATGCGCCCGATCATGGAAGATCCTGCCGGAGGTCGGCTCCGACCCCGAGTTCCCCGACCTGACGCCGCGCGATGCCGAGGCCGTGCGCCAGTTCGATGCGCGACGGATGGCGGCAGAGTAGCAGTCGGCATGTCACGCAAATCGCCGCGCAACTGGCTGTGGGGGCCCCTGTCCCGGTTCGGGCTCATCATCGCCGCCGTGACCATGGTCGTGGACCAGGCGATCAAATGGTGGATGCTCGAAGTTTTCAACATCGAAGCGAAGGGTACCGTCACCGTGACGCCCTTCTTCGATCTGGTGATGGTCTGGAACAGGGGTATCAGCTACGGGCTGTTCCAGCAGGACAGCGCGACGGGCCGGCTTTTGCTGATCGGTATCGTCGTTGTCGCGCTTACGGTCATGGTGTGCTGGCTTGCCCGCAGCACCACATCGCTCAGCGCCGTGGCCTTGGGTCTTATCCTCGGAGGCGGCGTGGGAAATCTCATCGACCGGGTGGTACACGGTGCGGTCGCTGACTTTTTCTCGTTCCATGCCTTCGGCTACTACTGGTACGTTTTCAACATTGCCGACGCGGCGATCGTTGCCGGTGTCGTCGGACTTCTGTATGACTCGTTATTCGGCAGCCACAAAAAGGTCTCAAACACGCCATAGGCCCAGTGTAGGCTTCAGAAAGTCGTCGAAGCAAAAGACCAAGAACCCCGGGGGCGGGTCCGAAGAATGCGCAGTTTTGTCAAGACCATGAGGCATCTGGTACCGGCATTCGCCGCCGTGGCGCTCCTTGCGGGGTGTGCCGGAGGGGTTGAGCTCGAAGGTCCCGGGTTCGACCGGTTGGGTCTGACCAGCAAAAAGAACAAGGGCGAACCGAAGGTGCCGGACCGGGCGCCGTTGCTGTTGCCACCCGACCGTGCGCGGCTGCCGGAGCCGCAACAGCAGACTGCGACTGCTCCGCCGCAGAACTGGCCGACCGATCCGGAGGACGTGCAGAAGGCGGAAGCGGCGGAAAAAGACCGAAAACAGAAAGTGTATCAGGACAAGGGCAACTTCGACCCCAAGGCGGACATCGACGAGTTCGAGAAGCTCATGGACCCAATGGAGCGCAAACCCGGCATCTTCGGCGAGGGCCAGGCGCTGGGCCGCAAGTACCGCGATTCCCGGAACTACGGGAATTAGGCAAACCCGCCTGAATCACGCCATTCTGAACGAAAATTAACTGGCGGCGGGGTCGGCTGGCGCCCATATTCGTTTTTCGGCGGGAGCCCCTGTTGCGTATAAGCGTTTGCAACCCCCAAAGGCGAGACAAACCGGTTCCAAACATGACCCATGCACTTGCTTCGAAAAATCCCCTCTGGCGTGCCGCTCTTCTCACGATCTGTGCTATTGCAGCCGTCATGACAATTTCATTGCCAATCGACAAACTGAACGCCGCCTCCAAGGTGTCTCACTTCAAGCTGACGAACGGCATGGAGGTGGTCGTGATTCCCGATCATCGCGCGCCGGTTGTCACCCACATGGTGTGGTATCGGGTCGGCGCGGCGGACGAACCGCGTGGCGCGTCCGGCATTGCGCACTTTCTCGAACATCTGATGTTCAAGGGCACCGACAAGGTGGCGCCGGGCGAGTTCTCCAAGATTGTCGCCCGCAACGGCGGTCAGGACAATGCGTTCACCGGGCACGACGCGACAGCCTACTTCCAGCGTGTCGCCAGGGACCGCCTGCCGCTGGTGATGGAGATGGAAGCAGACCGTATGGTCAACCTGAAGCTCCTTGAGAAGGATGTCGTTACGGAGCGGAAGGTTATTCTCGAAGAGCGCCGGTCACGGGTCGAGAATGATCCCTCCAACATTCTGAGCGAGCAGATGAACGCGGCGCTTTATCAGTCGCACCCCTATGGCATTCCGATCCTTGGCTGGGAGCACGAGATGCGTGCGCTCGACCGCGAAAAGGCGCTCAAATTCTACGAACGCTACTATGCTCCGAACAACGCCATTCTGATCGTCGCGGGCGACGTAACGGCGGATGAGGTCAGGAAGCTCGCGCAAGAGACCTACGGCAAGATCCCTGCGAACGCTGATCGGGTGCGGGACCCGCGGCCGGTCGAGCCGCGGCACCGGGCGCCGATCCGCGTCAACCTCGATGACCCGCGTGCGGGGCGCGCCACCGTCCAGCGGCTTTATCTCGCGCCGAGCTACACGACCGCTGAACCTGGAGAGGCCGAAGCACTCGATCTGATGATGAAGGTGCTCGCATCGGGATCGACGAGCCGCATTTACAGGGCCCTTGTGGTTGACAAGAAGATCGCAGCCTCCGCAGGCGGATGGTTCAGCGGGACCGGCCTCGACGCGGGCCGCATGGGCGTGTATGCCGTCGCCTCGGACGGCGCAGATATCGCGGATGTCGAGAAGGCGCTGGATGCGGTCATCGCCGACTTCATCGAGAACGGCGCCACGCAGAAGGAACTCGACCGCGCCCGCAACTCCTACATCGCAAGCCATATCTACGGCGGCGACAGCCAGTCGCGTCTTGCGCGCCGCTATGGCTGGGGACTGGTGAACGGCCGCACGATTGCCGACATCGAGGAATGGCCGGAGCGTCTCAATAAGGTCGCTGTCGAGGATCTTCAGAAGGTTGCGAAGAAGTATTTCGATTTGTCCCAGTCCGTCACCGGCGTTCTGCGCCCGGTTGACGTGAAGAATGCGGACTCGAAAAAGGCCAAAGATGGCAAGACGAAATCATAGAGGCGGTTATGACGGTGTTGACGCAAAAAAATGTGACGGCCATTGCGGCGCTGAAGGGCCGTATGGCACATGTGACGAGCCTGTTCGCCGCGTTCTGGCTGACTGTTCTTTTGGCAATTCCCGCTGAGGCGAAAGTGGACGTTCAAGAGGTTACAAGCCCTGGTGGTATCAAGGCCTGGCTCGTCGAGAGCCGGCAGGTGCCGCTGATCGCCATGCGGTTCAGCTTTGTCGGCGGTGCCGTTTATGACCCCGACGGCAAAGAAGGGTTGTCCAACTTTGCGGCCGGTATGCTTGACGAAGGCGCGGGCGACATGACGTCCGTGGCGTTTCAGGAGCGCGCCGAGGAACTGGCCGTACGCATGAGCTTCAACGCCGGCCGGGACATGTTCATCGGCAGCTTCCAGACTCTCACCGAGAACAAGGAAGAAGCGGCAAAGCTCCTGAAGCTGGCGCTGACCAAGCCGCGGTTCGATGCGGACGCCGTCGACCGGATCAAGAAGCAGATCATCACCGGTCTCAAGTTCGACCAGAACGACCCACGTCAGGTCGCCTCCAAGGAGTGGTTCAGGATCGCCTTTGACGGTCACCCCTACGCGCGGCCGGTGAAAGGCACGATCAACTCCGTCGGCACAATCGACGCCAAGGACCTTCGCGATTTTGCAGACAAGGTGATGGTACGCGACACGCTGACCGTTGCCGTCGTCGGCGACATCGACGCCAAGACGCTCGGACCGATGCTGGACGAGATTTTTGGCGACCTTCCGAAATCATCGGATCTGAAGGCCATTGCGGAAGCGAAGCCGCCGGCGGGCCCGCAGCGCAAGGTCATCGAGATGAACGTGCCGCAATCCGTCGCCGTGTTCGGCCACAGCGGTCTGAAGCGCAACGATGACGATTTCATCGCGTCCTTCGTTTTGAACTACATCCTCGGCGGCGGTGGATTCAATTCGCGCCTGACTGAGGAAGTGCGCGAAAAGCGCGGACTCGCCTATTCCGTCTACAGCTTTCTTTCGCCCTATCAGCGTGCCGGCATCTACATGGGCAACGTGGCCACGGAGAACAAATCCATGGTCCGGTCGCTCGAGGTGATCGAAGCGGAACTGCGGCGCATGGCCGAGGACGGCCCGACGGCTGAAGAGTTGAAGAATGCGAAACAGTACCTGACGGGTTCGTATCCGCTGCGTTTCGACACCAGTTCGAAGATCGCCAGCCAGCTTCTGTGGATACAGATCGAGGACCTCGGGCGGGACTATATCGAGACCCGCAACTCCAAGATCGACGCGATCACGCTCGACGATGTCCGTCGCGTTGCGAAGCGGCTGTTGAATGCCGACGGGCTGATCGTAACCATCGTCGGCAAGCCTGAAGGTGTCGACAGCCGGAGCTGACCGTGAGGTTTGCGCGCCTGGCGCAGCGGCAGTGCGCCGCGCCCGGGCTTTCGTTCCGCATATTTCCTTCGGCGGGATAAGGCTTTAGGGTCCCGTCCGTTCCGCTTGTTTTCAGTACTCAAGCTGATCTGATCGGGAGAGACGGGGGCCATGGCGTTCGTCCAGGCAATCGAGGGCTGCATGGAGGCCGCCATCGGCGGGTCGGGCCTCACCCAATCCATGCTCGACGACCGGCTGGCGAAGCTGGATACTGCGCTCGCCACGCTCAAGACGCGGCATGAAGACGGCTCGCTGCCGCTATTGCGGGTTCCCGAGCAGACGCAAGATCTCGATGCCGCGGCCGATGCACTGCAGAAACTGAGTGCGGGTGCGAAGACGCTCGTGTTCTTCGGTACCGGCGGTTCGAGCCTCGGCGGGCAGACCATCGCGCAACTGGGTGGCTGGTTCATTCCGGGCGATCAGAAATCGGACCAGGGACGCCGGCCCCGCACGCGCTTCTATGACAATCTCGATCCGCGAACGCTCCGGGCCACCCTTTCGCGCCTCGATCTCCCCACAACCCGGTTCATCGTCATTTCCAAATCCGGCAACACGCCGGAAACGCTCGTCCAGTTTTTCGCCGCGCTGCAGGCGGTCGAGGCGGCAGGGCTGGAAACAAAGGTCCCGGAGCTCTTTCTCGGTTTGACGGAGCCCGGGAAATCCGGTGTCGCCAACGGCCTGCGTGCGGTCTGCGAGGCGCGGAGCATTCCGACGCTCGACCATGATCCGGGGATTGGCGGACGCTACGCCGGGCTCACCAATGTCGGTATGCTGCCGGCGCTTGCGCGCGGGCTCGATGCGAGGGCCTTGCGCAAGGGTGCGGGCGACGTGGTGGCCAATCTCCTGTCTGCGGGCGAGGCAAACGCTTTTGCGCCTGCGGTCGGCGCCGCGCTGAGCATCGGCTTGGCCGAGGAGCGTGGCGCGCGCGTGCAGGTGATGATGCCGTATGGCGACCGGTTGCAGCGGTTTGCCGACTGGTACGTGCAACTCGCCGGCGAGAGCCTCGGCAAGCAGGGGAAGGGACTGACGCCGGTGGCGGCGCTCGGTCCGGTCGACCAGCACTCCAAGCTGCAATTCTATCTCGATGGGCCGCCCGATCATCTCATCACCGTGCTGCGCACGAAATGCGACGGGCTGGGCCCCGAGATTTCATCGGAACTCGCGGAGACAGCGGGCGCAGCCTATCTGGGCAACCGGACCGCGGGCGATCTCGTTGCCGCCCAGCAGGCGGCCATTCCACAGGCCCTTGTGGACGCGGGACGGCCGGTCCGGACCATTGACGTGGAACGGCTTGACGAACAGGCCCTCGGCGGACTCATGATGCATTTCATGCTGGAAACGATTCTCTCCGGACACCTGCTCGGCGTCGATCCGTTCGATCAGCCTGCGGTGGAGGCCGGAAAGATACTGACGCGGCGAAATCTCCAAGACCGCCGCTAGGGAGCTGACGCGGTGGCCGTCCGCCAACTGCCTCCGACACTGATCAACCGGATCGCCGCGGGCGAAGTCATCGAACGCCCGGCGAGCGTGATCAAGGAACTTGTCGAAAACGCCCTCGACGCCGGCGCCGGGCAGATCGACGTGGTCTCGCGCGACGGCGGGCTTTCCTACATTCAGGTGAGCGACGATGGCTGCGGGATGAGCGTCGAGGATCTTGTCCTGTCGGTGGAACGGCACGCCACCTCGAAACTGCAGGACGACGATCTGTCGAACATCGCGACGCTGGGCTTTCGCGGCGAGGCCCTGCCCTCAATCGGCGCGGTGGCGCGGCTGGCGGTCCGCAGTCACGCGCGCGGCGCGGACGAAGGCGCGGAGCTTCTCGTCGATGCGGGACGGACCACGGGACCGCGCCCGGCGGCATTGAACGCAGGCACGCGCGTCGAAGTGCGCGATCTGTTCTATGCGACGCCCGCCCGCCTGAAATTCATGAAGTCGGAGCGGGCCGAGCAGGGCGCGATATCCGACGTGGTCAAACGCCTGGCCATGGCGCATCCGGGTGTCGCGTTTTCTCTGACCAGCGGCGAGCGCACGGTGTTGCGCGTACCCGCCGTCCTCCCCGGAGACGGGGAGGGTGTACTGGCGCGCCTTGGCCGGATCATGGGCGATGAGTTCATGCGGGATGCCCTGCATGTCGCCGCGGAACGGGACCGGCTGCGCCTGCACGGGTTCGCCGGCCTGCCGACGCTCAACCGGGCGAACCAGATGATGCAGTTCCTGTTCGTCAATGGCCGCCCGGTCCGCGACAAGCTGCTCGGAGGCGCGGTGCGGGCGGCGTACGGCGATCTCCTGCCGCGCGGACGCTTCCCGATGCTTGCCCTGTTCCTGGAGGTTCCCCCACAGGAGGTGGACGTAAACGTCCATCCGGCCAAAGCTGAGGTGCGGTTTCGTGATCCTGGTGCCGTGCGCGCGCTCATCGTGGGGGCGCTTCGTGAAGCGCTGGAGGGTGCGGGGCACGCGGCCAGCTCCAGTTTGGCATCGTCAGCTTTCGCGCGGGCCGGGGCGCCCGCACACGGCGGTGGCGTTGTGGCCCGATCCTTCCCCCGCCCGGCGCCAAGGGTGGCGACAGGGCTTGCCGAGGCGGCCCAGGCACCCCTTGAAGGCTTTGCCGCGCCGAGCGGCGACACGCGTACGAGCGATGCAGACACCACGCCCGACCATGAGGCGAGCCCGCTCGGAGCCGCTCGGGCGCAGCTCCACGACACCTACATCATCTCCCAGACTGACGACTCGGTGATCATTGTGGACCAGCACGCGGCGCACGAACGCCTGGTCTATGAGAAAATGAAAGCCGCGCTCGGCAATGGCGGTATTACCCGGCAGATGCTGCTGATCCCGGAGGTGGTCGAACTGGACGAGACGGCGGCGGAAGCGCTTGGTGCGCGCGCGGAGGAACTGGCCGTATTCGGCGTGGTGCTGGAACGCTTCGGCGACGGTGCCGTGGCGGTGCGTGAGATGCCGGCGCTTCTGGGAGACACCGACATTCGCGGCCTGATCCGCGATCTTGCCGACGAAGTCCGGCAGACCGACGCGGCTGACACCCTGCAGGAGCGGTTGCACGACGTTTGCGCCACAATGGCGTGCTACGGCAGCGTGCGCGCGGGGCGCCGTCTCAAGGCTGACGAGATGAACGCTCTGCTGCGCGAGATGGAATCAACGCCGCATTCGGGGCAGTGCAACCATGGCCGGCCCACCTATGTCGAACTCAAGCTCGCGGACATCGAGAAGCTGTTCTCGCGGCGCTAGACGATAGGGCGCGTCATGTTCATCCTTCTCAAGCTTGCCTTTCTTGCCGGTGTCACCGCCATGGCGGGTTACTTCCTGTTCGACATCTACGAGGAGTTCAGGCAACCGGAGCCGACCATTGTCAGCTATGGGTCCGTCTTCGCGAAGAGCAATTTTTCGGACAAGCTGGCGGTGCGGGCGAAGCGCCAGGTCCTGCGCGGCGAGGTGACATACTGGCAGGTCGAAACGCCCGGCGGGGCATGGCTTGATTGCGCAGGCGACTGCGCCGAGACCTATCGCCGCGAAGTGCTCGATTTCTGGGAGACGCAGTCCGAGGGCGGAACGGGGCGCGCCGGGAACTGACGGATGCGTCACGCCGCTGTCAGGAAGACGATTTCCGTGTCGCCATATGTGCGCCGGTCGAGTTCCGTATAGCCTTCAGGCGCAATGAACGGGCTGTCGCTGCCTTCCTCGACAACGGCAACGCCCCCCTGTTTGATCCAGCCGTTTTCGTGCGCGGCCCGCAACGCCTTTTCGCCCAGGCCCTGGCCGTAGGGCGGGTCGGCGAAGACGAGATCGAAGGCGTCCATATTGCCCGCCGGTCCGAGTGCGCTCGCATCCCGCCGCCAGATTTTGGTGACGCCCGTCAGGTGGAGCGTTTCCACATTTGCGCGGATGAGGCCGCGTGCCTGCGCCGAATTCTCAATGAACAGGCAGTATCTGGCACCGCGCGAAAGAGCCTCGATCCCGAGCGCGCCGGTGCCGGCAAACAGGTCGAGCACGCGCGCGCCTTCCAGTGAGAAGCCGTCGATGCCGTGTGTGAGCTTGTTGAACACGGCCTCGCGCACCCGGTCGCTCGTCGGACGGGTGGCGCGGTCTTTCGGTGAGGCGAGCGGCCGGCCCTTGAACTTGCCCGCGACAATTCTCATCGCCGCACCCGCCTTTTTACAGACCGTCGCGAAGGCTTCTTGGCTTGTGTCTTGCCGGGCGCCTCAAGGCCGAGCTCTCCGGCGAGTTTGGGTCCGAGCTGGTCGGCAAGAACATTCGTTTTGACTTCCTCGACCGTGCCGGATTTCAGATCGCCGAGGGCAAAAGGCCCGTAGGACAGGCGGATCAGCCGATTGACCTCGAGCCCCAGATGGCTGGCGATGCGCTTGACCTCGCGGTTCTTACCCTCCCGCAATGCCATGGTCAGCCACACATTGGCGCCCTGTTCCCGGTCGAGGCGCGCGTCGACCTCGCCATAGCGCACGCCGTCGATCTCGACGCCGCTCTTGAGCGTGTCGAGCGTATCCTGGGTAACCCTGCCGCGGGCGCGCACGCGGTAACGCCGGAGCCAGCCCGTTGCCGGCAGTTCGAGATGCCGCGCAAGCTCGCCCGACGTGGTGAGCAACAGCAGGCCTTGCGTTGAAATGTCGAGCCGCCCGACGGACACGACGCGTGGCATGGCCTTCGGCAGCGCATCGAATACGGTTGGGCGTCCCTGCGGGTCGGAGTGGGTGGTGATCAGGCCCTTGGGCTTGTGGTAGCGCCACAGCCGCGGCGGCTCGGCACGGGTCAGCGGCTTGCCGTCGACAAACACCTTGTCCTTCGCCGTCACCGTGACGGCGGGCGTCTTGAGTTGCTTGCCGTTGACGCTCACCCGGCCCGCCTCGATCCAGCGTTCTGCTTCGCGGCGCGAACACAGACCGGCCTGCGCCATTGCCTTGGCGATGCGCATGGGCGCTTCGGCGCTCGATGAAGGTGTCTCTCTTGCGGGTTTTGCCACTTGACCGGATGGCCTTTCGCGTTCCACTTGGGGTCTGAGATGACGCGCAACCTGACAAAAGCCGCCGAGACCGGCAAGCCCGAAACGGTCATGGAGGCCGCGCTCGCGGAAGCACGGGACGCCGCGGCGCGCGGCGAAGTGCCCGTCGGCGCGGTTCTTGTGGATGAAGCGGGTCGGATCATCGCGCGGGCCGGCAACCGGACGCGTGAGCTGAACGACCCGAGCGCCCACGCGGAGATGCTTGTCATTCGGGCCGGCTGCAAGGCGCGGCAAAGCGAGCGGCTCACCGGTTGCGATCTGTATGTCACGCTCGAGCCGTGCGCCATGTGCGCGGCCGTCATCTCGTTCGCCCGCATCCGCCGTTTGTACTTCGCCGCCGAGGACGAAAAGGGCGGTGCGGTCGTCAACGGCGTGCGTTTTTTCGGCCAACCGACGTGTCACCACGCGCCGGAGGTCTATGGCGGAATTGATGAGCAACGCGCCGTCGAGTTGCTGAAAGGGTTCTTCAGGGATCGACGCTAGGGTCGTGAATTCATTCCGCTTTCAGGAAGGGAATGAGAGCGGCAAGCGTCTCGTCCGGAGCTTCTTCCGCCAGAAAATGCCCCGACACGATCGCCTTGCCTGATACGTCGACGCACCATTCCTTCCACACGTCGAGTGGACTGGCGGCACGCTTGGCCACATAGTCCGTGCCCCACAGAACCAGCGTCGGGCAGGTGATCCTGTCGCCGGCGGCGCGGCTCTCCTCATCCGCCTGCCGGTCGTAACTTTCGCCGGCGCGATAGTCCTCGCACGCGGCGTGACGATGGTCCTCGGAGGCGAGCAGCGCGCGGTAGTGCGACAGCGCGGTCTCGTCGAACACGGACAGGTCCTTGGTCAGCGCCCAACTCGCCAGCGTGTGATCGACGTAATAATCCGGCGCCTTGCCAATCAGCGTTTCCGGCATCGGAAAGGGCTGGGCGAGGAATGTCCAGTGGTAGGCGGACATGGCCAGACCGTGGCTCATGGACTGCCACATAACGGATGTGGGGAGAATATCGAGCAGCGCCAGCCGCGTTATGCGCTCGCCTGAGTCGAGCGCCATGCGATACGCCACCCTTGCGCCGCGGTCGTGCCCCAGCACCATGAAGTTGGTGAAGCCGAAATCGTCCATGATCTCGAACATGTCGATGCCCATGGCGCGCTTGGAGTAGGTGTAGTGTTCATCGTCGGACGCCGGTGCAAGGCTTTGTCCGTAGCCGCGCAGATCGGCGATGACCAGACTGAAGTGCTTCGCGAGTTCCGGGGCGAGCCGGTGCCAGGCGTGATGCGTCTGCGGGTAGCCGTGGAGCAGGAGCAATGGCGGCCCGTCGCCGCCAAGGCGCATGAAGATCTCGGCACTTCCGGTGCGCAGCGTGCGCGAGGCGAATCCTGGGAAGAGGTCGGGCAAATCGCTCATGCCGCCTGATCGTCCTCGCGCGCGATGGCCCGCCAGCCGATGTCGGTGCGGCAATAGCCTTCCGGCCAGTCGATCCTGGAAATCGCCGCATAGGCGCGGTCACGGGCCTCGCGTACGGTTCGTCCGCGCGCCGTAACGTTCAACACGCGTCCGCCCGTGGCGATGATCTCTCCGTCCTTCACAGACGTCGCGGCATGAAAGATCTCGACATTCTCATCGCTCCCTGCCGCATCGAGGCCACGGATGACCGAGCCCTTCTCATAGGCGCCGGGATACCCTTGCGTTGCCATCACGACACTCAGCGCCGCGTCATCGTGCCAGCGCAAATCGAACGTTTCGAGCACACCGTCGGCGGTCGCCAGAAGGGCGGCAAGAAAGTCCGACTTCAGCCGCATCATCAGCACCTGGCATTCCGGATCTCCAAAGCGGACATTGTACTCGATCAGCTTCGGGCCCTGATCGGTGATCATCAATCCGGCATAGAGCACGCCCTGAAACGGCAGCCCGGCCTCCGCCATGCCCTCGACCGTTGGTTTGATGATCTCTTCCATGGTGCGCGTGCAAACGGCTTCGGTCATGACCGGGGCAGGGGAGTAGGCGCCCATGCCCCCGGTGTTGGGACCTTTGTCGCCGTCATAAATCTGTTTGTGGTCCTGCGCGGTGGCGAGCGCCAGGACGCTTTTGCCGTCGCACAATGCGAAGAAGCTCGCCTCCTCGCCGATGAGACATTCCTCGATGACGACTTCAGCACCCGCGGCGCCGAACTTGCCGGAGAAGCAGTCGTCAATCGCGGCGAGGGCCTCATCCAGCGTCTGCGCGACGGTGACCCCCTTTCCGGCGGCGAGACCATCGGCCTTGATGACGATGGGTGCGCCTTGTGCACGCGCATAATCTTTCGCGGCCTCCGCGTCGGTGAAGTGGCCGTAGGCCGCGGTGGGGATGCTTTTGCGATCGCACAACTCCTTGGTGAACGCCTTGGAGCCCTCAAGTTGCGCGGCTGCCTGGGACGGCCCGAAGATCTTGATGCCTTCGTTCCTGAGATGGTCGGAGAGCCCGGCGACCAACGGGGCTTCGGGTCCGACCACGACGAGATCGATCGCGTGGTCCTTGCAGAATGCGGCCACGGCCTGGTGGTCGCCGACGTTGAGCGCAACACATTCCGCATCGCGCGCGATCCCGCCATTGCCCGGCGCACAGTAGAGTTTCGTCAGAAGGGGACTTGCCGCGAGCGCCCAGGCCAGTGAATGCTCGCGTCCGCCGGAACCGATCAGCAGGACATTCATGTGAGTTTGCTCCACACGCGATTGCGGTCAGTATGCAGTCGTGATGTAACATTGTGCGAGCTTTGAGGAAAAGATCAGGAGCACAAACCGGTGGAAAACCCGCGGAGCGAAACGGACACGCACGGCGACAATGTTCTCGAAGTCACGGTTTCGGAACTCTCCTTCGCGATCAAGCGTGCGATTGAGGAGGGGTTTTCCTATGTGCGCGTGCGTGGCGAACTGGGGCGTATATCGCGTCCCGCGTCCGGCCATATCTACCTCGATCTCAAGGACGAGAAGGCGGTGCTGTCGGGCGTCATCTGGCGCGGGCAGGCGGCGCGGCTCAAGGTGCAGCCCGAACAGGGAATGGAAGTGGTCGCGACCGGGCGGCTGACGACCTATCCGGGGCAGAGTCGGTATCAGATCGTCATCGACGCGCTGGAACCTGCAGGTGTCGGTGCACTGCTCGCACGCCTTGAGGAGTTGAAAAAGAAGCTCGCCGCGGAAGGGCTGTTCGAGGAGGCGCGCAAGAAACCGATACCTTTTCTGCCCTCCGTGGTCGGCATCGTGACGTCGCCGACGGGCGCGGTGATTCGCGACATGCTGCACGGGTTTGCCGAACGGTTTCCCGTGCGCGTCGTCGTCTGGCCGGTGCGTGTGCAGGGGGAGACGTGCGGCGGAGAGGTGGCAGCGGCGATCCGCGGGTTCAACGCGCTCGAGACGGGCGGCGACATCCCGCGTCCCGACGTGCTGATCGTCGGCCGCGGCGGCGGCAGCATCGAGGATCTGTGGGGGTTTAACGAGGAGCAGGTCGCCCGGGCTGTTGCCGAGAGCGAAATCCCGCTGATTTCCGCGGTCGGCCACGAGACCGACTGGACGGTCATCGATCTTGTCGCCGACGCGCGGGCACCGACGCCGACCAAGGCGGCGGAGTGGGCTGTGCCGGTTCACAGCGATCTCCTCGAACGGCTGGGCGAGACCCGCTACCGCCTCGGCGTGGCGCTGAGGCGTGCTTTGGAACAGCAACGGGTTGCGCTGCGTGCGGCGACACGGGGGCTGCCGCGGCTGTCGGACCTGCTGGCGCTGCCGCGTCAGCGGCTTGACGCCATGGCGGCGCAACTGCCGCGCGCGCTTTACGCGAGCACCCGCGCGCATGCGACGCGGCTGACCCGGGCGGCCACGCAGCTTCGCCCCTTTGTGCTGTCCCAGAAAGTGAACCGCGGACGCGAGCAATTGCTGCAGATCCGCGATCGTGCGGTCCGTGCGTTGAGGCTCGGCACGGAAAGGCGCCGTCAGGCGTTGGATGCGCGCGCGTCCCTGCTCGCGTCACTCGGCCATCGTTCGGTGCTGGCGCGCGGCTTTGCGCTCGTGCGTGATGGCGCCGGAGAGATGGTGCGGTCCGCTGCCGCCGTCGCGCAAGGGGATGCGCTCGAGATCGAGTTCGCCGACGGACGCGTGCCCGCGACGGCCGGCCGGGCGAAGCGCGAAAGACCACGCACAGCGAAGAAAAAGGAGAGCGGTGCCGGGCCGCAGGGGTCGCTCTTTTAGTTCTCAAAGCCAACTGGCAAATCGCCGCCGTTGTCCCTATCTTAGGAGCGGTGAACAACGCTTGAACTGGATGCGGCACGCTGCACTGTGATGAACCGTCTTGAAAAGAAATTCCCGCTCAAGGGCGAGGCGACCCTGAATTACGGGGATGGCGAATACCAGATTGTCTCGGCCGGTGACTTCGTTCGATGCGCGGTGACCGGGCAGCCGATCCCGCTCGACGAACTGCGCTATTGGAGCGTCGACCTGCAGGAAGCCTATGCCAGCGCGGAGACGTCGCTGGAGCGGTATCGCGAGGTCATGGCGCGGCGTTCCTGACGACGCGCGCAAGCAGGCGCCGAACTTTCCCCCGATCTCTGAATTGCAATGCGACGGGCAGGGTGCGCGTCTTGGCTTTCAGAAGTCCGAGACTGCCCGCGCCCTGAATGCGCACGAAATCTTTCTCCGTCGTCACGAGCTGCGCCTCCTTTTGCCGAGCGAGCTCAAGCAGATGATCCGCATCCGACGCCGTGAAGATATGGTGATCGGGATACGCGCCGCGATGGATGAGATTGCAATTCATGGTCTCAAGGGTTGCGAAGAACTTCTCCGGGTGCGCGATACCGGCATAGGCGATGACCGGCTTCTCGTGTAGCCAGCCGGTATCCTCGCTCGGGGAAATCGAGGCGTCCAGCGCGACGATGCCTTCGGCCCGTGCCGATTGAACCAGCGGTTCGGCGGCGTCCCCGGTTCCGGAAAAAACCAGAGCTTGGGCCTTTTTGAGCTGGAAGGGCAGTCCGGCCCTTAACGGACCCGCTGGAACCACCCGGCCGTTGCCGAGGCCGACACCGCGGTCGACGACAACGAACGAAAAGTCCTTCGCCACCGACGGGTTCTGAAATCCGTCATCCATGATGATGACGTCGGCGTTCTGCTGCGCGGCAAGCGCTGCCCCGGCCGTGCGGTCGGCGGAGACGATCACCGGCGCCACACGGGCAAGCAGGAGCGGCTCATCGCCCACCCGGCGTGCGTCGTCCCGGCCCGCGTCAACGAGATGGGGTCCCTTTTCCGAGCCGCCATAGCCGCGCGTGAGAAAGACGGGTTGCACGCCGTCCTTGAGGAGCAGCCGGGCTATGGCGATTGCGGTGGGGGTCTTGCCGGCACCGCCGACGGTGAAGTTGCCGATACAGATGACGGGGAGTGACGGTCTGGAAGGGCGCGTGAACAACCAGCGCAAACGGGTTGCCGCGTCCCAGACGACCGCGGCGGGGGCGAGCAGATGCGGCTGCAGACCTTTTTTCTCATACCACCAGGACGGAGCCTTAGGAGGCACGTTGCCGTTCCTTCTTTGGTCTCTGCGCGACGGGCAGGAACGTGAGAATTGCCCTGGTTGTCGTCTCGAGCGCGCCGCGCATACCGTCTACCGCCTCTCGGGCCCGGGCGTTGAATTCCCGCCGCGCGGTCGGGTCTTCAAGAAGAGATTTCACCTTCCCGACAAGGTCCTTTTCATCTGCCACCTCGATGCACGCATCTGCCGCCTGCAGTGTGTCATAGGCGTCCTCGAAATTGTGGACTTTCGGGCCACTCAGAACCACGACCTCGTGCATGACCGCTTCGATCGGGTTCTGACCGCCGTGCGGCACCAGGGATCCGCCGATGAAGGCGACCGGCGCTACGGAGTAGAAAAGGCCAAGTTCGCCGATCGTGTCGCCGACATAGATGTCGTGCGTTGCATCGGGCGCCGGGTCGAACGTGCGGCACGCGGCGGTCAGGCCCCGTGCCTTGAGCATGGCGCAGATCTCCTCGCCGCGATCGGGATGGCGGGGCACGATGATGGTGAGCAGGTCCGGGAAATCCGCCTTGAGCGCAATATGGGCATCGGCAACGATTTCGTCCTCGCCGACATGTGTGCTCGCGGCAAGAAAAACCGGCCGCTTGCCGATGGCTTTCCGGAGCTTCTTCAAATCTGCCTTCTCAACAGGTGGCGGTGGCGCGTCGATCTTCAGATTGCCGCCGACAATGACATTGCGCGCGCCCAGCCGCTCGAACGACACCGCATAGCGGTCGCTCTGCGCGAGCACGAGGTCGAGGCTGGAAAACAGGGGATTGGCGGTACGCATCTGTTTGCGCCAACGTCGGAAGGACGTTGGCGACATGCGGCCGTTCACGAGCACAAGCGGTATCCTGCGAATGCGGGCCTCTCGGATCATGTTCGGCCAGATCTCCGATTCGGTCAGGATCACCGCGGTCGGCTGCCAGTGGTCGAAGAAGCGCGTCATGAATTCGGGCGCATCGAGCGGCACATATTGGTGAATGACGCCATCCGGCAAGCGCTTGCGGGCGAGCCGCGCCGATGTCACCGTTCCGGTGGTCAGAAGGATGCGCAGCGTCGGCTGCTCCTTCACCAGACGTTCGATGAGGTGGAACACCGCCGTCGCTTCGCCCACGCTCGCGGCGTGAAACCAAAGGATGTCCCCTGCAGGCCGCCCGACGCTCGCATATCCCATGCGTTCGGTAATATGCGTCTTCTCCTCCTTGCCCTGCCGTTCGCGGTAGCGCAGGAGCAATGATGCGGCGGGTTGAAAGGCCCGGGTCAGAACTGCGTATGCCTTGAGCTTCAAGCCGAAGGCGGGCGGTTCACCCTTAGCCGATATGCCGCGCTCCTTCGTGCCGGCGCATTGATAGGCGCGTGCGGTGGTCTCGTTCAGTTCATCCTCGAGAAGCTTGCGAGCCGCCTGCAGTTCCTCGTCGCTGGCGTGACGGGGAACGCGCACCTGGTTGCCACCCGCCATCACCATCTTCGAGAAGGGCAGATTGACTGTGAAGCCACTCCATGTGTTCAGCTTCCAATAATGCCTGGTCACGACCGCGCAGGGCAGGATCGGGCGTCCCGAGAGCTTGGCCAGGGTGACGATGCCGAGGCCCGCCTTTCGGGCCGGTCCAGGAGGTATGTCCGCCGTCAGCGCCACCGTCGTATCGCTTCGCAGCGCCTTCATGCATTCACGCAAGGCGGCGAAGCCACCTTTGTCCTTCCCCTTGCGCCCTGCACCCGCGCCACGAATGGTCGTCATCCCGAAGGGTGTGATCGAGGCGTGGACAATGTCCCCGTCAATGTGCTTCGCCACCATGATGGCAACCTTGATGTCATCGCGTGGCCGGATAAAAGGCAGCAACAGCCCCTGGCCGTGCCACATCGCAATGATCAGCGGTGTGTCGGGAAGGTTGTTCTCAATGAAGTTCGGCGGGTCGTCACTGACGTGCGAGGTCCGCTTCACGAAACGGATATAGGCCGCCATCGATCTGCCGATGGTGTTGATGACTGCTCTGGACTTCAAGAGGCGTGAAACCATCTCCGCTTCCGATACCCGCGATCACTTGACCGAGACGGGATCAGATTTGCGCCGCGTCCTGCGCTTCTTCTTGGCTGGCGCGCCCGCGATGGCAGCCGGCTCATCTGGAATGATGCCGAGCTGCGCGCTGTTAAGGCGCGCATAAAGGCCACCGGCGGCCATCAGTTCCTCGTGGCGGCCCATTTCCGCGATTCTGCCCTTGTCGAGGACGCAAATCAGATCGGCTTCGATCACGGTTGAGAGGCGGTGCGCGATCATCAGCACGGTACGGCCGCGCATCAGCTTGTCGAGGGCGTCCTGCACTTTTGCCTCCGCTTCGGAATCCAGCGAGCTGGTCGGCTCGTCGAGCAGCAGGATCGGCGCGTCCTTGAACACGGCGCGGGCAATGGCGATGCGCTGTTTCTCGCCACCGGAGAGAATGTTGCCGGCTTCGCCGGCGCGCGTTTCGTATCCCTCCGGAAGTCGGGTGATGAAGTTGTGCGCATCCGCTGCCTTGGCCGCGGCGACAACGGCGTCGTGATTGCCCTCGGAACCATAGGTGATGTTCTGGCTGATGCTCTCGTCGAACAATACCGGGTCCTGTGTCACCAGCGCGACGGAGTCCCGCAAGCTCGCGGTCGTTACCTTGGAGATGTCCTGTCCGTCGACCAGGACGCGTCCCTTCTGCGGGTCGAAGAAGCGCAGCGCGAGGTTGATCATGGTGCTTTTTCCCGCGCCGGACGGTCCGACCAGAGCGACCGTCTTCCCGGCCGGCACCTTGAGCGAAACATTCTTCAGAACCGTTGCGCCGTCCTCGTAGGAGAAGGACACGTTCTCAAAGACGATCTCTCCCTTCTTGAGGTCCAGTGGCTTGGCGTCGGGCGTATCGACCAGTTCGCGCTTGCGGTCGATGATGCCGAACACGCGGCTTGCCGCCGCGACGCCCTCCTGGAGGGAGGTCTGCAGTGTCGCCACGCTTTTCATCGGCTGGTAGATCAGCATCGCGGCGGTCATGAAGCCCATGAAATGGCCAAGCGTGACCGCGCCCGTCACGCCTTTGACGCCTGCGACATAAATGAGAAGGGCGAGGCCGATGCCGACCAGCACCTCAACAAACGGTGCCGAGGCAGCCCGGGCCCGGGCCCCGCGCATCGTGAATTCCAGTGCCCGGTTGATGGTGCGCGTCGCGCGCTTGATTTCACGCTTTTCCTGACCGTAGGCATGGACGATGGGCAGGCCGGAGATGGTTTGCGAGATCAATGCGCTGAGATCGCCGGTTTCCTGCATCGTCTTGGTCGTCGACTTGCGCATTTTGCGGCGCTGGCGCCCGAGCAGATAGACCGCAAGCGGCATGGTGATCAGAACGACACCGGAAAACCTCAGATCCATGTAGAGCATCACGCCGACAAGCACGATGACCTTGATGAGGTTCTGGCAGAGCGCCACCATCGCCCGGCTCGCGGTCTGCCGGATAAGATTGGCGTCGTACAGAAATCCCGAGATGAGGCGCCCGGAATGCACCGAGTTGATCCAGCTCAGATCGGCCTCGGTGATTTTCGAGAACATCTGAATGCGCAAATCTGCGATGAAACGATTGCCGAGATAGCCGACCGCGACGGTTGAGACATATTCGGTGATCGCCTTTGCGACGCTGACGACCAGAATGAAGATCATGATCGGGTAGATCATCTCTTCTTTCTTGTCGACGAACACATGGTCCGCCGTCATCTGGATGATGAACGGAATGGCGCCGGCGGTCGCGGCCGCAAAGGCGAGCGTCAGGCCGGAGAGAATGACGAGGCCGATCCTCGGGCGAAAATGCTCGTGCCAAATCCGTTCGATCACTTCGCGGGTCGTGTACTCGACCTGAAGCTCATCGGCATTTCGCTTTACGGAGGCCGCGTCGGTGAACAGTGCGTCTTTCACTTACGTTCTCCGTCGGCAAACTTCATGCATACACGGTGCGCTACGCAGCCACACAGAATCGACCGCCGTTCTAACAGCTAATGCGGAGCCGCGCCACATCGCCGGCGGCGGAGGCGGGCTTGCTCAGGCATCGCCGTTGTCCGTCTCCGGGTCGAGCAGGCGGTGCATGTGGACGATGAAATAGCGCGTGTGGGCATTGTCGACCGATCTCTGGGACGCGCCTTTCCAGGCATCGTACGCGGTCGCGTAATTCGGGAAAATGCCAACGATATCAAGTCCGTCGAGATCGCTGAACTCGATGCCCTCAAGGTCTGTCAGCTCGCCACCAAACACCAGATGAAGCAGTTGCTTCTCAGGTGTCTCATCGCCTTTCTCAGCCATGCGTTGCCGCGCCTCCTCATGTTAATCCTGTTTGGCGAACGGGTCAGATTGTCGCTTGCACGGTCCGCTCGATCAACACCGCGTGAAGGGCGGGCCCGGCAGCCACCACGGACGACTGTTTGGTGCTCTTCCCGTTATAAGTGAAACCCTTTCCCGCGTAGTCGGTCATCAGACCGCCTGCTTCTCGCACGAGCAGGTCGGCTGCGGCAATATCCCAATCGCTTTTTGGCGACATCGAGATCGTTGCGTCACACAGGCCGGCGGCCACCAGAGCGAGACGATAGGCGATTGAGTTCACCCACACCGCGTGTACGTTTCCCCAGGGCTGCTTCCATCGCTTCGAACGCAGCAGACCCGGCGAAGCGGCAAGGCTGGCACCATCAAGCACAACAGGCTCCCGCACACAAACGCGCGTCTCGTTGAGAAATGTGCCGCCGCCGTGTCGGGCGTGAAACAGCTCGTCTTTGACCGGGTTGAACACTGCCGCGAGCGCCGGACGCCCGTCGACCACCAATGCCGCGGACACGGTCCATTCGGGCGCTTCGTTCAGAAAGGCCCGTGTGCCGTCGATCGGGTCGACCATCCAGACTTTCGCGTGGTCCAAGCGTGACAGATCATCTTCGTCTTCCTCGGACAACCAGCCATATGCCTGACCGTCTGCGGCAAGGCGCAATTTCAGCGCGTCATTGGCCGCCAGGTCGGCCTCGCTCACCTCGGTTCCGTCTGCCTTGGTCTTTCGGCGCGGATTATTGCCGAAATAGGACAGCGCCGTGGCTCCGGCCTCGCGAACGGCGGAGATCAGCAGATCAAACTCTTCGTTCCTGACGGTTTCGCTCACGGCTTCGGAATGTCTCGATTGGAATTGCCGCGCGGGCAAGTTGACGGGTTGTGAACCTTTCTAAATGCCTTACGCAGCGAATACCAAACTTTAACGGCGTTCTTTAAGGGGATCAGAAGATGTGTGTGGCATTCTCCCCGACAACAAAGGTTGCGCAAGACAACCGTCGAAGGTTGCAACAGACAACCTCAGGGGGAGTTAATTGTGAGGCGTCAAACACAGCCGCACGGGCTTGCGGCACGCTGGCCTATGAGCCCGTTGGATCTCGATCCCAGAACGCTTCCGGTGCGCTACAGCCTGCCGGTTGAAAGCAGCTCAGATCGCGCGCGCAGCGCGCGCGATCTGGTCGAGATTCGTCCAGGATCGGTTGCCGTAAAGCACGAAGTCTCAGGCGTTCCGGCGGTTTGCCGGGACTTGGCACTTGAAGACTTCAGTGGCGTGGCGATCCGGATCGAAGCCCTCGATGATGGCTTCGACAGTTTCGCCGTTTCGGTCAATCTGCATCATCCCGATCCGAAACTCTGCTTTCCGTTGCATGTTTCGCGCAAGATGAGCGATGTCGGCGCACGCTGGCAGAGTTGGGCCCGTGCCCTGAACCTGCCGCTGCTGCTTCCAGATCTTGATGGATCCTGGCGTGAGCCAATCGAAAAGTGTGGCAAACTTTCCGTTAATGTGCCGCATGCGCGTCCGGCCCGGCTCGGTCTGGCAGAGCGCCGCTCGGCGATTTCGTCGATCCGGGAGGCCGGTGATCTGACCCTTGTCCGCGCGGTCTCCGGCAAGGAAATCATCGCCCGCACCTGATTTTTGGCTCGGGCGCACCTATATGATGGTCTGTGTCAGCGAAGGTTTGGCGCGAAGCGCTCCATTTGTGATTCGTGCCTCGCTTTTTCGATCGCCAGCTCTTGGGGCTTGCGATAGGAAATGTCTATCGAAAATTTAAGTTTTTATCACTTGTTTTGATGAGTTTTCATGCCATTTCTCAGGTATGGGCGCGGGCTTCAGCTCGCGTGTTTTTATGAGAAGGAGTGGACCCTCATGCAGCAAGCTCAGCAGTTGCTTGACCAGTTTCTCGGCCAAGGCGGCTCGCAATCGGACAAACAGGACGGCAAGGCCGATTCGGGCGGCGGGTTTAACCTCAACAGCATGCTCAGCGGGCCGGGCGGACTGGCAACAGGCGCCCTTGCAGGTGGTCTGGCGGGCCTTTTGCTCGGGGGCAAGAAACCCAAGAAGATCGCCAAAACCGCATTACAGGTCGGTGGTGCCGCCCTGGTCGGCGGCTTGGCCTACAAGGCCTGGCAGAACTGGAAGACCAACAAGCCCGCCCAGCCTACGGGCGAAATACAGTACGAGGCGCCGCCCTCCGACACGGCGTTTCTGCCGTCGTCCCAGGCCGAGCAGGACGAACTGTCCACGGTGCTTATCAGCGCGATGATCGCTGCGGCGAAGGCCGACGGCCATATCACGCCGAAGGAAAGGGAAAAGATATCCGAGCAGCTGGCGGCGTTGAGCCTCGGGCCGAGCCAGACCGCGTTCATCGAGCAGGAACTGGAGAAACCGCTCGACATCGGTGCCATTGCGGACCGGGCGAAATCGCCAGAACAGGGCGCGGAGATTTACGCGGCATCTTTGCTCGCCATCGATCCGAGCGGTGCGGCCGAACAGGCCTATCTGGCGTTGCTCGCGGCGCGCCTGAAGCTCGATCCCGGGTTGGTCGAACACCTGCACGCGAGCGCGGATGCGACAGTTGCAATGGAGAGTGCATGACGGTTTGTGCGGACCGTCAAGTGTGCCTGCGCAAGCGGCGCAAGACTTCGGTCTTGCGCCGCTTCTTTATGAGGCGCGCCATGCATGGAAGCGCTGACATGCGAACGGGGCGGGCGGGTGCGTTGACGTGAGGCGGCGGTCTATCTGGTCAGGTAGAAGCGGTAGCCGAGGCCGATCGATCCCGACAGCTGGTCCTCGGTCTCTATCACCGGGCTGTCGGCGGCATCGCCGAGCAGGCGGGCATACCGCCCCGAGGCCCTGAGCAGCCAGCGGTCGCTGAGTTCGAGCTCGCTGCTGAGTTCGAAATACACATCCTTGATTCCGCCGCTCGCGTTGAATGCGGGGAGGCCGGCAACAGATGCGGCCGATTGCGCCGGGGTCACACCGAAATAGGTCTGCATGTAGTCGTCGCTGGCGAACGTCGTGCCAACGGTGGCGGAGATCGTCGCCCGCTCGGAGATCTGCTGTTCGGTTCCGGCTCCGAGGCGGATCTGAAAGCCGGCGTCGTCACCTGTCACCTTGTCGATGATGGCGACGTCGAAAAGAACCGGCCCCCGCCGGATGCCGGCGTAGCCGCCCAGCACCAGACCTCCGTCAACATCGCCCAAGCCGCGCAACCGCCGCGCGTCGCTCTGGTCCCGGTCGGTAATGTAACCGGTCACGGCACCGAATTCGAAGCCGCCGGGGCGGGAGACGCGTATCCTGACATCGTCGAGGCCGCGAATATCAACGCGCCTGCGAATCTTCTTGAACAGGGACGGGTTTTCGTCCGCGGAGTCCGAGAATTTCGGGATGAACAGCGGGATCACAAAGACGTCGTGTTCGTCAGAGCCCTCATATTTGGGCTTCGCGACAACGGCGGCGCCCAGCGCGATCGACCGTTCGCTCTCTGCCAGCACGGCGGTGCCAGACACCAAAAAGCTGCCGGCAACGACGGCAACGAGAAACCTGCTCATCAATGAGTGCATGTGCTCCGCCCGGAAAGGCCAAAGTAAGAGAAAGTGCCCACTCCCTCATTCGTATGGCAGTTCGTATTGGATCACAAGAGGAGCCCCTGACGATCGTGCCGCAGTGCCCGCGCCGGCGCTGTCAGGCGTCTCTGCCGCGCCGGCCGGGTGCCGATCGGCAGGAGATGTAGAGGAGCGAGCCCGTGAGAATGGCCGACAGGCTCAGGCCACCTCGAGCGCCTTCTCGAAGGGTGGTGCGGAGTCAATGCCATATGCCGCGGCGACGCTGTCAGGCTTGACCGTCAAAACGCCACCGCGCACAGCTGCAAGTATCGATTCTGCAGCATGTCCAGTCAGAAAGCCGGAAATGCCGGCCCTGGATGACGCGCCGATAACAATCAGGTCGACGGCTTCGGAATTAACGGTCTTCAGTATGGCGCGCTCCGGTAACGCCTGCGGCACGTGCACCGTGTGCGGAATGCGCTCGAGCCGGTAATTCGAAAGCAGCTGATCGATCCGTTCCTGATGGATGCCTTGGTGTTTTTCCAGAAGAGAGACGCGTGTCGTGTCCGCGATCTCCGAGCTCAATGTATCGCGATCCTTCCCGACCACTTCCCAGGCATGGAGGATGTGGAGATCGGCATCGTAACTTGTGGCCAGAGACGTCGACAGATCCATGATCTTGGTATTGAGCTCATCGCATTCCGGCCGTGAGGGGTCGGGGTCCACGCACGCCATGACGCGGCCGTATTGCAGCGAATGGCCGGGCTTCAGGAGCCATACCGGACACGGGCATTTGCGGATCAGCCGGATGGCCGGCTTTCCGTACAAGGCGTTGCGGATTGGACTGCCGCCCTCTGCGCTTGCGATGACGATATCGTACTCGTGGCGCACGACCTGATTGATAATCTCGACGGCTTCCACGCCGCTCAGCAGTTTGAAGGATGTTCTTTGGACGCCGTCGAGTTTGAGGTGGTTGACCGTGCGCTGAAGGCACTTTTCCCGCTCCCGGCGCTGCTCCGGCGTCGACGTCGAGGGATGGAGCACGTCGATCAGGGTCAGCCGCGCGCGATTTGCCGTGGCGAGTGCTGCCGCCTGGGTCAGTGCATCCTCCGCACCAATGACGTCGTTATAGACGGCCAGAATGTTCTTGAATCGATTCATGGCGTTCCTCAATTTGTTGCGGGCGCCGCTGGCGGCGGGGCTGGCGGCGTCGCGCTTGCACCGGCTTGCGGAGTCGGGACCGGTTGCTCAGCCGCGGCCGTTTCGCTGCCGGCGGGAGACGAGGCATCGAGTACGGACGCATGATAGGCCTTGATGGCTTCAGGGTCGGCGAGCATGCCCAGACCAATAGCAACGAACAGCCAGACCGCGGCGAGGTCCCAAAATGTCAGGAATGGAGCATTGAAGGGCTGAACGCGGACGAGCGCGAACAGGGCGGCCGCGAACGCGCAGATTGTGAGCAGACTGCTCATGGCGGGCAGCAAAACCGGTCTGGGCTGGAACGATGCGACAAAGAAGATCACCGTGACCGTCAGAACCGCGAGATACATCATGGTTCTGTTGACGGCCACGGCAATCGTCTCCGGGGGGATCGAACCTAATTGCCTGTTACCATTGCTCATATGTCTTGAATCAGCGTTTGAAGTTCCGCGACTTTTCTTTTGAAGCTGGGTTCTGAGGGCGATAAATGCCAATGCATTGTTGACAAAAATCTAATAGATTTTATCTATTGGATAATTTGGCTTGCGGCGGACCGAACGAATCGTGTCTGTGATGCCGCGCTCGCAGACACAACGCTTTTGGAGCAGGAGATGCCGTCGATTCGTCAGATCGAATATCTGGTCGCCCTCGCCGAGACAAAACACTTCAGGCGGGCCGCCGAACAGTGCGGCGTCAGCCAGCCGACCTTGAGTGCGCAGCTGAAAGCGCTGGAGGAAAGGCTTGGTGCCCAGTTGGTTGAGCGCGGCCGTTCAGGCGTGATCTTCACGCCGTTGGGCGAGCAGTGTCTCGACACCGCCCGGCGCGTTCTGCAGGGCGTACAGGAAATCCGGGAAATGGCCTTGAGCTACGGCAAGGGCCTTGGCGGGACCATCAGGCTGGGGCTGCCGCCGACAATCGGCCCGTATCTGTTGCCGAAGATGCTGCCGCGGCTGCACAGCGACTATCCGGAGCTCCGGCTGTTCGTGCGTGAAGAAGTTCCGCAAACGCTGCCGCGCAGCTTGCAGAGCGGCCGCTACGACGTCCTGATCACGCCGTTGCCGGTCAAGGCCGCCGATATTGATACCAAGGCCCTGTTCCGGGAACCGTTGTTCATTGTGATGGCGAACGACCATCCGCTCGCCGCCAAGGACGAGATCGAGCGGGCCGACCTGTATGGCGAGTCCATTTTGACGCTCGAGACAGGGCATCAACTGCATGAGCAGGTGGAATCGATCTGCGAGGAAATCGGCGCGCGGCTGCGTTTCGACTTTGAGGGGACGAGCCTCGATACCTTGCGGCAGATGGTCGGTATGGGCAGCGGCCTGTCCTTTTTGCCCGGACTTTTCGTGCGGTCGGTTCTCGATCAGGACATGGCCGTCACCGCGCGTCAGATCAAGGGCCGGCCGATATACCGCACCATCGGCCTGGTCTGGCGGAAATCCTCACCGCTGACCGCGCAGTATGCGACGCTCGGCACGTATGTGCGCGAAACCATCGAACGCGAACACGCGGACTTCCCCCGGCTTTGACGCCTCGTGACCGGATGCGGCGCAAGCGGGGTTCTTGCGTGATCAGCCGAGGGCCCGGAGCGCCATATCGGCAACGAGAGCGGCAAATACAATGGCGCCGAAATCCCGATTGGCGCGGAACCGTTTCAGACAGTTGCGTTCATCTGTCACGTCGAGCGTCACCGTCTGCCATGTCAGATGAGCCGCGCCTGCGGCCATGATGAGAAAGAAGGCGAGACCGGCCCCGGCGAAGTACCCCGCCGCGAGGATGCCGGCGAGCGTCATCACGTAGAACAGGGCGAGCCACGGCTTGGTCTTTTCACCGAACTTCAGCGCCGTGGATTTCAGGCCCAGCAGCGCGTCGTCTTCCTTGTCCTGATGCGCATAGATGGTGTCATAACCGACGGTCCAGGCTACCGCACCGCCGTACAGGAGAAGCGGGGCGAGAGACAGGCTGCCAAACTCCGCCGCCCAGCCCATGAGCGCCCCCCAGTTGAACGCGAACCCGAGCACGAGCTGCGGCCAATAGGTGAAGCGCTTCATGAACGGATAGATTGCGACCGGCAGCAACGAGGCGATGCCAAGCAGGATGGCAAACTGATTGAATTGAAGCAGGACGCCCAGTCCGATGAATGCCAGAAGACACATGAAGACCTGTGCCTGCAGCAATGAAATCTGCCCGGACGGAATTGGCCGGGACATGGTGCGGGCAACGCGGGAATCGTAGTCCCGGTCGATGATATCGTTCCACGCGCATCCGGCCCCGCGCATGACGAACGATCCTATGGCGAACAGCAGCATGTACCAGAGGCTGGGATAGCCGGCCCCCGCAGAGACACCCGCCAGACCCAGCGACCACCAGCACGGCCAAAGCAGCAGCCAGACACCGATGGGCCGATCCGCCCTGGCGAGCCGCAGATAGGGGCGCCAGCTCTCCGGCGCGATCCGGTCGACCCAGTTCCCCGGTACCGCATCGGCAACCGTCCGTCCGGAAGAGCCATTTGTTTTGACGTGCTGCGACATGTCTGCTTGCTGGACCGCAGGTGCGGTGGCGCGTGCGGGACTCGCACGCTGTCACCGTCCTATCTTAATATGAGGTGATTTGTCCCGCCGCAATGGATGCGTTCCCCGGGGCGCGTTCACTGGTGTTCCAGTCCTGACATGTGAGGAGGCGGCATGCGCGCCAATTCCATCCGGCTGTTTGTCGACCATACGCCCGATGTGGGCCGTGAGATTGCCTGCACGCGTGGCCAGGCGAATTACCTCATGAATGTCATGCGTCTGCAGTCTGGTGCCGAACTGCTGATCTTCGATGGCCGGACAGGGGAGTGGCGTGCCGAGCTCGTCGTTCAGGGGCGTGCCAGATGCGCATTGCAACCCCTTCAACGTGTGCGCGAACAGGCCGCCGGGCCGGATGTCGAATATCTGTTCGCTCCGCTCAAGCGCGCCCGTCTCGACTATATGGTGCAGAAGGCGACGGAAATGGGCGTGGCCGCCCTGCAGCCGGTGCTGACGCAACATACGGCCGTGGCGCGGGTGAATTCCGAACGCATGCGCGCCAATGTGATCGAAGCCGCCGAACAGTGCGGCGTGTTGCGCATTCCGGACGTGAGGGCGCCCGCGCCACTGGATGCACTTTTGCGGGATTGGGACGCGGAGCGCCCGATCATCTACTGCGATGAAGACGCGCCCATTGCCTCGCCCCTGGAGGCGCTACAACAAACCGAGCCGGGGCCGCTCGCGGTTCTCATCGGCCCGGAGGGGGGCTTTGATGAGGCGGAGCGGAACCGCCTGATATCCCTGCCGTTCGTCACGCCAATCTCTCTCGGACCACGGGTCATGCGCGCCGATACCGCCGCGGTTGCAGCGCTCGCCTTGGTGAATGCGGTGCTGGGGGATTGGCACTGACGCTTGCCAGATGCTTGCAACCGGGTTCATAACGGGCGCCTGATTCCTGCGGGGCCGTTGCCCTGCGCCGACGCTTCCGATTTTGCTGGAGAATTCATGTCCACACGGCAGGACACGCCCGACAGTCCTCCGATCGAATCGCGGGGGCAGCTTGTCGCCGAGTTCGAGCGCGGGTGCAAGCCGCAGGCGCAGTGGCGGATAGGAACCGAGCACGAGAAATTCGGGTTCTTCACGTCGGGTCCGAAGCCGCTTCCCTACGACGGGGAACACGGCATCCACGCTCTCCTTGCGGAAATGGCGCGCCGCTACGACTACGAGGCGATCAAGGAAGGCGACAACATTATCGCCCTCAAGGAGACCGGAACGCCGCTCGGCGGGTCGATCAGCCTGGAGCCCGGCGGACAATTCGAGTTGTCGGGCGCGCCGCTCGAGACCGTGCACCAGACATGCGAGGAGGCCGCGCAGCATCTCGAACAGGTGCGGCAGATCGGCGATGCGTGGGGCATCGGATTCCTCGGCCTGGGCTTCTCGCCCAAGTGGACGCTCGAGGAAACGCCACGCGTTCCGAAGCTCCGCTACAATGTCATGCGCGCCTACATGCCACGCATGGGACATCATGGCCTCGACATGATGCACCGCACCTGCACCATCCAGGTCAATCTCGACTTCGCCGACGAGGCGGACATGGTGAAGAAGCTCCGCGTCGGGCTGGCCCTGCAGCCGATCGCGACGGCCATGTTCGCAAACTCACCGTTCAAGGACGGGCAGCCGAACGGGTTTCTGTCCTATCGAAGCGAAATGTGGCGCGATACGGACCCGGACCGCACCGGCATGCTGCCGTGGGCCTTTGAAGACGGCATGGGCTTTGAGCGTTACGTGGACTATGCCCTCGACGTGCCGATGTATTTCGTCTACCGCGATGGCGCGTATATCGATGTCGCGGGATGCTCCTTTCGCGATTTCCTGGAAGGCAAACTCGAGGCGTTGCCCGGCGAAAAGCCGAACGAGGCGGACTGGACCGATCATGTTTCGACAATATTCCCCGAAGTGCGCCTGAAGCAGTTTCTGGAAATGCGCGGCGTCGACGGCGGGCCCTGGCGTGGCATCTGCGCGCTGCCCGCGTTCTGGGTCGGATTGCTGTACGACGGGACCGCGATCGACGCGGCATGGGATCTGGTGAAGGACTGGACGGCGGATGAGCGCCAGTCGCTCCGTGACGCGGCGCCAAAGCTTGGCCTCAATGCTCCGTTCCGTTCCGGGAAGGTCCTTGATATCGCGCGCCAGAGCATGGCCATCGCGCGGTCCGGTCTCAAGTCCCGCAACCGGCTCGACCGGTCGGGCAACGACGAGACCCAGTTCCTGCAGATCGCCGAGGACAATCTCGCCAGGGGAAAGACGCCGGCCGAGCAGATGCTCGAGGCATACGAAAAGGATTGGGGCGGCGACATCGACAAGGTCTTTGAGAGGGAAGCCTTCTGAGCACCGCGGTGGCGCGCCGCGCGCCCGGAAACAAGACAATGAGCCTCAGTGAACACGACAAGATGGCGCTCGCGGGCGTTCTCACGGACGCCGAGTTTCCCGAAATGCCGGCCTTTCACCGTGGCAAGGTCCGCGACTCCTACGATCTGCCGGATGGGCGCCGCGTGATGATCGCGACCGACCGGCAGTCCGCGTTCGACCATGTGCTCGCGGCCGTTCCCTACAAGGGGCAGGTGCTGACGCAAACCGCCCGCTACTGGTTCGAGCAGACGCAAGATATCTGCCCCAATCACGTCCTCGACTATCCCGACCCGAATGTGGTCGTCGCCAGGACGCTTCAGATCCTGCCGGTCGAAATGGTCGTCCGCGATTACATGACCGGCTCCACCGAGACCAGCATCTGGCCGATGTATGAGCGCGGTGAGCGCGTCCTCTACGGACATCGCTTCGCCGACGGCCTGCACAAGAACCAGAAACTCCCCGAGACGATCATCACGCCGACAACGAAGGCGGCGGCCGGCGAACACGATGCGCCGGTGACGGCAGCCCAGATCGTCGCGCAGGGCCTGCTCACCCAGGCCCAGTGGGACGACGTTGCCGAAAAGAGCCTTGCCGTCTTCGCGCGCGGTCGCGAAATCGCCGCGCGCAACGGCCTGATCCTCGTCGACACGAAGTTCGAGTTTGGCCTCGATGAGGCGGGTAGGATCATTCTGGCTGACGAGATCCTCACCCCCGACTCGAGCCGCTACTGGAAGGCGGACAGTTACGACGCACGTCTGAGCGCGGGCGCGGAACCGGAAAGTCTCGACAAGGAGTTCCTGCGTCTGTGGATACGCCAAAGATGCGATCCCTACACCGAAGCGATCCCCGAGATCCCGAATGACACGCTTCTCGAATTCGCCGGCAAGTATGTCGCGCTGTTTGAAACGGTTACGGGCCTGGCGTTCGATTATCCGGACACCGCCGTACCCGTTCGGGACCGGGTGCGGTGCGCCCTTGTGCGTGCTTTTCCGGAGTACTTTTGAACGACGCCGGGGCCTTACATCCAGGGCTGGGTCGCAAAATCCAGATTGCTCAGGCTGTCCTCGATGTGGGTTGCCAGGGCGTCGACGCTTGATGATGTGCCGCCTGCCGCGCGAAGCAGCGCAATATCGCAATAGGGCAGGTCCGGATAGCCTTCGTCTGTGCTCAGGCGCCGCATGCCGGGACGGACCGCACTTTCCGGAAGCACCGTCACTGCGAGCCCCGACATCACGGCGGCGACAACCGCCGTGGCGCTCGGGCTCGTATAAAGCACCCGATAGGGACGGTTGAGTTCATCAAGCGCCCTCGTCGCCGAATGCCGCCATGAACAACTCGACGGCCCGGCCGCGAGCGGCAGCACCTCCCGCTCCTCGAGCCGGTGGCGCGGCGAGCCGACCCAACACAGCCGTTCGCGGCGGATGACCTCCCCATGTACGCCGCAATCAGAGTGAGTGGCGATGGCCAGATCGAGCTCTCCGCGATTGATGAGCTCCATCAGCAAGTGGCTCCCCTGACAGAGAATTTCCACCTCGACCAGTGGATGCGTGCGCGCAAACCGCGCGAAAATTCCTGGAAGAAACCGTTCCGCATAATCGTCCGGTGTGCCGATACGCACATGGCCCGCGAGTTCCGGTTCGGCGAGAATCGACATCGCCTCGTTGTTGAGGGTTATGATGCGCCGTGCATATTCGAGCAGATGCTCCCCGTCGCCGGTCAACTGGTTCTGCCGGCCATTCTTCACGAACAATTTCCGACCGACGATTTCCTCCAGCCGCCGCATCTGCATCGAGACGGCAGCCTGGGTCTTGTTCACCTCTTCGGCGGCGCGGGTGAAACTACCAGTATCCGCTATGGCCACAAGGGTGCGCAATTGATCCGCGTCGAGCAGGGGGGATGCCATTTCGCGCCTCGCTTCTTCCAAACCGAATGAATCAGATTTCGTTATGGATCGCATAATAAACATTTGTTTGATTTATAAAAAGACTCTCTCCATATTCGCTGCCATCAGATTGGATGACACCCATCTGACGTCACAGCAAAACCAGCGTCACACGCGGGAGCGGGATGTGCCCGTTCCCGCAACGGCCTCGCTCGTTTGAAATTCGGAGTGGAAACAATGACGTATGCCCCATTCGAGGTGAAGAGGTTCAGACATTCTGCTGGCCGGTCTTTCGTTCGCTCTGCATGGACGCGCGTCGTGCGATATATGAGCGGACTGCTCGCAGCGCGACGCTCCCGCCGGGAGATCGTCAGACTCGCTCGCAATCACGATTGTCTTCTGAAGGATATCGGTCTGACGCGGTCGGACGTCGATTGGGCCCTTATGCGTCATTGGTCGGAGGACCCCTCGGAGGCTCTTGCCGATCGCATGCAACGCCGCCGCGCCGCGGCGCGGTGGGCGCGCACCTATCAAGCCAGTGACGCTGCACGCAAAAGTTGAGTTGCGGCGGCGCTCTCCCCTGTCGCCGCAGTTACGCCCGGTTCCCTGCTATATGTAGAAAGGCATCATCTTTGGATGATGCCTTTTTCATTAATGCGTATGACAGGAGGCGCAAATGGGAGTGCACAAGACCGTTGAGATTATGGCCGAGTCCGAGAAGAGCTGGTCAGACGCGGCGCAAAAGGTGGTCGAAGAGGCCTCGAAAACCGTCAAAGGCATCAAATCGATCTGGGTCAAGGATCAGACAGCGCACGTAAAGGACGGTGAGATCGAGTCTTTTCGCGTGAACTGCAAGGTGACGTTCGAGGTCAAAGGCTGACCTCTTTGAATTGACCCGTCTCTGGAACGGTCGGCTGCGCCGCACTCGCAGCCGGTCGTTCGAATGCGCCGTGCGGGCCTAGTTGATTTTGGCGAGCGCGGTCAGACGCTCCAGGCCCTTGCTGAACCCGTTCAGGGAAACGGGAATCGCACGGCCTTCTTCTTTTGTCTCGACAATGATGAACAAGGCGGTCTTGCCGGCCTTGAGCTTGTCCAGCAGCGCCTTCTTCACAACGATTTCCGAAATGCAGCCCATCGGGCGGCACCGGATGAACGGCAACGGTTTATCGCCAATCGGCTCTTCATCGATCCTCAGACCGAGCCCGAACGGCAGCAGAACGCCGAGCGGAGCAACGACTCGCAAAACCTGCCGCCCGTCGGACGCCAGCAGGAATACGACCCGCAAACCGACATTGGCGCGTTCTTCGTCGATGACGCTTTGGACGAGTGCGCAGCGCTGTTGACGCGCGCCAGGCGGCTTGCCGCAATTGACTTCCCAGTCGCCGAATCTCTCTTTCGGCGTTGTCTGAGCGAAGGCGGCGGGCACGCCGACCGTGGCGACTGCAAGGCAGGCCGCGAGAAAAAGAGCGGGCGCGGACCGTTCAGGTTGCCGGAGAACGGCGCGTCCGGATCGGAAAATGGAAGCAATCATCTTGGCGCAATCAGTAAAAAACCGTCGTGAAACTATAGCATTATCCAGATTAAAAAATGCCAGTCACAAAGTTGTTCGTTAACAGGAATCACGTTTCAACCGGCGCGGGCACGTAGGCGCCTGTCGCCCAACTTTTGGGCCAAAATAGGACTGTGCGTCAGGGGAAACGCAATCATGTCGGCTGCGAGGGAACGGGACTTCACTGCGCGCGTAGATTTGACGCACGTCAAATCTCGGACCTGAGGTTGCCAACGCCGCGGCGCGCGTGTTTTTGAATGATTCAAAATTATGATGGCGTTTCCCCCGGCGAATCCTTTAATACCTGCGGTTGTCTCGCAGGCGTCGCGGATGCTAGAGCAGGGGCACGCAAAATCTGAACGATGAGATGCGCGGCATGGGGGCATACTGTCGCCGGGCATCAAACGGGAACGTCGATAGGAGCACAAGAAATGACTAACGGTTTCCCCGGCAAAGGGGTGTTCGCGGTATTCGCTACAGCGATGTCATTTCTCATTTCAACACCGGCACTCGCCGAACTGGGACAACCGCGGCCATGGCAGCTTGGATTTCAGGAAGCCGTTACGCCAATCGCTAGGCAAATCGACCAGTTCCACGATTTTCTTCTGATCATCATTACGGTCATTTCGATCTTCGTACTGGCTCTGATGGTCTATGTCGGGTTGCGCTTCAACGCCAAGGCGAACCCCAAACCTTCGAAGACCACTCACAACACCACGCTTGAAGTGCTCTGGACGGTGGTTCCGATCATCATCCTTGTGGTGATTGCCGTGCCGTCGTTCCGGCTGCTGTTCGCGCAGTACGATTTTCCCAAGGCGGATGTGACCATCAAGGCGATTGGCCATCAGTGGTACTGGAGCTACGAGTATCCGGATAACGACGATCTGACGTTCGACTCGATCCTCGTCGAGGACGCAGACCTGAAGCCCGGCCAGCCGAGGTTGCTCGCAACCGACAACGACGTGGTCGTGCCCGTGAACAAGAACATCCATGTTCTCATTACCGCGGCAGACGTTCTGCACAACTGGACCGTGCCGGCGTTCGGCGTGAAGGTGGATGCGGTTCCGGGGCGCGTGCTTCGCACATGGTTCCGCGCCGAAAAAACCGGCATGTTCTATGGGCAGTGCTCGGAGCTTTGCGGGTCGAGGCATGCATTCATGCCCATTGCGGTTCGCGTCGTGACGGAGCAGGAGTACGCGGCCTGGCTTGAGCAGGCGAAAAGGGAGTTTGCCAGCGCACCAGCGCGGCCGGAGAAGACGACTGACAGCGGACCCTCTCAACTGGCTAATTTGAAGCGCTAGGGCTAGGGCGAGTTGAACAACTGAACCGATGAAAACGGGCGCTTTAACGTCCGGACAGGCAAAGACGAGGACTTCAACATGGCGGGCAAAGCAGAAGCCGCACATCACGACGATCATCCGACGGGATTGAAGAGATACCTCTTTTCGACCAACCACAAGGATATCGGGACGTTGTACCTGATCTTCTCGCTGATTGGCGGGATCATCGGCGGCTTGTTGTCGATCGCCATGCGCATGGAATTGCAAAGCCCCGGCATGCAGATCTTCGGCGATCCGGGTATGTACAACGTGTTCACGACCGCCCACGGGCTGATCATGGTGTTCTTCATGATCATGCCGTCGCTGTTCGGCGGCTTTGGCAACTGGATCGTGCCGTTGCAGATTGGTGCGCCGGACATGGCGTTCCCGCGCCTGAACAATATCTCCTTCTGGCTCTTGCCCCCGGCGTTTCTGCTGCTGATCATCTCCTTGTTCGTTCCGGGAGAGCCGGGTGGCGAAGGTGTCGGCGGTGGGTGGACGATCTATGCGCCGCTCTCGACGAGCGGGTCACCCGGGCCGGCCATGGACTTTGCGATCCTGTCGCTGCACGTCGCCGGTGCGTCGTCAATCCTGAGCGCGATCAACTTCATCACGACGATCTTCAACATGCGTGCACCCGGCATGACGCTGCACAAGATGCCGCTGTTTGTCTGGTCCATTCTGGTGACCGCGTTCCTGCTGTTGCTGGCGCTTCCGGTGCTCGCCGGCGCCATCACGATGCTGCTGACCGACCGCAATTTCGGCACGACGTTCTTTGACGCTGCCGGTGGCGGGGACCCGGTCCTGTTCCAGCACCTGTTCTGGTTCTTCGGTCATCCGGAAGTGTACATTATCATTCTGCCGGCCTTCGGTCTGATCAGCCATGTGATCGCGACCTTCTCCAACAAGCCGATCTTCGGTTATCTCGGCATGGCCTATGCCATGGCCGCGATCGGTGCCGTCGGCTTTGTTGTGTGGGCGCACCACATGTACACGGCAGGCATCTCACTCAATACCCAGGCCTATTTCGTCGCGGCGACGATGGTCATTGCGGTGCCCACCGGGGTGAAAGTGTTTTCATGGATCGCCACAATGTGGGGTGGATCGATCCAGTTCAAGACACCGATGCTGTGGGCATTCGGTTTCATCTTCCTGTTCACGCTCGGCGGCGTGACCGGTGTCGTTCTCGCCAATGCGGGTGTCGACCGGTCATTGCACGATACGTATTATGTTGTTGCCCACTTCCATTACGTGCTGTCGCTTGGCGCGACGTTCGGTCTGTTCGCGGGCTGGTATTACTGGTTCCCGAAGATCACCGGTTACATGTACTCCGAGTTTATCGGCAAGCTGCATTTCTGGGTGTCGTTCATCGGCGTCAACCTGCTGTTCTTCCCGCAGCACTTCCTGGGTCTGGCCGGGATGCCGCGCCGCTACGCGGACTATCCGGATGCATTCGCAGGCTGGAATTACGTGTCGTCGGTTGGATCCTATATCTCCGGCTTCGGCGTGCTGATCTTCCTGTTCGGCGTGTTTCTTGCCTTCCAGCGGAAGGAAAAGGCGGCTGGCAATCCGTGGGGTGAGGGCGCAACCACGCTCGAGTGGACGCTGAGCTCACCGCCACCGTTCCACCAGTTCGAGCAGCTTCCGCGCATCAAGTAGAGGCGAGGTTCGACCGGCGCATGACGGGTCTGCGGGTTCTATGCGATGACTGACACAAGCCTGGACATCGGCCAATCGGGTCTTGAGCGGGCGGTGCCGAACGGCACCGTCAGCGATTTCGTGGAACTGATGAAGCCGCGGGTGATGTCGCTTGTCCTGTTTACCGGACTTGTGGGGCTGGTTGTTGCGCCGGGTTCCATGCATCCCGTTCTGGCAATTGCGACGCTGATCTGTATCGGCGTCGGCGCGGGTGCTTCCGGTGCGCTCAACATGTGGTACGACGCGGACATCGACGCGGTCATGCAACGCACCGCAACACGTCCCGTGCCGCGCGGTCGGGTGGCGGCCGAGGAAGCTCTCACATTCGGTACGGTGCTCGCCGCCGGTTCTGTTTTTTCGATGGGGCTTCTGGTGAGTTGGCTTGCGGCGGGGTTGCTCGCCGTGACCATCGCCTTTTACCTGTTTGTCTACACGATGTGGCTGAAACGCCGCACGCCGCAGAACATCGTTATCGGCGGTGCCGCCGGAGCGCTGCCCCCGGTGATCGGGTGGGCCGCCGCCACCGGCAGTGTCAGCCTGGAACCCGTCATTCTGTTTCTGATTATCTTCATGTGGACGCCGCCGCATTTCTGGGCGCTGGCGCTTGTCCGGGCGGGCGATTATTCAAAAGCCGGCGTGCCGATGCTGCCGGTTGTCGCCGGTGGTGACTCCACACGCCGTCAGATCCTCATTTACAGCCTGATACTTGCGCCGCTCGGCGTACTGCCGGCGGTACTTGGCACGGGCGGTATTGCCTACGCCGTCTCGGCCAGTGTGCTTGGCGTGCTTTTCGTGATCCTGGCGTGGCGGGTGTTTACCTTGCGCGAGGGCCAGACGGCGCAGCACGCGGCTCGGCAGCTTTTCGGCTTTTCGGTTCTGTATCTGTTGTTATTGTTTGCCGTGCTTCTCGTCGAGCAAATGACGGTAGCAGGCGTAAATGTGTGGACTCCGGTTTGAGCGATGCGATGCAACTCACGGATGAGGAGAAAAAACGCCGGCGGACACGATCGATCGCGATTGGCTGCGTGTTGGCAGGAATCGTGGTGTTGTTCTACCTGGTCACCATCGTTCGCCTCGGCTCGAACGTGATGAACCGACCCTTCTAGTGCGGAAGAGACTCAAAGACATGGACAGTAAAAACGCAAAACAAAAAGACACGGGTACGGCGCAAGCGAAGGGCGGGCCCAGCAATCGCAAGGTCGCATTCTCCATGGCGGCTATCGTCTTCGGCATGCTCGGAATGTCCTACGCAGCCGTTCCCCTTTACGACTTGTTCTGCCGCGTGACCGGTTATGGCGGTACGACCCAGCGTGCCGAACAGGCGCCGGACATCGTGCTCGACCGCAAGATGGTGATCCGGTTCGATGCCAATCTCGCGCGCGGCATAGACTGGCATTTCAAACCGGTCCAGCGTGAGGTCGAAATCCCGATCGGCGAGAGCGCGCTGGTGCACTACGAAGCCAAGAACATCACCGAGGCAGCCCTTACTGGAACGGCCACGTTCAACGTGACGCCGGAGGCGGCGGGCCAGTACTTCAACAAGATCCAGTGTTTCTGTTTTGTCGAGCAGACCCTTGAGCCCGGCGAACGTGTGGACATGCCGCTGACATTTTTCGTCGATCCGGAAATCGTGAATGATCCGGAGGCAATGAACATCCAGGAAATCACGCTGTCGTATACGTTCTTCCCCGTGGAGAACGACGAAACGGTCGCTGCCGCGGAAACGGGCAAGACCGGCGCCGACGGGACATGAGTTTGCAGAGATTCGAATAGTGCGTCCCTTGCCGGGACGAGAATGGGAAATGCCCTTGGGGGGACAAACGGAGCGAGACCATGGCGAAATCGCATGCGACCCAACATGATTATCATCTGGTAGAGCCGAGTCCGTGGCCGATTCTCGGTGGCGTTGCGGCTTTCATTGCTGCTGTCGGTTTGATCATCTGGATGCGGTCGCTGGACGGGGGCGAAGGTCTGTTCGGGCTGCAAGGACCCTATGTTTTCATCGTCGGAGCGATCTTTATCGCCGGCATCATGTTCGTCTGGTGGCGGGATGTCATACGCGAAGCTGAAATCGAGGGTGCGCACAAGCCCGTGGTTCAGCTGCATTTGCGCTACGGGATGATCCTGTTCATCGCCTCCGAGGTGATGTTCTTTGTCGTCTGGTTCTGGGGCTTTTTTGACGCCGCACTGTTCCCGGACGAGGCCGTCCAGGTGGCGCGCACGGAGTTCACGGGTGGAGTCTGGCCGCCTGAGGGAACCAAGACGTTCAATCCGTGGGAGATTCCCCTCGTCAACACCCTGATCCTGTTGACATCGGGCACCACGGTCACCTGGGCGCATCACGCGCTGCTGAATGACGACCGTCGCGGCCTGATCCTGGGATTGGTTCTGACGATCATTCTCGGAATCATATTCACCTCTCTGCAGGTTTACGAATACGCTATCGCGCCTTTCGGGTTCCGTGACAGCATCTATGGCGCCACGTTCTTCATGGCGACCGGTTTCCACGGCGCACATGTGATCATCGGTACGATTTTCCTGATCGTGATTCTGTTCCGCGCGCTTGCGGGGCATTTCACGTCGAAGCAGCATTTCGGTTTCGAGGCGGCCGCCTGGTACTGGCATTTCGTCGACGTGGTGTGGCTGTTCCTGTTCAGCGCCATCTATGTCTGGGCAGCAGGGGTGCCGGCGGAGCATTGATCTGCGCGCCCCGCCCGCACGGGCGGTGAGGAGCAGCCAGATGGCCGACCGGCAGCAAACGCCGCTCGCCGCGACGCTGAAGGCGGGATTGTTTTCGCGTTGTCCGCGGTGTGGAAAGGGAAAGCTGTTTTCGGGTTACCTGCGGGTGGCGCCCCGGTGCGAGGTCTGCAAGCTTGATTTCGGATTTGCCGATAGCGGAGACGGGCCCGCGGTTTTCATCATTCTGATCGCCGGCTTCATCGTCGTGGCGGCGGCCTTGATCGTCGAGGTCATGTACCAGCCGCCATACTGGCTCCACGCGGCGCTCTGGTTGCCGCTGACCGCCTTGTTATGCATCGGACTTTTGCGCCCGTTCAAGGCGACGCTGATTGCGCTCCAATACCGGCACAAGGCCGAGGAAGGCCGGATCGCCAAACGATAGGACATGGGTTGAAGTGAAACGCGATCTCATCTGGTTGACCGCGTTCGCAGCGATTGCTTTCGCGGTGCTCGTATATCTCGGCTTCTGGCAGCTCCAGCGTCTTGCCTGGAAGGAGGGCCTGATCGCGCAGATCGCGGAGCGGGTCGACGCACGGCCCGTACCGTTGGAGGAGGCCGTTGCGCGCTGGAACAAGACCGGCGATGTTGAATATGTAAGGGTGCAGGCGAGGGGCCGTTTTCTTCACGACAAGGAGCGGTATCTGTTTTCGGTGATCGACGGAAAGTCCGGCTGGCGCGTGTTCACGCCGTTCGAAACCGATAGCAGTGCGATCGTGATTGCGGATCGTGGGTTTGTGCCCGATGAACTCAAGAGCGCCGATCGGCGCGCGGCGGGCCAGATCTCAGGCCCGGTCGAGATCGTCGCACTGGCGCGGCGGCCCGAGACGCCGGGCGCTTTCACGCCCGACAATGAAGCGGATCGGAACATCTGGTATTGGCGTGATCTGGAGGGCATGGCGCGGTCTGCCCTTTCATCACAGGACCAGAGCCGGGTTGTGCCGTTTTTCGTGGAAATGGAAGCGCAATCGCTGCCAGGTGACGGGCCGAAAGGCGGCGCGACCCGCCTGAAGCTGTCCAACAACCATCTGCAATACGCATTGACCTGGTTTGGTCTTGCCGGCGGCCTCCTCGTCGTGGTCGCCGTCTATGTGGTTAACAGAGTGCGGCGCCGGACCGCCGCCTGACCGCATTCACCTAAAACCGGTACTTGCGCTTGCGGGGCCGACGCTTCGCCTTTACCGTGCGCGCGCATAGTATGGCGGTCGATTTCATGCCCGATAAGACCAACGAAATACGCTACGTCAGCACCCGCGGAACGGCGCCGGTGCTCGGCTTCGAGGACGTTATGCTGACGGGACTTGCCCGCGATGGCGGCCTCTATGTCCCCGAGACGTGGCCCCGCCTTGCGTCGTCGGACATCGCGGCGCTTTCCGGCTTGTCCTACGCCGATGTGGCGACCCGGATCATGGCGCCCTTTGTCGGCTCGGATATCCCGGAGGACGAGTTCCACGAAATTGCCGTAGACGCCTACGCCACGTTCTCCCATTCCGCGATTGCTCCGCTGGCGCAGCTTGCGCCCAATCAGTGGCTTCTGGAGTTGTTTCACGGCCCCACGCTTGCCTTCAAGGACGTGGCGATGCAACTGCTTGCGCGGCTGATGGACCGCGCGCTTACCCGCCGCGGCGTCCGTGCGACGATCGTCGGCGCGACGTCGGGGGACACCGGTGGCGCGGCGATCGAGGCGTTTGCCGGGCGCGAGGCGATCGAGATCTTCATTTTGCATCCGCATGAACGTGTCAGCGACGTTCAACGGCGGCAGATGACGACCTGCGACGCGCCCAACGTGCACAACATCGCCATCGAAGGGACGTTTGACGATTGCCAGGCGTTGCTCAAGGCCATGTTCAACGATCTTGAGCGGCGCGACCGCTTGGCGCTGGCGGGCGTCAATTCGATCAACTGGGCACGAATCATGGCCCAGACCGTCTATTACTTTACATCTGCGGTTGCGCTGGGCGGGCCCGGGCGATCCATCAGCTTTTGCGTGCCGACCGGAAATTTCGGCGATATATTCGCGGGTTACGTTGCCTCCCGCATGGGCCTGCCGGTCGAACGCCTCGTTATAGCCACGAATTCAAATGATATTCTCGCGCGCACGTTGCAGACGGGCCGATACGAACCGAAAGACGTCGTCGTAACTTCAAGTCCGAGCATGGATATACAGGTTTCGAGTAATTTCGAGCGGTTGATTTTCGAAGCGGCCGGTCGCGATGCAGACCGTGTCTGCACGCTGATGAATGCGCTTGGCCAGGAGGGCGCGTTTGCCCTCGCGGACGGCGAACTGGGCAGCATGCGTGCGTTGTTTGCTGCCGAATCCGTCAGCGAAGCGGATGTCGAGGATACGATCAGGACCATTGCCGGCGAAACAGGATATGTCTGTGACCCGCACACCGCGATCGGTGTTGCCGCCGCCCGTCGTGTTGCGCGGCAGGACGAACCGATGGTGACGCTGGCCACGGCGCACCCGGCAAAGTTCCCCGACGCCGTTGCTGCCGCAACCGGCTCAACGCCAGAGGTGCCGGAGCGATTGCAACAGCGACTTGGGGCCGAGGAACGGTTCACCGTGATCGCGAACGACTATGACGCGGTGACGGCGTTCATCGAATCACGCGCGCGTGCGGTCGAGGAACCGGCGACATGAGCGTGGCCCTCTCGACACTGCCGAACGGGTTGCGCGTTGTGACCCACCAGATGCCCCATCTGGAGACGGTGTCGCTCGGCGTCTGGGTCGGCACCGGCGCGCGTTCCGAATCACCCTCCCAGCACGGTATTTCGCATCTCCTGGAACATATGGCCTTCAAGGGAACGGCCCGGCGCAAGGGGCGCGATATTGTCGAGGAGATCGAATCGGTTGGCGGTGATCTCAATGCCGCGACCAGCTTCGAAACAACCGCCTATTATGCGCGGGTTTTGAAGGCGGATGTCGCGCTCGCGGTCGACATCATCGCGGACATTCTTCGTGACCCGAAGTTCGACGCCGGTGAGCTTGCCCGCGAACAGGATGTCGTCCTGCAGGAGATTGCCGCGGCGGAAGACAGTCCCGACGATGTCGCTTACGACGTTGTGCAGGAAATCGCCTTCCCCGATCAGGCTGTCGGGCGCCCCATCCTCGGGACGAGAGAGAGCGTTCGCGCGGTCACGCCGGATGATCTCGCCGACTATATGCGGACCCATTACCATGCCGGTTCGATGGTGCTTGCCGCGGCCGGGGCGATAGACCATGCCGCTTTTGTAAAGCTGGCTGAGGCTGCCTTCGGAGATATGGCAGAATCGGCACACAAGGAGCCTGCAGCAGCGTGCTATGTCGGGGGGTTCCGCCACGAACCGCGCCAGTTCGAGCAGTCTCACATCATTGTTTCGGCACCCGGACCGTCTTACCGCGACGACCGGATGTACACCGCGCAGTTGTTCTCGAGCATGCTCGGCGGCGGCATGTCATCACGTCTGTTTCAGGAAGCCCGCGAAGCGCGGGGTCTGTGCTATTCGATCTATTCCTACTGCTGGGGCATGTCGGACATGGGCCTTTTTGGAATCCATGCGGCATCGGGAGCTGAACAGATCGGGGAACTTGCCGAGCTCGTTCTCACGGAGCTGGGGGCGCTCGCCGGCGAATCCGTGACAGATGTCGAACTTGCACGCGCCAAGGCGCAGCTCAAGTCCTCGCTGTTGATGAGCCTGGAAAGCTCGGGCTCGCGGGCGGAACAGATCGCACGCCAGACACTCGCCTTCGGAGGCCCGCGCGACGTTGGCGAACTGGTGGCAAAAATTGAGGCGGTAAACAAAGAAGCGGTGCGCAATTTCGCACAGGAACTTATACTTTCAGGATCTCCAAGCGTTGCGGCTGTCGGTCCGTTGACGGATCGCGATGGGCTGGAGGGGCTTGTTCGACGGTCGTTCGTTCAGCCCGCCACGGCGGCAGAGTAAAGGGACGCAAGCGGACATGGCATTTCTGCGATCGGTAGCACCACCGGATGCGGGACCCCTGGTCAACGGGGACCGGGTCTATTTGCGCACGCCGCAGATGGGGGATTATCCGGCGTGGGCCGAGCTGCGGGCGCAGAGCAGGGAATTCCTGACGCCGTGGGAGCCGGCCTGGACCAGCAGTGAGCTGACGCGGGCGTCGTTCCGGCGCCGGCTCAAATACTATGCGCGGGATTTGAAGGAAGATCTGGGTTACGCCTTCTTTTTGTTTCACAACGAGAGCGATGCGCTGCTCGGGGGATTGACGCTTTCGAACGTGCGCCGGGGCGTCACACAGGCATGCACGCTCGGCTATTGGGTCGGTGCGCCGTATGCGGGCCAGGGCTACATGACGTCGGCCGTTCGCGCAGTCATTCCGTTTGTGTTCGATTCGTTGCGCCTCCATCGTCTGGAGGCGTCCTGTTTGCCCAACAATGCCGCCTCGATTCGCTTGCTGGAGCGGACCGGATTCGTGCGCGAGGGGCTGGCGCGCCGCTACCTGAAGATCAATGGGATGTGGCAGGACCATGTGACGTTCGCCTTGCTTGAAGACGATATGCGCAGTTAGGCGATCTGATTGACGGCCAAGTACAGAGAAGAAACGGTAACGTGCGATTTGACACCTTCATAAGCGGGAGGCGGCGCAAGCTGTGTTCGACGTCGTGCGCGTTCCGCACGGCGCGCATCTGTCTGTTGGCGCTCGTTACCTGTCTGACGGTTCTCATGCTCGGGTCGAACGGGTCCCACGCCCTCGATGCCATCGTGATCGATCCGAACAAGGACCGCATTGATGTGACAGCCCTCGGCGAGCTTTATGAAGGCCGGGGCGACAGGCTTCAGATTGATACGGCGCCGGGCGCGGACGGGATCGTCGGCCGCATGGCGGTGCAGGCGACCACCACAGGAACCAATCCGAACTGGATCGTGTTTGCGCTGAAGAATGCGACCGACAAGCCGATTGTGCGCTGGCTCTCGGCGGAGCGTTACACGCTCGTGGGATCGCGGGTCTTCTGGCCCGATCTCGATTCGGGGCGTGTTGCGGCTGTCACGCCGTCTCTCGGGTTTCGCCCGGAACGCATCTCCGACGACCGGGCCGACATCTTCCTTCTGACCATCGAACCCGGCGCCACCATCACCTTCATTGCCGAGCTGAGCTCCCTTCAGGTGCCGCGGCTGACCCTCTGGAAGCCCGAGGCCTATGAACGGCAATTGAAGGACCGCATGCTGTTCAACGGCATCCTCTTAGGGATTCTCGGATTGTCGGCGATCTTCCTGACCGCGGTTTTCGCTGCCAACCACAAATCGATCTTCCCGGCGGCCGCGCTTGTCGCCTGGACGGCGCTTGCATTGTTCTGCGTCGATTTCGGCTTCTGGCACAAGCTGTTCCGGTTGAGCGCGGAAGACAACGCCGTCTACCGTGCCGCATCGGAAGCGGCGTTCGCCGCGAGCCTCGTCATTTTCCTGTACAGTTTCCTGCGCGTCCGGTTGTGGCACAACTGGATCAAGCTGGGTTTCGCGTCCTGGATTCTGGCACAGGTCGTGCTGATCGGTCTCACGATCATCGATCCGCGTCTTGCCTCGGGTATCGCGCGGGCGTCCCTTGCCGGAATCGGCGTAATCGGGTCCTTGATGATCACCTATCTGGCGCTCCGCGGGCAGGAGCGGGCGATGTCGCTGGTGCCGACCTGGCTTCTCATTCTGGTCTGGATTTTCGGCGCGGGTCTGGTCGTCCTCGGTCAGCTCTCGGGAGAGATCGTCGTGTCCGGACTGATGGCCGGGCTTGTCCTTCTGATCGTTCTGATCGGGTTTACCGTTACCCAATACGCGTTCCGCGGCGGAACACCGCTCTATGGAGGGACGCCCGGAAACATGCAGCTCAGCGCGCTCGCGCTCGATGGTTCCGGCGCCGCGATCTGGCAGTGGAACATACGCCGTGGCGACCTGTCGGTCGGGGCTGATGTCGAGGATGCGCTCGGCATGCCGGAAGGCATGCTTGAAGGCAGTCTCGATGAATGGCTGCGTTACGTGCATCCCGCCGACAGGGACCGGTTCCGTATGCAGCTCTATTCGCTTCAGGAAAAAGGCGGTGGCGAACTCAACACCGAGTTCCGGATGCAGCGTTCGGACGGTTCCTATTTGTGGTTTGAGCTCCGTGCCCACTCGGTCGAGGGGACGATATCGGATTCCGCGCAGCGCTGCGTTGGCCTGATGCGCGACATATCCGGTCCGAAACGGACACAGGAGCGGCTGCTGCACGATGCGGTTCACGATAGCCTCACAGGTCTGCCCAATCGGGAGCTGTTCCTCGACAGACTGGGCGGCGCGGTGATGCGGGCCGTGGAGAGTACGGGCAAGCGGCCGACCGTCCTGTTCATCGACATCGACCGCTTCAAGAACGTGAACAAGAGCCTCGGGCTTGTGGTCGGAGACAGTATGCTGCTGACGGTGGCGCGGCGTCTTTCGCGGCATCTCAACTCGCAGGATACCATCGCACGGGTCGGCGGCGACCAGTTCGCGGTTCTGATCGTCTCGGAGTCGGACCCCCAGCATATCGCCCTTCTGTCGGAACGCATTCGCCGGTCCTTGCGCAGCCCCATGCGCATTTCCGGCAAGGAGATCATTCTGACCGGATCCATTGGCATCGCGGTGTTCGACGGACAGCAGCAGAACCCGATGGATCTGCTGAAGGAGGCCGAAATCGCCATGTTCCGCGCGAAACAGGCCGGTGCTGACAGGATCGACATCTTCAAGGCCAGCATGCGCGGTTCGGAGCAGGCGCGCCTCCCGCTGGAGAGTGAATTGCGCCGGGCCATCGAGCGCAAGCAGATCAAGGTGCTGTACCAGCCGATCACCAATCTTGAGGCCAACACGCTCGCCGGTTTCGAGGCCCTGATGCGTTGGGATCATCCCAAGCAGGGCCGGCTCAGTCCGGACGATTTCGTGGCTATTGCGGAAGAGACCGGTCTCATCGCAGAGCTCGGAGGGTATGTGCTGGAGCAGGCGGTCAAGCAGCTTGCGCGCTGGCAGAAGAGCATGCCGCAAACGGAGGCCCCTATCTTCGTGTCGGTCAATGTGTCGAGCAGTCAGCTCTTCCGGCAGGACCTGCTGCAGCAAATCAGAGGCGTGCTGTCGCGGGACGCGGTGCCGAAGGAGACCCTGCGCCTTGAGGTGACCGAGTCCCTCGTCATGGAAAACCCGGAACAGGCGATCGAGATTCTCAATGTTCTGAAGGAGTTGGGCGCGGGGCTCTCACTCGATGATTTCGGAACGGGTTTTTCGTCCCTCAGCTACCTGCAGCGCTTCCCGTTCGACACCATCAAGGTGGACAAGTCATTCATTCGCGATGCGTCGCGCGAGGGGACATCGCCGGTGATCCTGCGTTCGATCGTTGCCATGTCGCATGAGCTCGGCAAGAAGGTGGTTGCCGAAGGTGTCGAGACTTCGGAAGACGCCGATTTCCTTCGTTCGATCGGTTGTGAGTACGCGCAAGGGTTCTATTTCGGCGAACCGATGACCGACAAGGCGGCAGCCCGTTTGGTCACGGCCCTTTCAAAAGCGCTGAGGAAACAATCGGCCAGCGCGGCACGCGCCGCGCGCAGGGCGCCCGCGAAGGCCGCACCCCGCGCCCTGCCGAAGCCGGCGGCTCCCGCCAAGGCACCGGCGAATCCGCCGGCCAGGCAGCCAGGCAAACGGCCCGTGGCACCTGGAACGCCAATTCCTGCCGGAGGGGCGACGCCGCGTCAGGCGTGACCCGAATCGTTGACGAGCCGGCCCGGGTCGACGCCGATGCGCCGGATGGCGCGTTCGTATTTTGAGTCGATATCCTCATCGAACAACATCGCCGGGTCTGCCGGGCAATGGAGCCAGCCATTGGATTGAAACTCGGTCTCGAGTTGTCCGGGTGCCCAGCCGGCATATCCGAGCGCCAGCAGCGCCTCGTCGGGACCGCTGCCCGCGGCGATGGCGCGAAGGATGTCGATCGTCGCCGTCAGGCTGACCTCTTCATCGATGGGCAATGTGCTGTCCTCGACATAGTAGTCGGAGCTGTGAAGCACGAAGCCGCGGCCGGGCTCGACCGGACCGCCGACGTGAACCGCCATAGAATCCAGGGTCGGCGGCACCTGGATGGCGTCCTCTTCCGATACGATGTTCAGTTGCTTCATCAGTTCCGCGAAACTGATGTTCGGCGCGCGCTGGTTGATGATGATTCCCATGGCCCCGTCCTCGGAATGCGCGCACATGTATATGACCGAACGCGTGAAACGCGGGTCTTCCATCGCCGGCATCGCCACCAGCATCTGGCCGTCCAGAAACTGGTTGTTCGACTCCGCCTCGTCGTTGGGGCCGTCAGTACTCATACCCACAACCTAACCTGTTGATTCGGGCATTGTGAAGGGGACAGATGGATCTGGACGCGATTCACACAAGAGTGATGGTTTGTCAGCGTGAATGGGTCGAATTCGCCGGTCACCCAATCTAAACTCCGCCGTGTTATCTGATTGCTATTGGCCATTGGCGGCCCGACAGGCAGATTCAAACGTTCTGAGTGATGTCGACAACAATATTCCATAGTTCCAGGCGCAGCATCGCTTTCGTGACGGCGTGTGCCGTTCCGTATTGCGCGGCGGTTGCGACCGCGGCGCCGGTCTTGGCCGGGTCGGCGAGCTCTTGGGTTGCCCAGAATCACGTGGAGACGCGGCTCATTGCCGACGAGGTGCCCTGGAACGGCAACGGAAAGGCATTGGTCGCCGGGATACAGCTCAAGCTCGACAAGGGCTGGAAAACGTATTGGCGTTATCCGGGAGACTCCGGATTGCCGCCGAGCTTCCATTGGACCGGGTCGAAGAACCTGAAGAACGCCGAAGTTCTCTGGCCTGCGCCACTGCGATTCCACGACAGCGCCGGAACGTCTTTCGGTTACAAGGACGAAGTCGTTTTCCCGGTTCTGATCGAGCCGGTCAAATCCGGCGAACCTGTGGATCTGAACCTGAAGATGGAGTTCGCGGTTTGCGCCGACATCTGCATCCCGGCCGAGGCAGACCTCAAACTGACGGTGGGCGAGGACGGTTTCTTTTCCCGGAGCTACGTACCGCTGCTCACGCGCTACATGGAGCGTGTGCCGACCAGGCAAGCTGCAGATGCTGACGGAAAGCCATCCGTCAGCCACACCAGGGCGCAGCTCAACGGCGACAAACCCTATCTCGAGGTCGACGCAAAGTTCGCGGACGGCGCAAAGGGAGCGGATCTGTTCATCGAGGGGCCTGCAGGGTTCTACCTCGCGCCCGCCGAGGCGGTCGGCAAGCAGGCGAACGGCGCCATACGTTTCAAGGTCGATCTGACCAAGGGCGATGACCCGAAGGACCTGAAAGGTAAGACCGTCACGTTGACGCTGGTCTCGGACGCGGGACAGGCGGAGACGTCCTGGCGCATCGAGTAACGCGGTCCACCTGGTCCACGCCGTTTTCTTTCGCATTTGGCAAAAAATTTATCCGGCGCATGCGCTTGGCCTGCCTGTGCCTGACCGATATGGTACCGGCCAAATTGGGCAATCTCGGAAAGGTGGAGTTATGACGATCAAGGTGGGCGACAAACTGCCGGAGGCCACATTCAAAGAGCTGACCGACGACGGTCCGGCGGACAGAACAACGTCGGACGTGTTCTCGGGAAAGAAGGTCGTGGTGTTCGCGGTGCCGGGCGCATACACACCGACATGCAACGCGCTGCACGTGCCGAACTTCCTCGGCCATCTTGATGCGTTGAAGGAGAAGGGGGTCGACATGGTCGCCTGTATTGCGGTGAATGACATGTTCGTCCTGCACGAGTGGGCGAAGAGCACGGACGCCCTGGGTAAGATCCTCTTTCTCTCCGATGGAAACGGAGATTTCACAAAGGCGATTGGCCTGGAGTTCGACGCATCGGCGAACGGCCTCGGCATTCGCTCGCAACGCTATGCCATGCTTGTCGACGACGGCGTCGTCAAGGTTCTGAACGTCGAGGACGTGCCCAAGACGGTCGAAGCATCATCCGCCGAGAATATCCTCTCGGCTCTCTAGGGTTTATTGATACGGGGCCATGCCCGCGCGGGCGAGCGCATCTGCACGCTCGTTCTGCGGATGTCCGGCATGGCCCTTGACCCAATGCCAGCGCACATCGTGCCGTGCGCGTGCGGCATCGAGCTGCTCCCAGAGGTCGGCGTTCTTGACCGGCTTCTTGTTCGCCGTGCGCCACCCGTTTCGTTTCCAGTTCTTGATCCAGCTCTTGATGCCATCGCGCAGATAGTTCGAATCCGTATGCAGATCGACGGTGCACGGCTCTTTGAGGGCATTGAGCGCCTCGATCGCGGCGGTCAGCTCCATGCGGTTGTTGGTGGTTTCCGGCTCGCCACCCTTAAGTTCCTTCTCGGTGCCGCCATGAAACAGGACCGCGCCCCAGCCGCCGGGGCCCGGGTTCCCCGAGCATGCGCCGTCCGTATAGATTTCGACCGATTTTCTGGCTGTCACGATTTACTCCCCCAATCCATATTCCCGTGTCGAGGTCACGCCGCGGTGGAAACGCAGTTTTCGAACATATTCGTTCGGGTCCTTGGGCCGCACCAGCGCATCCGATGACGTGTTGAGCCAGTCGTAGACACGCGTCAGCAGAAAACGCATCGCCGCGCCGCGTGCCAGGATAGGCAGGGCGTCGAACTCCTCTTTTGAAAAGGGACGCACATAGGTGTAGGCGCGCAACAGGGCACGCGCCTTCGTGATGTTGAAGGCCGCATCGACCTCAAAGCACCAGGCGTTCAGACAGATGGCGATGTCGTAGGCGAGTGCATCGTTGCAGGCGAAATAGAAATCGATCACCCCGGAGACGTCGCGGCCGAGGAAAAAGACATTGTCCGGAAAAAGGTCTGCATGAATGATGCCCTGCGGCAGGTCGGTCGGCCACTTTGCCTCCAGTTCATCGAGCTCGCGCCCAAGCTCCTCGTGGAGCCCGTCGACGATCTCGTCTGCCCGTGCGCCACTGGCGTCATAGAGCGGACGCCACCCCGTTACGGACAAGGCGTTGGGTCGTGTCATGGAGAAGGTCTGGCCGGCGAGATGCAATCTGGCGAGGGTTTCGCCAAGGGCTGCGCAATGCTCGGTCGAGGGCCGGCGCACCCATAACCCGTCCAGGAACGTGATGATCGCCGCCGGACGGCCGGCCACTTCGCGGAGCATCTGACCCTCGCGGTCGCGGACGGGAACGGGGCAGGCGAGGCCGGAAGCGGCCAAATGCTCCATCAGGCCGAGAAAGAACGGCAGATCCTCTTCCCGCACGCGTTTCTCGTAAAGCGTCAGGATATGCGGTCCGGCCTCGGTGCGGACGAGGTAATTCGTGTTCTCGACGCCTTCGGCAATGCCCTTGAAAGAGAGCACATTGCCCAGATCGTACCCGGCTATGAAGGCTTGGAGCTCCTCATCGGAGACTTCCGTGTAAACCGCCATGTGCGCTAATCGCGGTCGCGCAATTCGCGCGGCAGCTTGAAGACAACATCCTCATCGGCAGTTGAGACCGTCTCCACCGTGGCGTCGAAACGCTCGGCGAAGGCGGCAATGACTTCATTGACCAGAACCTCCGGCGCGGACGCCCCCGCCGTGATGCCGAGTGTCTTCATGCCGCGAAACGCGGTCCAGTCAATGTCTTGCGCGGTCTGCAGCAAAGTTGCTTGCGGACATCCGGCCTTGATTGCGACCTCGACCAGCCGCTTCGAGTTCGAACTGTTGGGTGCGCCAACGACGATCATCCTGTCGCAGTGCGGTGCGATGTTCTTGACCGCTGCCTGGCGGTTTGTCGTCGCGTAACAGATATCGTCCTTGCGCGGTCCCACAATCTGCGGGAACCGGTTCCGCAACGCGTCAACGATCTCCTGCGTGTCGTCGACCGAAAGCGTGGTTTGGGTGATGTAGGCGAGTTTGGCCGGGTCCTCCGGCTTGTACGCCTCCGCCTCGGCGACGGTTTCGACCAGCTTGACCGCACCCTGCGGCAACTGCCCCATGGTGCCGATCACTTCAGGATGTCCGGCGTGGCCAATGAGAATGATCTCCAGTCCCTTGCTGTGATGCCGTTCGGCCTCGACGTGAACCTTCGATACCAGCGGACAGGTGGCATCCAGGAAGAACATGTTCCGCTTCCTGGCGTTTTCCGGGACCGACTTCGGGACACCATGTGCGGAGAACACAACCGGAGCGTCGGTTTCCGGAATTTCGTCCAATTCTTCCACGAAGATGGCACCTTTCTGACGCAGAGAGTCCACAACGTATCGGTTATGCACAATCTCGTGCCGCACATAGACGGGAGCGCCGTACTTCTGGAGCGCAAGTTCGACAATCTGCACCGCGCGGTCGACGCCGGCGCAGAAGCCGCGCGGGGCGGCCAGCAGAATCGTCAGAGCCGGAGCGGTGGAAACCGCCGCATTCCGCTCTGCAAACTGCGTGTTGTTCATATCGTTCATTCAGCCACCGATCCTGAATTTCAAAGGTTTTCCAAGCCTTTGTCGTTCAAGGGCTTGTCAGATAAGTTCAGGGTCACTATCACATCAAAAAGCAGTATAAGACGTATGGTGCTCGTCAGCATATAGATGCTGGTGCGCAAAGAGTGTCAAGCAGTGAACGGGGGCGCGTTGAAAGTCTGTAGTCCAATGGTGATGCGATGTGCCTGTCGAACGGCAGCTGTGTTCGTCGCGTTCGCGCTCGTGTCCGGTTGTGGCGTTTCACAGATCACGTCGCCGTTCCGATCCGAGGAAAAACGTCCCGACTGGGAGCCGGTCGTCAACGAGGCGCGTCTGCTGGAAGCCGCCCGGACCGATACCTCGGGTGAAGTCAGCATCGAGACGGCGATTACGGGCTGTCCGAAATTCACGATTTGGCCGCGTGACAAGCTGCTCACGGTCTACGATGTCGGTCGCGCCGGCGACGGTCTGGCCATCCAGTACCGGGGCGAACTGACCAAAACGGCCCGTGAGTGCCGCATTCAACCGAATCAGATCACGGTGAAATATGGCTTTGCCGGGCGCGTTCTGCTGGGACCGCGCGGGCGCCCGGGACCGGTTCGCATGCCGGTCAAGATCCATTTGACGGATCGGGAGCGCAACATTATCTCAACCCAGAATCTGGTTATTGACGTGACGATCCCGAACGACAAGCCCGTCGGGTATTTCTCAGCCGTACGCGAGACAACATTCCAGATCGCGCCAGGTGTGCCACCGGGAGACTACAAACTGTTCGTCGCCTTTGACCGGACAGCGCCGGGCACGGGCTAGGCCCGTTTCTGCTTCACACAGCTCCTGCGAAAGGTTGTGTTGACTTGCCCTCAGGACCACTTATCATTCGCGCGCACTGCCGAAAGGCAGTGACCAAATGCCCAGACGACCCCAGCGGGAGAGACCGGTCTTGACCGGCGCCGAAGGAGCAACGGCCTCGGAAACTCTCAGGCAAAAGGACCGCGAGGGGGATGGCGCTCTGGAAAGTAGCCGACGGCCGCGTGGCCGGGCTCACCGAAGGGGATAGGCACGCGGGACTTTGTTCTGCTGGTGAAATCTCTCAGGTTCCATGACAGAGGAGGCGCTTCCTGAGCTTGCGCTCGGGCGGCGTTTTGACTGTCGAGGCCTGAGAGGTGAGTGCCCGTGACGCAAGGTTCAGTTGCCGCAGAGGCCCTTAAACGAACACCGTTGTACGACCTTCACGTCGAGCTCGGCGCGAAAATGGTGCCGTTTGCCGGCTATGAGATGCCGGTTCAGTATGCGCTTGGCGTCCTCAAGGAGCACCTGCATACGCGCGCAAAAGCCGGGCTGTTCGACGTGTCCCACATGGGACAGGCCTTTCTGCAGGGTCCCCATCATGCCGCGACCGCGGCTGCCCTCGAAACACTGGTTCCCGGCGAAATCGCCAAACTTGGCCTGGGGCGTCTGCGCTACACCATGCTTCTCAACGAGAGCGGCGGCATCCTCGACGATCTCATGGTCACGCGCTCGGTTTCGCAGCACGATGACGGACGATTGATGCTCGTCGTCAATGCCGCGTGCAAGGACGCGGACTACGCTCATATGAGCGCCCGTCTTCCGGACGGCGTGTCGCTCGAGCCGGTTGAAGATCGCGCCCTCATCGCGTTGCAGGGCCCGACCGCGTCCGTTGTCATGTCCAAATGGTGCCCCCAGGCGGACGAACTCGGGTTCATGACCGCCTCGAGTGCGGAATTCGACGGCATCGACTGTCACATCAGCCGTTCCGGTTACACCGGGGAAGACGGGTTTGAGATATCGGTTGCCGCCGACAAGGCGGAACAACTCGCCCGGACACTGCTTTCTCACGATGATGTCGAGGCGGTCGGCCTTGGCGCGCGGGATTCGCTCAGGCTTGAGGCCGGGCTTTGTCTTTACGGGCATGACATCGATGAGACGACGTCGCCTGTCGAGGCTGATCTTGTCTGGTCCATGAGCAAACGCCGCCGGGAGGAAGGCGGATTTCCCGGCGCGGATCGTATCCGGAAGGAGCTTCGGGACGGTCCGGGGCGTCTGCGCGTCGGCATCACGCCGGACGGGAGGGCACCGGCGCGCGAAGGCACCGAGATTGTCGATGGCAACGGCGCGTCGATTGGAAAGATCACAAGCGGCGGCTTCGGCCCGAGCGCGAACGGTCCTGTCGCGATGGGCTATGTGCAAAGCGAGCATGCCAGGCCGGGCAATGAGGTCGGGTTGATGGTACGCGGCGAGGCGCGCCCGGCGCGCGTCGTCGAGATGCCGTTCGTGCCGCACCGCTACTACAGAAAACAGAAGTGAGGAGAGGGGAAGATCATGGCTGAGTACAAATATGCCGAGAGCCACGAATATATCCGGCTTGAGGGAGACGTCGGCGTCGTCGGAATATCGAAATACGCCCAGGAGCAGTTGGGCGACGTGGTGTTTGTCGAGCTGCCCGAGACAGGAAAGGTGTTTTCCAAGGGCGACGAAGCCGCGGTCGTGGAATCCGTAAAGGCGGCGTCGGAGGTTTATGCCCCGGTGTCGGGTGAAATCGTCGAGGCGAACGGGGAACTGGAGTCAAACCCGGGCCTTGTGAATGAGGACCCGGAGGCGAAGGCGTGGTTCTTCAAGATCAAGCTTTCCGACAAAGGAGAGCTTGATGGATTGATGGATGCCGACGCCTACGACAAGTTCGTGGAGGAGCAAGGCTGATGCGCTATCTGCCGCACACCGATGCCGACCGCAAGGCGATGCTGTCGTCGATCGGCGTTAACTCGATCGACGACCTTTTCGCCGACATTCCGGCCGACGTTCGCCTCGATGCGCCGTTGGACCTGCCGCCAAATGCCGGCGAAATGGAAGTTGAACGCCAGCTCGGCGCGATGGCGGCCAGGAACACGCCTGCATCATCGGTGCCGTTCTTCGTCGGTTGCGGCGCCTACAAGCACCATGTTCCGGCGACCGTCGATCACCTTATTCAGCGATCCGAGTTTCTTACCTCCTACACGCCCTATCAGCCGGAAATCTCTCAAGGCACCCTGCAATATCTGTTTGAATTTCAGACGCAGGTGGCGTTGCTGACCGGAATGGAGGTGGCGAACGCGTCCATGTATGACGGGTCGACCGGGTGCGGCGAGGCGGTCTTGATGGCGCACCGGCTCACCCGCCGCTCGAAAGCCGTACTGTCTGGCGGACTGCACCCCCAGTATCGCGACGTGGTCCAGACGCTGTGCAACCTCTCGGAGGAACCCGTCGAAGCCTTGGCCGCCGATCCGGATGGAACGGAAGACATCATTGCGGCAATCGACGAGGAGACGGCCTGCGTGGTCGTGCAATCCCCCGACGTCTATGGTCGTATACATGACCTCACGCCGATTGCCGCGGCGGCCCATGAAAAGGGCGCGTTGCTGATCGCCGTCGTGACCGAAATCGTCTCGCTCGGAGCCCTCAAGCCTCCGGGCGAGATGGGGGCCGACATTGTCGTCGCCGAAGGCCAGTCGATCGGCGTCGGGCTCAATTTCGGTGGGCCCTATGTGGGCCTGTTCGCGACACGGCAGAAGTATATCCGCCAGATGCCGGGACGCGTATGTGGCGAGACGGTCGACGCGAACGGCAAGCGCGGCTTTGTTCTGACCTTGTCGACACGCGAGCAGCATATTCGCCGGGAGAAGGCGACAAGCAATATCTGCACGAATTCAGGACTTTGCGCTCTGGCGTTCACAATCCACCTGTCGCTTCTCGGCGAGGCCGGGCTGATGCGCCTTGCCCGGATCAACCACGCGAACGCGGTTGCGCTCGCCGATGCGTTGACGGCCATCGAAGGCGTGGACCTTCTGACCCCGTCTTTCTTCAACGAATTCACCATCCGGGTGCCCGGCAAGGGGGCGGACGTCATCGAGGCGCTTGCACAGAAGGGTATTCTCGGCGGTGTCTGCGCCTCGCGGCTCTCGCCCGATGAGAAGGCGCTGGATGATCTGATTATCGTTGCCGCAACGGAGGTCAACACGGACGAGGATCGCGCCGCCTACGCCGCAGCATTGAAGGAGGTGCTGTCATGAGTATGAACCGTGGCGGCCGGCCGACATCGGCACAGGGTGGCGGCACCACCGATCATCCGACGTTCACCGGCAACAAGGCTTTGCAAATCGAGGAGCCGTTGCTCTTCGAAGTGGGCAATACCACCAAGACCGGCGTCGATCTGCCGGAACCCGGCAACGTCGAAAACCGGCTCGGCGATCTTGAACGGCAGAGCATCGGCCTGCCCGGCCTCTCCGAACCGGAGGTGATGCGTCACTATGTGCGTCTGAGCCAGAAGAACTACGCCATCGATGCCGGTATCTACCCGCTTGGCTCGTGCACCATGAAGCACAATGCACGGCTGAACGAGAAGATGGCGCGGTTGCCCGGCTTCGGAGATGTCCATCCGCTGCAGCCTCAGAGCACCGTGCAGGGCGCGCTTGAGTTGATGCACACGCTCGCCGCGTGGCTCCTTGAAATGACCGGCATGGCCGGGGTGGCGCTTTCGCCGAAGGCAGGCGCCCACGGCGAGTTCTGCGGCATGGCGGCGATCAAGGCAGCCCAACTTGCGAAAGGCGATGCACGATCCGTGGTGCTCGTTCCCGAATCGGCCCACGGCACGAATCCCGCGACGGCTGCCTCGCTCGGCTACAGCGTGCGCGACATTCCCGCACGGGACGACGGAACCGTCAGCCCCGAGGCCGTGCGCGAGGTTCTCGGTCCGGACGTGGCCGGCATCATGCTGACGAATCCCAATACCTGTGGTCTGTTTGAGCGCGACATCGTCGAGATTGCCGACGCCGTGCACGAAGCTGGAGCCTATTTCTACTGCGACGGCGCCAATTTCAACGCCATCGTCGGCAAGGCGCGCCCGGGCGATCTCGGCGTCGACTGCATGCACATCAACCTGCACAAGACGTTCTCGACGCCGCATGGCGGCGGAGGCCCGGGATCGGGCCCGGTGGTGTTCTCCGAGGCGCTCGCCACCCATGCGCCCGTGCCGTACGTCATTCAGACCGGTGAGACCTATTCGCTGGTGGAGAGTGTCGAGGCAGCGCTGGAGGACGGCGAACACCCGTTCGGCCGCCAGACCGCGTTCCACGGCCAGATGGGCATGTTTGTGCGCGCTTTGAGCTACATGATGAGCCACGGCTCCGACGGCATGCGCCAGGCGTCGGAAGACGCCGTGCTGAACGCGAACTACATCCGCGCCGGCCTGCGCGATGTGATGACCCAGCCTTTCGGCGACCAAGTCTGCATGCACGAGGTGCTGTTCGACGATACGTTCCTGAAAGACAGCGGCGTGACCACCCTCGATTTCGCCAAGGCCATGATCGATGAAGGGTTTCATCCGATGACCATGTACTTCCCGCTGGTGGTGCACGGGGCCATGCTCATCGAGCCGACGGAGTCGGAATCGAAAGCCAGTCTCGATCAGTTCATCGCCACCCTGCGCGACCTGACGCGCGCGGCCGGGGAGGGAGATACGGAGCGCTTTACGGGTGCGCCGTATCACGCGCCGATGGCACGGCTTGATGAGACGCGCGCGGCGCGTCAGCCGATCCTGCGCTGGACACCGGACATGCCGGCCGAGGCGGCGGAATAGGGAACCCGCGCCTAGAGCAAAATCCGATTAGGTTGACTCACCCTGTTTCAACCTAATCGGATAAATGTGCTCTATATCTTAAAGTGCTAGAGCATCTTTATGCGTTCGGATTTCGCGACGAAACGCGTCAATCTGAACGCATGATGCTCTAGGCGGGGGCAAGCCGGCTAGTTCAGCTTGCCCTTCAGATCCTTGATGGATTGGTCGACGAGTTTCTTCGAGGCGGCAGGCGTCATCTTGTCGGCGATGATCTGCTCGGCCGCGGCGATCGCAATATTCACGGCCGCCGTGCGGACCTCGCCGAGGGCCTGCTCTTCGGCACGGGCAATCTTGTCCTCGGCAAGCTTCATGCGGCGCTCGAGCGTTTCGGTGAGTTTCTCGCGGGTTTCCGCGGCGAGCGCCTCGGCTTCCTCCTTGGCGAGTGCGATGATCCCTTCAGCCTCTTTTTCCGCCGAGCGCTGTTTGCGCTCGTATTCAGCCAGCCTGGTTTGCGCTTCCTCGCGGAGCTTGCGGGCTTCGTCGAGCTCCTGCCGGATCAGGTCCGCACGGTCGTCCAGCATTTTCGTGACCTTGCCGGGGACCTTGAAGTAGACGATGAGCAGGATGAAGCCGATGAAAGATACGGCGACCCAAAAATCCGGCGTGGACAGAAGTCCCATAAACCTGGCTCCTAGCTGGCGAGCGCCTTCGAAACGGCCTTGTTGACCTCGGCCTTGGTCAGCTTCCCGCCAATCAACTCCTTGACGATGGTCTCGGCTGCGCCCGAGGCGACTTCATTGAGATTGGCGACCGCGGCCGATTTGGCGTCGGCGATGGCCTTCTCCGCCTCTTCGGTTTTCTTCGCAATCTGCTTCTCGACATCCATCTTCTCGGCCTCGACCTCGCGCGAAAGTGCGTCGCGGGTCTCCTGCGCGATGGCGTGCGCCCGCGAGCGTGCCTCAGCGAGCGCCTGTTCGTAGGCGGCGATCGCCTCTTCGGTGCTCTGTCTGAGCTGTTCCGCCTCGTCGAGATCGGACGCGATGCGGTCGCGACGTTCCTCGATCACCGTGGCGATCCGCGGCAGCGCCACGCGCGCCATCACGACATACAGCGCGATGAACGAGATCGCGAGCCACATGAGTTGCGGCGCCCAGTCTTCGAATGCGAGTTGGGGCATCGTCTATGCTCCCCGGATGCGTGTTTGCCGGTTCAGCATCCGCTGGGACCGGCTCAAAAAAAGCTGCGGCGTGTGCAGCCTAAAACACGAACAGAATGATTAGCGCAACCACGAGGCCGAACAGGCCGGTCGCCTCGGCGAGTGCGAAGCCGAGAAGCAGGTTCGCAAACTGGCCAGGTGCGGCCGACGGGTTGCGAAGCGCGCCTGCGAGATAGTTGCCGAAGATCGTGCCGATACCGATACCGGCGCCCACAAGGGCGATCGAGGCAAGGCCCGCGCCGATGAGTTTTGCTGCTGCTGGATCCATAGTCGTTTCTCCTTAGAGGGATGTGAGGATTGTTCTCTTTGCGTGAAGGTCAGTGATGCATGTGCAGTGCATCGTTCAGGTAAATGCAGGTCAGGATCGCGAACACATAGGCCTGCAGGAAGGCGATGAGGATTTCGAGCCCCGTGAAGGCGACCATGAAGATGAGCGGCGCCCATCCGCCGATGACGCCCATGCCGACAACGAAGGCGGCAAACACCTTCAGCATCGTGTGCCCGGCCATCATGTTCGCAAACAGGCGAACCGACAGGCTGACAGGACGCGTGAAATACGAGATGACTTCAATCGGGACCAGAATAACCAGCAATGGCGCGGGGACACCTGACGGCACGAAGAACTTCAGAAAGCCGATTCCGTGCTTGATGAAACCGATAACCGTCACGCCGATGAAGACCACAGCCGCCATGGCGAACGTGATGATGATGTGGCTGGTGACGGTGAAGGAATAGGGCAACATTCCCAGCATGTTGCAGAACAGGATGAACATGAAGAGGGAAAAGATGAACGGGAAGTAGCGCTGCCCGCCTGATCCCACATTGTCGCGCACCATGTTGGCGACGAATTCATAGGAAATCTCGGCCACCGACTGCATACGTGTCGGCACCAGTGCGCGCCCGCGCATGCCGAAGATGGTCAGGAACATGACGCATGCCGCGGCGATGATCATGAACATCGAGGAGTTGGTGAACGAGGCATCGAGACCGAAGACTTCCAGTTCGATGAGACGCTTGATCTCGAACTGGTGCATCGGATCCGGCATGCCGCCGCCGCCGTGTTCGCCCGTGCCTTCAGCCACTGAAATCCCCCATCATCCGTTCTCGCCTTTCGAACCCGGCTCTTTTTTTGCGGCAGATTTCTGTGCTTCTGCCTGCATCTGCAGCGCGGTGCGGATCACATTCCAGATCCCGGCAGCCGCGCCGAGCATGAAAAAAATCAGCAGAAAGACAGGCGATGTCTCCAGCCACTTGTCCAACTGCCACCCAATGAACCCGCCGACGAGAAGTCCGGCGATGAGTTCGCTGGCGATGCGGAACGCCGTCCCCATTGCGGTGCCGCGTGCCTTGCCGTCCTGCGGCGTCTCCGGCGACCAGCGGCTGCGTGCACGGTCAAGGCGCGTATCGAAATCGTCCTGCCAGCTCTCGCGCGATCGTCCTTTTCCGGTGCGATCATGCTTGCGGTCTTCGCCGCCGTCCTTGGCAGATTTCGCCATGGGTGCACATGCCCAATATGACAGCATTCCCGACCCCCGACGGAGGTCCGAAACCGCGCGCACCATAGTTTGGCCCTCAGGGTGTGTCAAGGACCGCAACGGCGAGCTTAAGTATCTGATTTCAAATGTCTAATCGGCCTGCGGCAATCGGCCATGGCGGCTTTCGGAGGCGGAGTTCGCGGCGGTGCGGGATCATCCGGTCTCGCGGTACTGTTCGGCGGTCTCCAGATCGACGGATACGAGCTGGCTTACGCCGCGTTCCGCCATCGTCACGCCGAACAGCCGGTCGACGCGTGCCATGGTCATCGGATGGTGGGTGATGATGAGGAAACGCGTGTCGGTCGAATTGCTCATCTCCTCCATCATCTTGCAGAAGCGCTCCACATTGGTGTCGTCGAGTGGCGCATCGACTTCGTCGAGCACGCAGATGGGTGACGGGTTGGTGAGGAATACCGCGAAGATGAGGGCCATGGCGGTCAGGGCTTTTTCGCCGCCGGACAGGAGCGTCAATACCTGCGGTTTCTTGCCCGGCGGACGGGCGAGAATTTCGAGCCCTGAATTGAGCGGATCGTCGCTCTCGACCAGTTGCAGCTCCGCTTCGCCGCCACCGAACAGTGTTTTGAAAAGACGCTGAAAATGGTCATTGACCTCGTCGAAGGCGTCGAGGAGGCGTTTGCGGCCCTCCCGGTTCAACTTGGCGATTCCCTGACGTAGCCGCGCAATGGCTTCTTCGAGATCCTGCTGTTCGGTATCCATGTCGCCGAGTTGCTGCTCGATTTCGCCAACCTCTTCCTCGGCCGCCAGATTGACGCCGCCGAGCCGCTCGCGGTCGGCCTTGAGGCGGGAGACCTTGGCATCCAGTTCGCCAAGCGCCGGAAACTGGGCATCGGGTTCGAGTTCGGCAATCGCCAGGCATTCGTCGGGTGCGCAGTCGAGCTGTTCGGAGATCATCCGCGCCTGTTCGGTACGCCGTTCGCGGGCCGCTTCGAGCCTTGCTTCGACGCGCGCACGTTCCTCGCGCGTCTCTGACAGGCCGGATTGCGCGTCGCGCATCGTCTTTTCACGTTCGCGCAGGAGGGTGTCCGCATTCGCCAGCGCGTCGGCCGCGTCGTTGCGTTCCGATTCCGCCTGCGCGATCTGGTCGAGCAGACGATTGCGTCTGTCCGCAACCTGGGCCGGGAGGTCGCCGAACGCCTCGATCTCGTTTCTGCTTTCCTCGTGCCGGTCTCTCAGCGTGTCGATCTGCCGCAACGCGCTCTCGTGCCGCTCGGTCCACTTTTCCAACTCCGACGCAACCGACTCCAGGCGGTCCCGGCGAATCTGCTGCTCGCGCTCGATGCTGTCGAATTTCGCGCGCGCCTCGACATGAGCCGACCGTCGTTCGGATACGAGGGCGATCTGCGCCTCACGCTTTTCCGCAAGATCGGTATCGGACGCGAGGGCATCGAGGGCCTGCTGGCTGGTGCGGAGTGCCGCCGCGGTTTCCTCGAGCGCCTCCATCGTGCGTGCGCGCGCCTCGGTCAGCGCCGCCAGTTCCCTGTTCGAGGCGAGCGCGTCCTGTTCCGCAGCGGCGAGGGCATCGCGGGCCGCGCCGAGCTCGGCCTGAACGGCTCGCCACGCGCTGGTCGCCTCGGCATCGGCGGTCTCGGCCTCGGCGACCGTGTCGCTGATCGTGTCGAGTTCTTGCTCCGCTGTTTCGGCCGTCTTCCGCGCCGCTTCCACTTCGACGCTCAAGCCGTCGAGGCGGTTGCGTTCGGAGAGGCGCTTGGCGGCCGGGGTCGGCGCGTCCGCCGCCGCGGCAAAGCCGTCCCAGCGCCACAGGTCGCCGGCCCTGGACACGAGCCGCTGACCGGGCTTGAGGGCCGCCTGAAGCGCCGTGCCTTCGCTCGCATCGACAACACCGATCTGGGCAAGCCGGCGGGCAAGCGAACGGGGCGCCTTCACAAAACGGCTCAACGGCTCAACGCCGTCCGGCAATGCGGGATCGGTATCCCCCGAGCCGAGCAGGCTCCAGTGGGCCGGCGCCTGCACATCGTCTGACGCGTCGAGGTCATCGCCCAATGCAGCGCCGAGTGCCAGTTCGTAGCCTGACTCGACCCGCGTCTCGCCGAGCACCGGCATCCATTGCACGTCTTCAGCCGGTCTCAGGAGCTTGGCGAGGGTCTGCGCCTCCGTCTCCAGTTCCTGCGCCCGGATACGCTCCGCCTTTGCACGGTCCCGGACGTCGCTTTCACGTTCCCGGGCCTTGGCCAGAGTTTCTTCTGCTTCCAGGGCATCGTGCTCGCGCGCCTCGGCCTGCTGTGACAGCGTACCAACCCTGTCACGCAACTCGGATATCTCGCTGGTTGCGTTACTGTTTTGCTCCAGCTCCTCAAGCCGCGCCTTTTCGTCTTCGTCGCGCGCCTTCAGCCTTTCAATGCGCTCTTCGCTGGAGCGGAGCGATGTGGTCAGCTGTTCGCGTTCCGCCCGCAACCTTTCGACCCGGGACGTCAGATCGGTGAGGGCGGCCTCCGCCTCTTCCAGTTCGCGCGCGTGCGCGTCCATATCGTCACGCGCCGCCGCGGCGGCATCGGACGCGTCCGGGGCATCGCCGAGGGTCCGTTGTTCCCCGGCCAGTTGTTCAAGCGTCTCTTTCGCCTCGTGTTCGCGGTCGCGTTCGCGTGCCAGATCGCTTTCCAGTTGCGCGAGGCGGTCCTCGAGTTCCTGCTTGCGGTCGACCGCGCGCTGCTCTTCCTCGTCAAGCGCTTCGCGCTCAACGGTCAGCCTGTGCAACACCGCAGCGCGCGTCGCTTCATGGTCGCGCAGCGGCTGCAGTGCGTCCGCGGCCTCGGTGTGCTCGCGGATGGCCTGCGCTTCGTCCTGCGTCAGCCTGGCAACCGCACGAACGGCGTCTTCGAGCGCGGTCTCCTCGGCGTCCACCTGTTCGCAGGCCGCCTTCCAGCGCAAGTGGTGCTGAAGCGCCTCGCTTTTTCGAATGTCGCCGGAGATTTCCTTGTACCGCCGTGCCTGGCGGGCCTGGCGTTTCAGGCTGTTCAACTGGGTCTTGAGCTGACCCTTGAGATCCTGCAGCCGCTCAAGGTTGCCTTCGGCACCTTTCAGCCGCAGTTCGGCTTCATGGCGCCGGCTGTGCAGGCCGGCGATACCGGCCGCGTCCTCAAGAATGCGGCGGCGCTCCTGCGGCTTGGCGTTGACGATCTCGCCGATACGGCCCTGGCGGACCAGGGCGGGAGAGCGGGCGCCGGTTGCCGCGTCCTCGAACAACAGCCGCACGTCGCGCGCGCGGACATCCTTGCCGTTGATGCGGAACACGGAGCCTGCCTCGCGCTCGATCCGGCGCGTGACTTCGACCTGGTCGGCGTCGTTGAATTCGGCAGGGGCCTTGCGTTCGGCATTGTCGATGAAGATGCTCACTTCGGCCATGTTGCGGGCCGGGCGGTTCTGGGTGCCGGCAAAGATCACGTCGTCCATCGCCGCGCCGCGCATGCTCTTGTGCGAGGTTTCGCCCATGACCCAGCGCAGCGCTTCGAGCAGGTTCGACTTGCCGCAGCCGTTCGGGCCGACCACACCGGTCAGTCCCGGCTCGACCAGCAGTTCGACCGGTTCGACGAACGATTTGAAACCCAGCAGTCTGAGGCGTGAGATCTTCACGAATCTTGTCCCCGCTGTTGCGCCAGCACCGCCAACCCCCCAGGGTCCGCGAATCACTTAGCGATTATGGGATAAACTACGGCAGGCGGACAGAATTTCGACAGGTCT
>JANQLP010000132.1 GCA_028280515.1 Hyphomicrobiales bacterium
AATGTCGATTTAGCCTAGAGCATCATGCATTCAGATTGTCGCGTTTCGTCGCGAAATCTGAACGCATAAAGATGCTCTAACACTTTAAGGTATAGAGCAAAGTTATCCGATTAGGTTGAAACAGGGTGAGTCAACCTAATCGGATTTTGCTCTAGGCAACCGCCTGTTCGGCGAGGTCACTTTTCTCAGCCACAGAGCCATCGGCGTTGAGCCGGTAGATGATCGGAACGCCGGTCGCCAGGTTGAGCTGCGTCACCTCGTCCTGAGACAGGTCATCGAGCTTCATGACGATCGAACGCAGGGAGTTGCCATGGGCCGCGACGATGACGTTCTTGCCGGCAAAAACCTCCGGCAGGATCCTGTCCTCGAAATAGGGAAGGGTGCGCTCGGCCGTGTCCTTGAGGCTTTCGCCGCCCGGCGGCGCCACATCGAATGATCGACGCCAGATGTGCACCTGCTCCGCTCCCACCTTTGTGGCCATCTCTTCCTTGTTGAGGCCGACAAGATCGCCATAGTCGCGCTCGTTGAGCGCCTGGTCCCTGATCGTTTCCAGACCGTCCTGTCCGAGTTCCTTAAGAATGATCTCAAGCGTCCGCTGGGCGCGGATCAGAGCGCTCGTGAAGGCAATATCGAAGCGGATGCCCTGGGCCTTCAGCGCAAGACCGGCGCGGCGCGCTTCCTCAATGCCGACGTCGGTCAGGTCGACGTCCTTCCAGCCGGTGAACAGGTTTTTCGCGTTCCACACACTCTGCCCGTGGCGCACGAGCACCAGTACATTGTCCATGTTCTTTCTCTTTCCGTTCGTCGCTAAAGACCCAATACGTCGACCATCGAATAGACGCCCGGCGGCCTGCCGCGCCCCCAAAGTGCTGCCTTGACCCCGCCGCGGGCGAAGATGCCGCGGTCGGCCGCCTTGTGGGTGAGCTCGAGGCGCTCGCCGTCGGCGGCGAAAATCACCGAATGCTCACCGACCACACTGCCGCCGCGCAGGGTCGCAAAGCCGATGTCTCCGCGGTTGCGGGCGCCGGTGTGTCCGTCGCGGCATCGCACCGACCGGCTCTCCAGATCGATGTCACGGCCCTCGGCGGCTGCCTGTCCCAGCATGAGCGCGGTGCCGGACGGGGCGTCCACCTTGTGCCGGTGGTGCATCTCCAGCACCTCGATGTCAAAATCCTCATCCAATGCCGCCGCCACCTTGCGCGTCAGTTCGACGAGCAGATTGACGCCAAGGCTCATATTGCCGGCCTTTATGATGGTGGCATGGCGCGCGGCGGCCTTGATGCGGGTTTCGTCTTCGGCGGAAAACCCGGTTGAGCCGGTCACGTGAACGATGCGCGCCTGGGCCGCCAGGTCTGCGAAAGCGACCGACGCCGCGGGTGCCGTGAAGTCGAGGATACCATCGATGCGGGCGAACAGCTCCAGAGGCTCGTCGGTGACGGTGACGCCAAGCGGCCCGAGCCCCGCAAGTTCGCCAAGGTCCGAACCGACGGCGTCCGAGCCGGGTGTTTCCGTACCGCCGGCGACGACACAACCGTCCATATCGTGGACGGCGCGCACGAGTTCGCGCCCCATGCGGCCTGCCGCTCCCATCACCGCCAGCTTCATCTCGCTCATTGCAACGTCACTCCAACGCGTTCTGCGCCTGCCTATAGCAACGGCTGGTGCACAATGCCAGAACCGCAGGCGTTTTCATTGGCCGGACCGCCTCCCTATATGGCAGGGAGGAAACTGCACTGCCGGACGGTGACGTGGCCGCGGACCCGGCAGAAGGTGAGGGTATGCGATGTTGAAACGGAGCCTGTTTGCGGTCGGCCTCGCGGGCGCGGCAATCACGCCTGCGTCGGCTGGTGAAGTCTCGAGCGTCTACACATCGCTCGATCTCGACAAATGCGAGCTGACCACCTCCAACCCGAACGAGGGCGGCTGGGCCGTCTTCGAATGTGCGGGTCATGAGGGGCTACGCGTGCGCGTCGCCGAGGGCGATCTCAGATATTTCGTTTCCTTCGGACCCAACGCGGAAAAGCAGATTGCGGCAAGCCAGACGCTGACGCCCTTCAACATGGTGCATAAGACGCTCGAGTGGCGGGTTGAGCGCCGAAAGGGCAAGTGGGTGCCGTTTGCGACCATCCTGCGTTACTTCTGGGACTCGGACGGCAAGAAGGGTCAGACCCTAGTTGTCACCAAGCTTGAAGACAACGAGGCCTGTCAGGTCGCGCACGTGGTGGCGGACGGCAATCCGCGGGCGAACGTTCAGGCCCGCGAGGCAGCGGATACATATGCGCGCGCATTCAAATGCGGCGCAACCCGGACCATGCGTTTCGGGCCCGGCGGCCAGCGCCTGCGGCAGTAGAGGCTTCGCAACCAGATCGCTCCCTCAGACGCGCTCTAGCTGGCCAGGGTACGCCGGTGTCGCTCCTTTCCGGTCCCGTCCGCGAGGGCAGCCTCGGCGTCGGCGAGGAGACCGTGAACCGGATTGTCCCGGCGCTGACGGACGTCGTTCGCAGCGCGGCGCACGCGAGGCAAGTCGGGCAGCAACTGTGAAAGCTCACCAGACGAAGTGAGGGGCGGAAGCGGATTCAGGATCTCGGTCTCAAGCTCAACCTCGGCGCTGGTGTCGCGCGGCGTCTCCGCATTGGCGTCAGCCGCGTCCGCGGGCCAGTCACCGCATGTGTGATGCATGGCATGCGCCAGGTTCTCTTGCTCGCCGCTCACGCGCGCTGTCGGGCGCCCGCAAACAAACCCTTGCACCTCATTGCATCCCGCTTCGCGAAGCAGCCGGATTTGCGTCTCGCTCTCGACGCCTTCCGCCGTCACTTTCACATTCATCGACTTGCCGATACCGATAATCGTATTGACGATCGCGGCCAGATCGTCGTCGCGCTCCATCTTGCCGATGAACGACCTGTCGATCTTGATCTTCTCGACCGGCAACTGCGTCAAAAAACGCAGGCTTGAATAGCCGACCGCAAAGTCGTCGAGTGCGAGCGAAACGCCCATTTCCGCAAGCTCCTGAAGGACAGCAATGCTCTCCTCGTCGTTCTTCAGGAAAAGGTCCTCGGTGATTTCAAGAATGAGCCGCTCGGCGGGGAACCGGGTTTCCGCGAGCGTGCCGCGCACGACCGCGGCAAGGTTGTGCGCCACGAACTGGGATGGCGAGACATTGACGGAAAGCTTGATGTGCGCGGGCCAGTTCAGGGCGTAACCGCAGGCCGTCTGCAACACCCACTCCCCGAGCATGCCGATCAGACCATTTTCCTCGGCAATCGGAATGAACTCTGAAGGGGGGATTTCGCCCTGGTCCTTGTGGCGCCACCGCGCAAGCGCTTCGTAACCTGTCAGTTCGCCCGTTTTGAGGTCGAACTGGGGTTGGTAGTGGACCGCCAGCTCGTCGTTTCGCAACGCCTGGCGCAGTTCGAACGCGCGCGTGCGGCGGTGCTGCAAATCCTGGTCCATTTCGGGCTCGAAGAAGCGGAACGTGTTTCGCCCGTCGCTCTTCGCCCGGTAGAGCGCAAGATCCGCATTGTTCAGAAGCGTCTCGATATCCGTCCCTTCCGTGGGCGCGAAGGTGATACCGACGCTGCCCGAAATCGCCATTTCATGCCCTTCGACCTTGAAGGCCATGGACAGAAGTTGGCAGATCCGGCGCGCCAGATGGACCGCGTCCGTTGGCTGGTCCAGATCCTCCGCAACGATGACGAATTCGTCACCGCCGACCCGCGCAATGGTGTCGGTCTCGCGCACGCAGCTCCTCAGCCGCTTGGCCACCTCCTGCAACAGAACGTCCCCGGCGCGGTGCCCCAGCGTGTCGTTGATCTCCTTGAAGCGGTCGAGGTCGATACACATGATGGTGAGAAACGAATCCCGTCGCCGCGCGCGCGCCAGCGCCTGGTCGAGCCGTTCCTGCAGCTGCACACGGTTCGACAGGCCGGTCAGCGGATCATGCATGGCCAGGAACCTGAGCTTGTCTTCCGCGCGCCGGCGCTCGTGGATCCGCCGGATGGCAATGACCACGGGGATCATGTAAGCAAGCACGATCAGAAGGCTTGTGACCATGGACACAGCGATCAGCACGACCTTCGACATTGCCGCGGCCGAGGACTGATCCACGTCCAGAACATAGACCCGCTCCGTCTTGTCGCCTCGTACCAACGGCACGATCAGCGTCTTGCGGAACTCATCGACGTGGCTCCCGTCATCAGCGGAACCCTCGATGATCCGGGTCGATTTCAGACCCATCGCCGTATGCAAATCGGAGCGGAAACCGCTCTCATGCAGCAGTGCCGTGAGAGCCTGCGGATCGAAGCTGCCGGACCGCAGCACGACCTCGCCCGAGGGCGCGAGCACCGCGAATTTCTTGATCTCGCTGACGTGATGGTCCGCGTCAAACGCCTGTGTCAGCTTGCTGATCCAGCCCGAGAGGTATCGGTCGAAGATCGACAGCAGGGACGATTCTCCGTGGACCGACCAGGCTATTTGGGCGGCAGCAGGTCCCTCGAATTGCGCCTGTTCACGCAACCGGGAAAGGAGCTCGGGTGCGACAACGACGATGGGAGCGCCTGCAACCGTCTCGTTCTCTCCAGCCGATGTGGTGCGGAACAAATCGGTCTCAGCCTGGTTCACGAGCCGGGTCGAGGCCTGTCGCGCGTCGGTGGACAGAGCGAATTCGAAGGTTGCACGCCCGGAGAAGAAGCCGGCCGTGATCGTCAACGCGCCAAGCACGACAAGCCCGACGACGATAAGCCAGTCCCGAAAGAAGAAATTTCGCAGCATTGGATAGGCTCCGTGCCACAATTTCAATCGCAGGAGCTTATTGTCCGAAAATTAATTTGGAGGAAAGGACCAATATTAGTTTTGGCGTAACGGTTTCTGTATCTGTTTTGTATTGTTCTTTGAAAATTTGAATCAAATTTTATTGTTTCAATATTTTGATTTCCGCAACCGAAACGCTCCGTTTCTCTGAAACACGCCTAGAAGTGCAGCGAGATATCCCGGTGGTGCGCCATGCAACCGGCGACCTCGACCGCCTGTTCCGGCGGCAGTTTCGGCTGTTTCCGCAACCCGATCGTGTCGAAAATAGCGCGTTCGTAGGCGCGAAGTCCGGGCAGGGCGTTAGCCGCGGCACGCTCGCGCCACGCGACTTCCTCATTCAACATCTCAATCGCCTTGTCCAGTTCGGCGATTGCTTTGTCCTTGTCGGGCGTACGGCCCGTGAGGGCACGCCGCACCCGGGAAACCTGAGACCGGATCGACCGCGCCCCTGGAACGGCACTGATGTCCGGGAGGACCGCCGCTATCTGCTGCGCGACCTTGTCCGGGGCTTGCGAGCTGACGACCTCGCGCAGGCCCTCGATGGTCGGCTTCAGGGCAACCAGCGCGTCCGTGGCACCGACGATCGTGACCGTCTCCTGCACCGGCTCGTACGCATTGTCGACATTGCGGCGGTATTTGAGCCGCGCCGTTTTCTCCGCCTTCAGAAGGTCCGCGAATTTCTTCTGGGTTTCGGGCCATTGCGCGGGAATTGAAGCTTCCAGCTGCTTGATGTCGGTATCCAGCAGCGCGATCTTGGCCGCCATCGCCTCTTTGCGTCCGGCGGCGTCTTCGCCCGTGACCTGCCTCAGCAGGATTTCCAGCTCGCGCATCTCGGCCTTGTCCCGGGCGATCCTGGACTGGATTTCACGGGCCTCGCTGTGCAAGGGCCTGTAGGCCGGTTTCGCCTTGTCCACCGCCGCCTGCGCGGCAATGACCTGCTCGCGCAACTCAAACGTCTTTTGCGCGTCGTCAAAGCTCTCCTCGATGCCCTGGGCCAGCTTCTTCGGCAAGCCTGAAATGTCGATCTTGCGGGCCCGGTCGATCGCCGCGCGAATCTCTTCCTCGCGCACGCTGTACTGGTTGAAGACGAACTGCTCGACGCAATGCTGCAGCTTGGGGTTGAGCGGAGGCGGTGCCGTTTCGCTGGTCAGCGACAGACGCGTCGGAAGATAGTTCACCAACCGCGGATTGTAGGCAACGATGACCAGCGCAAGGAGCTGCATGACGATGAAGGCAATGACGCCCTTGTACATCGACAGGGTCTTCACAGCGGCCGGCGCCACGCCGCGCAGATAGAACAGCGCGAACCCGAAGGGCGGCGTCAGAAACGATGTCTGGATGTTCAGACCGATCATGACGCCGAGCCAGACGGCCGTGACGTTGGCCGACGGGTCCGCCAGAAGGATCGGCGCGACGATCGGCACCACCACCACGGCGATCTCGATGAAGTCGAGAAAGAAGCCGAGCAGGAAGATCACGGCCATGACGATGGCGAACTGGCCCCAGAAACCGCCCGGCAGGCCGGTCAGAAAGTTCTTCACCAGTTCCTCGCCGCCGAAAGCGCGGAACGCCGCCGTCAGCATCGCGGCACCGAGAAGGATGATGAAGACCAGTGACGTGGTCTTTGCCGTCTCGATCATGACGCCGCGCAACGTGTCGTCGATGCGATACGCCCTGACGCCGCTCCACACCAGCGCCGCCAACAGCCCGATGACCGCGAGAACGGCGATGACCAGCCCGATCATGTCGGCGTTGGTTGCGATGTTCTTCACATTGATCGGGTTGATCTGCGTGATGGTGATGATGACGACGACGGAAGCGAAGGCGAGGATCGCCGGCCAGTAGGCGCGCGGGTGGCCCTCGCGCAACCGGTACCCGCCCATGATCATCGCCCCGACGGCGCCGATTGCGCCGGCCTGGTTGACCGTTGCGATGCCGGTGATGATGGAGCCCAGAACGATGAAGATCAGCGCCAGCGGCGGCACCAGCGCCATGCCCACCTTGAGCGCAAACTGCGCATCGTACTTGCCGTCATAAGGCACGGCAGGCGCCGCGTTCGGCCGCACAAAGGCGAGGATGGCGATAAAGATGATGTAGGCGGCGACGAGAACGAGGCCGGGCAGCAGCGCTCCGAGAAACATCTCGCCGGCGCTCGTCGAAGACACATCGAACTCCGACGGCATTGAGAGCTCGCCGGTAAAGTCCTTGTACATCGCCTTGCGGGCGGTGCTCGCCTGATCCGTGGCGCTCGCCAGCTGGTCGGCGAGGATGATCAGGACGATCGACGGCGGAATGATCTGGCCGAGTGTGCCGGACGCCGCGATTGTTCCGGTGGCGAGGGGGTGCGAATATTTGTTGCGCAGCATCGCCGGCAGGGAGATCAGGCCCATCGCCACGACCGTCGCGCCGACGATGCCGGTGGTCGCCGCGAGCAGCGCGCCGACGAATACGACCGACATGCCGAGACCACCGCGAACGGGTCCGAAAAGCTGTGCCATGGTCACGAGCAGGTCTTCGGCAATGCGCGAACGCTGCAACATGATGCCCATGAAGACGAACAGCGGAATCGCTATGAGCGTGTCGCGTTCGACCTCCCAATAGACCCCTCTGAAATTCGTCACGCCGGCGTTCAGCCATTCCGACGGACCGCCATGGACGAAATAGGCGTCCGGACTGCCGGTGACCAGCCAGCCGGTCAGGGCGGCGAGCGCGACGCTGATGATCGCCGAACCGGGCAGGGCGAATGCCACCGGAAACCCAGAGCCGAGCGCGGCCGCCATCAAGAGAACCAATACGAGGAGAAAGAAAAGTTCCATGCCGCCGTGCCCAGCCTAATGCTCCAGAATGCCTTCCGACTCGAGTTTCCGCTTGCCCGGATCGCCGCGATAGTCGGCGACCCCTTCCAGGAAATAGCCCGAGAACTGAAGCATCATGGTGATGGCGAAAATCCCCAGAAATCCGGCCATCCAGTACTTCACATACATGCCGAACCCGGTCTGGGTGGTTTCGAAAATCAGCAGCGGTCCGTTGATGACCGTGGATTTGCCGTCCATGCCGTAATAGATGATCACCGCACACAGCGACATGCCAAGGACCACGCTTCCCCAGGCGTTGACGAGCCCTTTGGTGCGCGCGCTGAAGGTGGAATAGAGCACGTCGACGCGGACGTGGCCTTCCTCAAGCAGGGTATAGGCGCTGGCGAACAGGAACAGCGCGGCGTACCAGAACCGCACCAGGTCGGCCATGAAGGCCTGCTCGTAGGAAAAAATGAAGCGGGTGAGTACGATCAGGAGTTCTGCGGCCACCACGAGCAGCGCAAGCCACGGGAAGCCGAGCCCGCGGTGATAGGCCGCCACCGCAAGCCCGAGGAAGAGCATCGGGAAATGCACCCAGAGCCCGCGAAACGATGACCTGCCGAGATCGACCGCGAGTTTGTCGCCGAACAGCACCGGCAACAGGCCTTCCACGCGCAGAAACGACACCACCATGTCGGCGAGGCCGATGAAGAACACGGCCCAGAACGACGCCCGAATGATGTAGCCGGTGACGGAGAAGATCACCTCGCTGTCGGGCCTCAGCGCCCTTGGCCGGGTCGCCAGCACGAATGCGATGGCGACGGCAACCGCCACGGCATAGATGCCGGCCTGTATCACTGCGAGGGTCGCGTCCGATGTGCCCGTGAACAGTGTTGTCGGGCCCGGCCAGTCCCGCCAGTTCGTCAGATAGTTGTTGAAGAGAAACGCGACCATGATCGCGATGACGGTCCACGCGAAACAGCGCGACAAGACAACGGAGTTGTCCTGCGTCGCAACGGCGGCACCCTGTGCCCCGCGCGCGGCGCGCGCCTTCTTGGCCATACCTCTAGAGTCCCCCCCTGTGGGAACGGGACGGGGCGAATACAGCCCCGTCCCACACCTAGTTATAGGCTATTTGGTTTTGCCAGCCTAGCTGATGTCCAGCACGCGGTTACGCTGCTGGGTATATGCTGTGTCAGACAGGCTGATCCAGCGGCCGATATCGCCACGCGCCTTCAGGAAGCTCTCGTGGATCTTGGCCGCCAACGGGCTGTGCTGACGCGTCTCGTCGAACACTTCCGTGGCCGCCTCGCCGAAGCTGTCGTAGATGTCTTCGTTGAACCTGCGCAGCTTCACGCCGTGCTCGTTGATCAGCTTGTTCAGAAACGCGCCGTTATTGGCGTTGGTTTCGGCCATCTGGCGGGAGTTCTCCTCGTTACAGGCGGCCTCGATGATCGCCTGATCGGTCTTGGAGAGACCATCCCACCATGACTTGTTCATGCCCATGCAGAGCTGAGACGCCGGCTCGTGCATACCCGGATAGTAGTAGTACTTGGCCGCCTCGTAGAACTTCATGAAGAAGTCGTTGTAGGGGCCGACCCACTCCGTCGCATCGACAGCGCCGGAAACCAGGTTTTCGTAGATCTGGCTGCCGGGCAGGGAGACCGGAGAGGCGCCGAGCTTGGCCAGCACGTCGCCGCCGAGACCCGGGATACGCATCTTCAGACCCTTGAAGTCGTCGGCCGACTCCATCTCCTTGTTGAACCAGCCGCCCATCTGAACGCCGGTGTTTCCAACGGGGAAGCCTTTGATGCCGAATTCTGCACCGATCTCGTCCAGGAGCGCCTGGCCGTCGGCGTATTTCATCCAGGCATCCATTTCGGAATAGACGAGGCCGAACGGAACGGCGGTAAAGTAGGCCCAGCCCGGATGCTTGCCCTTCCAGTAGTAGTCTGCGGCGATGTAGGCCTGCGACTTGCCGGAAGCCACTTCGTCAAACGAGTCGAACGCGCCGACCTTTTCGCCCGAGGCGAAGTAGGTGACGTTGATGCGGCCTTCGGTCAGTTCCGGGATACGCTTGGCGACGCGCTGCGCGCTGATGCCGAGGCCCGGAAAATCGCGCGGCCACGTGGAAACGATGACCATCTCGGTCTTGGCCTGCACGATGGCAGGCGCCGCCACAGTTGCCGTGGCGGCAACACCGGCTCCGACGCCGGCTTTCTTGATGAAGGACCGGCGGTCCATCTTCTTGGTTTTGGTCATTTAGATCCTCCCAATACCAAAACAAACTGATACAGAACCTACTCGAATCCGCGCATCTCGCTGTATTTGGCGGGATTCAAACGCGGTTCTGCGGTGATAGAAGCATACTTTCCAACCGCCCGCCACACGTGCAACGAAGCGGCTATTTCCTCCCTTTTTCCTCCTTTGCCTTTCTTGCCTGAGCTCTGATTTCCTGGATTACTTTTCGAAGTCTTGAGCTGACTGCGCACCAATCGCGCGCCCGCGCCGAGGGCCTGGAGCTTGGCGATTGAAACATCGCGCGGCAGCAGTGCCAATCCGCAATTGGTGCAAGGGTATATTCGCTCGGGGTCGACATACTTCATGGCCGCCTTGAGGGTCGATGCGACCTGTTCGCGCGTTTCGATCTGCAATGTCGCCACGTCAATTGCACCGACGAGTATGTCCTTGAAGCGAACTCCCGTCTTCGTCTTCTTGTCCCAGTCGATGCCGTCGCAGTGTTCGAGAAACCCGTGCACGAAATGGACGCGAAACTGCTCACCGCCCGAGACGATGTCAATCCCGGGGTTTTCCTGTTCCTTGGTCCAGACGAGAGTGGCGTCACGCTTGCCCTGCGCGGGCTCGTCGCCGTCAAGGCGCCACGCAGCCCAGAGCTTTTCCGGTTCGGCCAGCCATGACGGCTTCGGCAGCGAACCGGCGACGGTGGTTTCAAGCACCAGCGCTTCCTCCCTTGCGGCAGCGATTTTTTTTGATTTTTGTTGTGCAGCCGAATTGCGCCCGACTTTACCCAAACGCATCGCCTGCGCAAGCGGACTTCTGCTCAAATTTTTGGCAAAGCCGTCATGGCAGTCAGGCGCTTTCAGCGGCGAACATATCCATCAGTGCTTTTTGCTCCGTTAAATCAATCAACCATTTATGCCTATAGATTAGATTTGATACTTTATTTTTTGACGGTGACATATATCAAATGATATCTTCTGATTGAGAATCATTGAAAAATTCAATGGAAAGAAAAATGAGCCTGGACCTCAACCTGCTTCGGACTTTTCTCGCGATTGTTCGTCACGGCGGGTTCACACGCGCAGCGGCGAAACTGCACAAGACGCAATCGACGATCAGCCTCCAAATACGGCGTCTGGAGGAGATTGTTGGACAGCCCTTGTTTTTGCGCCAGGGACGAAGCGTCATCCTCACTGAACGCGGAGAGATCCTGCACTCCTACGCCGAGGCATTCATGAGATTGAACGACGAGGCAATGCTGAAGCTGCGTTGCCCGGTCGTGACCGGGAGTGTCCGGCTGGGATTGCCTGAAGACTTCGCTACATTGCACCTGCCACTCGCCCTCAAAAGGTTCGCAACTGCCTACCCGGAAGTCCGTATCGAGGTCAGGAGCGCACTCACCGCGGAATTGATGCGCGATTTCGGCAACGGTGACTTGGATCTTGTGATAAGTCGCCGCGAAACCGGAGCCAAGGAGGGGACGCTGTTATGGCGAGAGCCTCTGCACTGGGTTGGAGCCCGCAACAGATCGTTCTCGTCGGGAAGCCTTCCGTTGGTCATGTTTCCATACGGTTGCGTGTACAGACCCGAAGTCTTGCGCCGAATGCGCGGTTTCGCTCGCGCGTGGGAGATTGCCTATACAAGCACCAGCCTGGGCGGCGTACAGGCCGCGGTTTCAGCGGGCCTGGGAGTTTCTGTACTGGCCAAAAGCACCATTCTTCCGGAATTCGCGATTCTTGGCGAGGCAGAGCAACTGCCGGAGCTGCCCGATACGGAAATAGCGATCTACAAAAAAGAGAGCGAGAGCGAGAACGATACGGTCAACCTGATGGGAAAGTTCTTGTCGGAGTCGCTCCAACAAATAGCGGCCTAGAGCAAAATCCGATTAGGTTGACTCACCCTGTTTCAACCTAATCGGATAACTTTGCTCTATATCTTCAAGTGTTAGAGCATCTTTATGCGTTCGGATTTCGCGACGAAACGCGTCAATCTGAACGCATGATGCTC
>JANQLP010000137.1 GCA_028280515.1 Hyphomicrobiales bacterium
ACCGGCGCAAGGAACTGGACAAGCGCGCGCGAGAGCTTGAGTTGCGGGAAAACCTGCTCAAGGCGGCGCAGAAGCGTGTCGAAGCCAAGATTGCCGAACTCAAGGCGATCGAGTCCCGAATCGAAGGTGAGCTCAAGAAGCGCGACGACGGGCGAAAGGCGGAGTATCAGCGGCTCGTGCAAATGTACTCCAACATGAAGCCGAAGGATGCAGCACGTATTTTCGACCGGCTGGACATGAATGTCCTGACCGGGCTTGTCAGACATATGAAACCGCGCGTGATGTCGGCGATCCTCGCCGCCATGAAACCAGCTGCGGCAGAGCGCCTGACGCTCGAGATAGCGAATTCGGGCCAGCCCGTCGCGCCGGCCGTCGATACCCTGCCCAAGATCTCCAGCCGCTGAGCCCCCTGCGGTGCCGGAACGTGATTTCGGCGCGGAATCCGGGTGCGTCCGGGCGCGCGAGAAACCGCCTGGAACACAACCGATCTTAAGGGGACTTTAACTGTTTTTTTACTAGCCTGAGAGGCCGGGCGATACGGCGGATTTCGGACGTCTTTTCAATCGAGTACGCATGTTTGGAAAAGCCGCGTTTGGGTTGCGAGATGACGGACAGGCTGAGCGAAGACGAAACGGGCGCGCGCGATTCAGGATCGCGCGGGATCACCGTCTTGTGGGTGCTCGAGTATCTTGCATGGCTGTTCGTGATCTTTGCACTGGCGGTAATCTTCTTTTTTGCCGCCTTGAACCCCGTTCTCGCCGATATCAACGGTAAGGTGCGCGCGAGCAAGGAGGCCGGGTTCGCGCGGATCGTGATCGGCTTTTCCGACCTGCCGCGATTTCAGGAAGAACTCGACTCCGGCATCCTCGTCATCTCGTTCGACGATCCGGTGAATGTCGATGCCAGCATCGTCCTTGAAACGATCCCGGACTATGTCGGTCTGGTGCGGCGTGATCCTGACGGCAAGGCGCTCCGGTTTGCGCTGAAGCGCCCCTATGAGGTGAATATCATGGAAGCGGGGACGGAACTCTTCGTCGACCTTCTTCCGCCGGAATGGAAGGGGTTGCCGCCTCCCTTGCCGGTCGCCACCGTGAAGGCGCTGACGCAAAAGGCGATCGAGGCCGAGCGCCGCGCCGCGGAAGAGAGAGCGCAGCGCCAGGCCGCGAAGACCCCTTACAAGGTGAAGCTGAGGGTCGCACGCCATCCGACGTTCACGCGGCTGGTGTTCGATTGGAACAAGTTCGTTGCCGTCAACCTGACCCGTGACGGCCGCAAAGTCGTGTTGAAATTCGACAAGTCCGCACCCATCGATTTCTCGCAACTCAGAGCGGACCCGCCCAAGTTCCTTCATCATACCGGCAGAACGGCCACTCACGACGGCATGATGGTGAACCTCATCGTTGACGAAGACGTGGATGTTCGCGGCTTTCGTGAAGGGCTGAGTTACGTCGTCGATCTGACCGGGGTGGACGCTGCGACGGCATCCGCTGCGCGGTCGGTTTCGGACCAGATCAGCAGCAACACCGCATCCGGCGATGGTGCCGCTGCGGCACCGGGACGCCGGACCGAGGTGACTGTGCTCGTCGGGAAGCGATCGCAGGATGCTTCCGTTGTGACGCGGGACGTCGATCCGGCGGTTCTTTCAGGCGCGTCGTTTGCACGAGACAAGCCCGAAAGCCCGGTGGGTCCCGGCGACGGGGTTACGGCGAATGGCACGGGTCGCGACCAGAAGACTGCGCCAAAGACCGTGACGGTCACACAGTCGAACGCAGGCACCGGCGCAGCTTCAGACGACACCGCCGACGGGGGTACGTCAGGAAATGCGAGAGCCCCGTCGTCCGAAGACGCCGCACCCGCACAGGCCGTCGGGGGAGGCCTGCGTTTCACCTTTCAGTTCGACAAGCCGATCGCAGCGGCCGTGTTCCGCCGCGGTCACGATCTCTGGGCGGTGTTCGACAGCGGCAGCCCGCTCGATCTCACGGCGCTCGATGCAAAAAAAGGCGGCATCCTGAAGGATGTCTCTCAGGTCCGGCTCGGAGATGCGCAGTACGTCCGCATGACATTCGGGCAGCCGCAGCTCGCTCACGTGGCTCATTCGAACAATGGATGGCATCTGACGGTCGGCGACATGGCGACCGGTAAGACCACCGCGTTGCACCTGAGCCGCGCTTTGCGCGATGACAAGCGGTCCCTGATAAAGGTGGCCATGAAGGACTTCGGCCGCGTCCACTGGTTGACCGATCCCGAAGTCGGCGACCGGCTCGCGGTGGTGACCGCGCTGCCGCCGCAGCGGCATGTCGCCAAACCTCACGAACTCGTGGATTTCGAGGCTCTGCCGACCGCTCACGGCATCGCCATTCGGCCGCACAGCGACGACATCGCCGTACGGCTTTATCTCGATGAGGTCCTGATCACGCGCAAGGACGGACTCAACCTGTCTGCAGGCAATGTCAGACAGTATGTCCCCGGCAAGAAGCCGCTCCGCAACACCGCACGTGCCGGGTACATCGACTTCCAGCGCTGGCGTATCGTTTCGCCCGGAGAACTCTCGGAGAAGGTCCACGAGATGCAGCGCGAGATCGCGCATGCGGCGCCGGACCACATGAACGTGAAGCGGTTCGATCTGGCAACGCTCTACGCGGTGAACGGGTTCTTTCCGGAGGCGCTGGGCCTTTTGAACCGTATGGTGAGCGTGGATGACGAGATCGAGGACGATCCTGCATATCGGACCTTGCGCGGCGCGGCCCTTGCATCGATGGGGCGCATAGAAGAGGCCGGGCGGGACTTCGAAGTGCATGCGTTGGCGAACGACATTGATGCATCGCTCTGGCGGGGATTGATCGCATCGGAAAGTCAGAACTGGAACGAGGCGCTGTACCAGCTGAGGGAGGGGTACGACGCGCTGAATGCCTATCCGGATGACATCAAGGCGCGCTTTCGCCTCGCGGCTGTGCGCGCGGCGCTCGAGGCCGGCAAGCTGACCCGCGCCGCTGAAGATCTCAACGCCATGCCGCGCGATAAACTCCCGGTCCTGATCAAAGCGGAGTCCGCCCTTTTGAGTGGACGCTATCTCGATCTTATCGGCCGCAAGGAGGAGGCGCGGGAGGCATATCGGACAGCCGTGGATAGCAATGTGCCGCACGTCGTCGCAGAGGCGCGGCTCTATGCGACCGTGCTCGATCTGCAGAGCGGTGCGATCAAGGTCGACGAAGCCCTCAAGTCGCTCGAGGGTCTGCAGCTTTTCTGGCGCGGCGACGACATCGAGTTGCGCACGCTACGGGTGCTGGCGGATCTCTACGTCAAGGAAAAGCGCTATCGTGACGCGTTCACGATGATGCGCAACAGCATCGAGGCGTTTCCCGATCGCAAGCTGGCGCTGCACATCCAGGACGACATGAAGCAGGTTTTCAAGAACCTGTTTCTCCATGGCGAGGGCGATGGCATGGAAGCCATTGAATCGCTGAGCCTGTTCTACGACTTCCGCGAACTGACGCCGGTCGGTCGGTTGGGCGATGAGATGATCAGGGGACTTGCCGAGCGTCTCGTCCAAGTCGATCTGCTCGACCAGGCCAGCGAGCTGCTCGATCACCAGGTGCACAAGCGCCTCAAGGGTGCGGCGCGCGCGCAAGTCGCGACCCGGCTGGCGATGGTTCATCTCATGAACCACAAACCCGACCTCGCGCTGCGGGTGATCCGTCAGACGCGCCAGGCGGGTTTGCCAGAGGACATGCAGCGCAGCCGGAACCTGCTCGAGGCCCGTGCCCTTGGCGAACTGGGCCGGGCCGCCGTCGCGGTTGAAATCCTCGACACGATGGACGGGGACAATGTCGAGCGGCTAAAGGCGGATGCGTATTGGTCGGCGCAGGAGTGGAAAAACGCAGGAATGCAGCTTGAGAGAATACTCGCTGGCCGCTGGCGAGGACCTGAGCCGCTTAATGAGCAGGACCGTTTTGACGTCCTGCGTGCGGCGATCGCCTACTCGCTCGCCGACGACCAGTTCGCGCTCGACCGTATGCGCAAGAAATACTACCCGAAGCTGGTCAAGACCGCGGATGCCGAATCCTTCCTCGTCGTGACCCGTCCGGTCAAACAGAAGGACGTGGCGTTTCGCAACCTGGCGAAGGAAATCGCGGCGATCGACACGCTCGACGCTTTCATGAAGGAATTCCGTTCGCGCTACGACACCGAGCCCAAACCAAAGACGAGCGCCACCGCCCCGGACGGGCAGGCGGGTTAGCGGTCACAGACGAAACGGCCCGGATCGACCGGTTGCCGTGACACAGGTGCGGGCGGGTTGGTCTGCCCTTCTTACCACGTTCATTTGTATCAAACCTGTGAGGCCGGGAATGCGCTGCAGCGACGCCGACCCGCACGGGAAGGACCCGGAAAATCCGAAGCGCGCGCGATGGTGAAACGGGCGAAGGCGTCAGTTCGCGTAGCTCTGCACCAGGCTGCCGGCGACGAGGTGCCATCCGTCGACAAGCACAAAGAAGATCAGTTTGAAGGGAAGGGAGATGATGATCGGCGGCAGCATCATCATGCCCATCGACATGAGCACGGACGCGACGACCATATCGATGACGATGAACGGCACGAACAGCAGGAAGCCGATTTCGAAGGCGCGTTTGAGTTCGGAGATCATGAAGGCCGGAACCAGAACACGCAGGGAAATGTCCTCCGGATTTTCCGGTTTGTCCTCGCCCGCGAGATCGACGAACAGACCCAGGTCCTTTTCCCGGACATGAGACAGCATGAACAGCCGGATCGGCTTGGCGGCCCTTTCGAAGGCCTCGTCGAGCTCGATCTGATCCTCGATCAGCGGCTTGATGCCGGCGTCGTAGGACTGCTGAAAAACGGGAGCCATCACGAACGCCGTCAGAAACAGCGCCAGCGAGATCACCACCGCGTTCGGCGGAGATTGCTGCACGCCGATGGCGGTACGCAACAGGGAGAGCACCACGACGATCCGCGTGAAAGAGGTGACCATCACCAGGATCGACGGCGCCAGGCTGAGAACGGTGATCAGCGCGATCATCTGTATCGCGCGTTCGGTGACGCCGGCGCCTTCGCCGAAACCGATCGTCACGTTCTGGGCAAGTGCCGGCGTGCCGAAAGCCAGCAGCGCAATGGCCGCGACCGGCAGCAGTGTCGTCGCAAGGCGATAGGGCGTGAAGTAAGGCCTAGGGGTCTTTCTCATCGGATGATGTCGCAGGCTCCTTATCGCGCGCGATAACGACCTGACCATCATCCTTCGGCTTTTCGAATGTCGGTTGCCGGGGTTCGTCCATTGATGATTTTGAAGCGGATGGACCTTCGATACCGGTCTCGACCACCACGTCTACGGGGCCGCCGGTCATAATGAGATGCTCGACATTGTCCCGCTTGAGCAGGATCAGTTTTCTGCGCCCGTCGACCGAAGCCGCCTCAACGACACCAAGGCGCCGCTCCCTGCCGCGCAGAAAGCTCGGCCCGGAGTTGCCCTTGGCACCGGCGCTGCGCAACAGCCGCGCGCCGATAAGGATCAATGCGATCACAAACAGAAAGGCGATCGCATAAACGATGAGGGTATTCAGATCGGTTGGCATGAGCACTCACACAGTCCACCGCATCGGCCTTGCCTTACGCGGCGTATGGTTAACGTCGGTAGGCAAAAATTGCCGTACGTAGCCCTAACAAATGGTTAATTATCCCCGCCTGGCTGGCCGCATTTCTCAAACCGTGCAGACTTGAAGCAACGTATAGCGGCATTTTAACGACATTTTAACCCTGAAGGCGGCAAAGTTTTCCCAGACGGCTGACCGGAATGCCGGTCTTGTTAACGGTTTTTGCGAGGAAAACGTGGCATTCGCCGACCTGTCCCTGCTGGGCATTCTGAAAACCAAGATGAACTGGCACCAGTCACGCCAGAGCGTGCTGGCGCACAACGTCGCGAACGCGGACACGCCTGACTTTCGCCCGTCGGACCTGAAGCCGATGAACACGCGCGACCGCGTGCGCGCCCCGCAGCTCGCGGGCGTCAGTGCCGCGCGCACGCACCAGGCGCATTTCGCCGGCGGGATCATCAGCCCGGCGGGCAACGGATTTACGACCGATGGGGCCAAGGGTTGGGAAACGACACCGGCCGGCAACTCGGTGGTTCTGGAAGAACAGATGATCAAGGTGTCGGCCAACCAGTTCGATTTCCAGGTTGCGTCATCGCTTTATGCACGGTCGCTCGGACTGCTCAAGACGGCAGTCGGACGCGGTCGCTAGATTTGGGGCGTGAAACCGCCTCGGTTAATTCGGGAATGAAAACATGGATTTGATGGCTTCAATGAAGATCGCAGCGTCGGGTCTCAAGGCGCAAAGCGGGCGCATGCGGGTCATTGCCGAGAACCTCGCCAATGCGAATTCGACGGCACAGACGCCCGAGGACCAACCATATCGCCGGCGTATTCCGACGTTTACCCAGGAGATCAACCGCGAGCTCGGGGTAAAAACCGTCAAGGCGGGCCGAATTCTGATCGATCAAAGCGACTTCGGCAGACGGTATGAGCCCGGCCATCCGGCTGCGGATGACAAAGGGTACGTACTGATCCCCAACGTCAATTCCCTGGTCGAGGGGATGGACATGCGCGAAGCGCAGCGCAGCTACCAGGCGAATCTGAACGTGATCGGTGCAACGCGCCGCATGCTGGCGCGGACGCTGGAAATCCTGCGCGCCTGACCGGGACCTGAAAAGAGGGAGAGCTAGACCATGCCAACGACCCCATCAGCCGCTGCCGGGGCCTACACCTCGATCGCGAACATCGCCGACAACATGCGAAACGAGGCGGGGCGCGTTGCCGATGGCGCGGACAAGACCAGCTTCGGCGACGTGGTCGACGCCGTCCTCTCCAATGTCGCGGAGAGTGGCGCGGCGACCGAGAGCAAGGCCATCGATATGGCCAACGGCAAGACCGATGTGGTTGACCTTGTGACTGCGGTTGCCGAGACCGAGCTGGCGGTGGAAACGCTTGTCACGGTCCGGGACCGGGTGATCTCGGCCTACCAGGAAATACTGAACATGCCGATCTGACGGAGGCCGGAGCAACGGCTTTCCATACAGGGGAGAAAAGGGATGAGCGGGGCAGAAATTCTCGATGTTGCCCGTGACGGGATCTGGACGCTTTTGAAGGTCTCCGGTCCGCTAATGATCGTCGGACTTGTCGTCGGCGTCATCATCGCCTTGTTCCAGGCGCTGACGCAGATACAGGAAATGACGCTTGTCTTCATCCCGAAGATCATCGCCATCTTTCTGACCATGCTCGTCGCACTGCCGTTCATGGGCACGGCAATGGCGGGTTACATGAACCGGATCGCGCAGCATATCGTCGGCGGCTAACGGGCGATGACCATTTCGCTCGACTTCCTGCCGCAGACGGCATTCGCCTTTCTGCTGATCTTTGCGCGTATCGGCGCCATGACCATGGCGCTGCCGGGCATCGGCGACAGAACCGTGCCGACACGCATCCGGCTGGTATTCGCGCTGGCCCTCAGCATGATCCTCTATCCCCTTGTGAACACGGCCTTTCCGGCCCTGCCCGACAGCCTCTACGGCATGATCGTCGCGATCGTGCGCGAGATCCTGGTGGGGATTGCGATCGGCATGGCGGTAAGGCTGATCGTCAGCGCCATACAGGTTGTCGGATCGGTCATCGCCTTCCAGAGCGGGCTGGCTTTCGCGCAGAGCGTCGATCCGGCAAACGGGACGCAATCCACCCTGTTCGGCTCGTTCCTCTCGGTTCTCTCGGTTGCGCTGATCTTCGCGACGGACCTGCACCATCTGCTGCTCTCGGCCATGTATGACAGCTACCAGTTGTTCAAGCCCGGCAGCGTGCTCCCCACAGGCGATTTCGCCGAAGTGGCGGTCGAGACGTTGTCGAAGGGGTTCCGCATCGCCATTCAGCTGACTGGGCCGTTTCTGGCGTTCGGCCTGATCTTCTATCTCGGCATCGGCGTGCTGTCGCGGTTGATCCCGCAGGTGCACGTGTTCTTCCTCGCCCTGCCGCTCAACATCATGCTCGGCATTCTGCTGTTCATGTTGCTGATCGGCACTTTCATGCTCTGGTACCTCGACTATTTCGGCGAGGCGATCGAGCCATACCTGATCTGACGGAGGGCGAAAGGAGGGGGTATGGCCGACAATCCGGAACAACACGAAAAGACAGAAGAACCGACCCAAAAGAAGCTCGACGATGCGCACAAGAAGGGCGACGTCGCAAAGAGCCAGGAGGTCAACAGCTGGTTCCTGATGATCGGCGCCGTTCTGGTGCTGACGGTCTTCTCGAAGGACATGGCCGCCTCCATCGCCGGGACGCTCAAGGTCATGCTGGCGCAGGCACACGAGTTGCCCGTCAGCGGCGATGGGTTGCGTGCCAATCTGTGGGCGCTTGCGGCTGCGATCCTGGCAGCCGTCGCCATCCCGTTCATTCTGTTCATGGTTGCCGGCTTGGCCGGCAATCTGGTCCAGCATCGCCCGCTCTTCTCCTGGGAGCCGGTCCAGCCGAAACTGTCGAAGGTCTCGCCTCTGGCCGGGTTCAAACGTCTGTTCTCGGCGACGAGCCTCGTCAATTTTGCCAAGGGCATTGCCAAGCTCGTTATCGTGACGACGGTCATCCTGATCATCGTCTGGCCCAATCGCGACAAGCTCGACGCACTGGTGTTGCTGGACCCGTCCGCGCTCCTGGACGTGACGCAGGACATGGCCATCAAGGTCATGATCGGCGTCGTCGCGATCCTGTCGATCGTCGCGGCGCTGGATTTCGCCTGGCAGAAACACAAATGGTGGGAGAAGCAGCGCATGACCATCAAGGAGCTGCGCGACGAATACAAGCAGCTCGAGGGTGATCCGCAGGTCCGGGCCAAACTGCGGCAGGTCCGCATCGAGCGCGGCCGCAAGCGAATGATGCAAAACGTCCCGCGCGCCGCGGTCGTCATTACCAACCCGACGCACTATTCGGTCGCGCTTGAATATGAGGCGGGTATGAACGCTCCCGTGTGCGTGGCGAAGGGTGTCGACAATGTCGCTCTCAAGATCCGCGAGCTTGCCAAGGAGCACGATATTCCGATTGTCGAAAACCCGCCGCTTGCCCGCACGCTGCACGCCAGCGTGGAGATCGAAGAGGAAGTGCCGGCCGAGCATTACAAGGCGGTCGCGGAGGTGATCGGCTACGTCATGCGGCTGCGCAGGCACGGGCGAAGGCCAGTTCGCCACTAGAGTCGATTCAATCGAAGAGGCTCTAAACCTCAAATTGCAGACGGCGCCCCAATTTTCGGTGCGCGGCAACGGATAGAATCGGGTAGTTTGCGCCTATGAGCGACATCAATGCGCAACTGCCGGCGTCCGAACGTCCCGATGAGGCCGACACGCGGGACAGCGGAATAGGCCTTCTGGTGTTGCTTGCGGTCGGGCTGGCGGTTGCCGCGGTGGCTCTGGCGATGCTGAACCGGGATGTCGCGGAGCCATATGTTCTCGCCGTGCTGGGCGGGTTGTCGGTCATCGGCGTCTTTGCCTTGTTCGCCGGAGCCGTCGGCCTGTTGCGGTTTTCCGAGCGCACGGAACGGGACGACCTGCCTCGCTCCCTGCTTGATCATTTGCCGTATGGCGCACTCGTGACCACGCCTCGCGGTCGGGTCGTCTACGCAAACGAGGCTTATCACCGGATCATCGGCATGCCGGAGGAAGCCGGGACGCCAACGATCGAGCAGCACTTCTCGGGCGACCCGCGCGTCAGCGAAAAGCTGTTTCGTCTCGCGCGGGCGGCACGGCAGGGAAACGCATGGGAGGAGGAATTCCCGCATGCGGTCGCCGATGACGCGGCCGGCGACGAGGACGGCATGCGCTGGTTCCGCGTCTCTGTCCGTCAGGTCCCGCTCCGCCCGGGCCGGGGTGGACGATCCGCCCACACGCTCTGGCTGGTCGACGATATCACTGGGGAACGGCGCAGGGAGGACAGCGCGTTCGCGAGCCTGCAACAGATGGTCGACTATCTCGATCACGCGCCCGCAGGTTTCCTGTCTGCCGAACCCTCCGGTGCGATCACGTACATGAACGCCACCATGGCCCGCTGGCTCGGTCATGACCTCTCCGCCGTAGCGGACGGCAAGCTGACATTGGGTGACGTGATCATTGGCGATACCGGCCCGCTCACGGCCGAAGCGCGCAGCGCGGGCACGCCGAAAAAGCAGGAAGTCGAAGCCGATCTCGTGCGCCGCGACGGCACGAGCTTTGCCGTGCGTATTCTGTATCGCCCACCGGCTCCGGGCGACAGCAAGTTCACGCGGATGATCGTTCTGGACCGAGCGCTGGAAGGCGACGATGAGGCGGATGCCGGGTCGATGCGCGCCCGGTTCTCGCGGATGTTCCATGCCGCCCCGATTGCCATCGCAACGGTCGATGACAAAGGCCGGGTCGGCGAGGTGAATTCGGCGTTTTCGCGTATGCTTTCGCGCGCCGGCGCTGTGTTCGAAACCGGAAAGACCGCACTCGCCGACCTTGTCGCAAGCGACAACAGAAGCCAGCTCCTCAAGGCCATCGATGCCGCGCGGGCAGGACAGGCGGACATCGAGCCGGTCGATCTCGTACTCGGCGATCAGGGCGAGCGCAGCGGCCGGTTCTTCATCAGTGCCGCGCCGGCCGACGATGGCGAAGGGATGACGGTTCTCGTTCATGCCATCGACACGACCGATCAGCAGGCCCTCGAACTCCAGTTCGCGCAAAGCCAGAAGATGCAGGCGGTCGGACAGCTCGCCGGCGGCATTGCCCATGACTTCAACAACGTCCTGACCGCAATCATCGGCTTTTCCGATCTTCTGCTCGCCAACCACCGCCCGACCGATCCGGCGTTTCAGGACATCATGAACATCAAGCAGAACGCGAACCGGGCAGCCGGCCTGGTCCGGCAGTTGCTTGCGTTCTCGCGCCAACAGCGCCTGCGCCCGCAGGTCCTGTCACTGAACGACGTGCTGGCCGACCTCACGATTTTGCTCGGCCGCCTTCTGGGTGAAAAGATCGAGCTTGATTTGCAACACGGACGCGACCTCTGGCTCGTCAAGGCGGACCTGCACCAGTTCGAGCAGGTGGTCATCAATCTCGCCGTCAACGCCCGCGACGCCATGCCCGACGGCGGCAAGCTGACGATCCGCACCGCGAACGTCACCGAGCGCGAGTCGGAGAAACTCGGCCACAAGGGCATGGAGCATAGCGAATATGTTGTGTGCGAGGTCGCGGATACCGGCACCGGCATGCCGCCGGAGGTGATGGAAAAGATCTTTGAGCCGTTCTTCTCCACCAAGGAGGTGGGCAAGGGCACCGGCCTCGGCCTCTCCACGGTCTACGGCATCATCAAGCAGACCGGCGGCTACGTCTATCCGCACTCGGACGGCGACGGAAAGGGCACCTCTTTCCGGATTTACCTGCCGCGCCATGTCGGCGATGAAGTAGAGGGGGCGGTCGAGGCGGAGGAAGCCGCACCTGAGAAAAAGCAGGCCGCGGGCGACCTGACCGGCACGGGTACGATTCTGCTCGTGGAGGACGAAGAGGCGGTCCGGAGTTTCGCCGCGCGCGCGCTCGAAGGACGCGGCTACAAGGTCCTGCAGGCGGGCACGGGTGCGGAGGCGCTCGAAGTGTTCGAAGAGCACGGCGGTGACGTCAATCTGGTGATCTCCGATGTGGTTATGCCGGAGATGGACGGGCCGACACTGCTCAACAAGCTGCGTGAACACGGCAAGGACATCAATTTCATCTTCATCTCGGGCTATGCGGAAGACGCGTTCAAGAAGAACCTGGAAGGCGAGGACTCCTTTACCTTCCTGCCGAAACCCTTTTCGCTCAAGGAACTTGCCGCAGCGGTGAAGAAAGTGCTGGAGGAGTAGAGCCTCTAGGACCAATCGACATTCAGGATTCCGTTTGGGTTTGATGTGTGATTCATAGACTTCCAGATTCGCGGTTCTGGAGGTCCATGATGCACAAACGCTACGAACTGA
>JANQLP010000225.1 GCA_028280515.1 Hyphomicrobiales bacterium
GGCCAGCATGAGTTCCGTCTCGACCGTGTCGGCGTCGGCGGCCGGGTCGATGCGGCCCTCGACGGGGGTGGCGTCATCATCCTCGAAGCAGCGCAGGACGTAGGCAACGGCATCCACTTCGCGAATGTGGGCGAGAAACTGGTTGCCGAGGCCTTCGCCCTTGGATGCCCCTTTGACGAGGCCAGCGATATCGACAAAGGTCAGCCGTGTCGGGATGACGGACTTCGGCTTGACGATTTCGGCGATTTTCTCAAGCCGCGGATCGGGAACTGGCACTTCGCCCACATTGGGCTCGATGGTGCAAAATGGATAGTTCTCCGCCTCCGCTGCCGCGGTCTGGGTCAGGGCATTGAAGAGGGTGGACTTGCCGACATTCGGCAGTCCGACGATCCCGCATTTGAATCCCATGTGCCGTCCTCAGAGCCCTTTCGACCAAATCCGGGTCAATTCTGTTTCTCGACGGGCGTCCGCCAATCGGAAACCCTGATGGGACGGGCGGTTTTGCGCCAATCCCGGCGCAAAGCCCCGTGCCCGTACGCCCAGATACGCGCCACGGGTCTTTGCTTGATCTTTTCGCAAAACCGCTCCGTCAGAATGGCTCCGATTTGGTCGCAAAGGCTCTAACCCTCGTGCGTCCCGAACAGCTTGCGCAGACGTGCGAACGGTCCGGCATCGGCTGTCGGCGCCTTCTCGGCGGTGCTGCGCGCGAGTTCACGTTGGGACGGTGTCTTTTTTTGTTTTGGAGGCTTGCCGGCCGAGGCGGGAGCCGTCTTCGTCTCTCCGCCCACGGCGAGCGCCATTTTGTTCATGAAGTTTGCCGAATCCCCCTCGGCCAGAAGCGGGGCGGAAGATGCGATGGCTTCGATCAACGGGTCCAGCCAGACACGTTCGGCCTTCGTGAAGTCCTTCAGGACATGGCGGTGCACTTTTGACTTGTGCCCTGGATGGCCAATACCGATGCGCACGCGAACATAGTCGTTGCCGATGTGGCGCGTCAGCGACTTCAGGCCGTTATGGCCGGCAACTCCGCCACCCGCCTTGACGCGCACTTTGCCCGGCGCAAGGTCGATCTCATCGTACAGCACGATCACATCGTCCAGATCGAGCTTGTAGAAGCGCATGGCCTCGTTGGCTGCCCGCCCGGACTCGTTCATGTAGGTGGTCGGCTTGAGCAACAGGCACTTCTCACCGCCGAGCCGGCCTTCGGCAACCTGTCCCTGGAACTTCTTGCGCCAGGGACCAAACCCGTGCGCGTCGGCGATGGCATCGACGGCCATGAATCCGACATTGTGCCGGTTGCGCGCGTGCTCCGCTCCGGGATTGCCAAGACCGATCAGCAGTTTCATTGGAACAAGCGTCCCGTTGAAGACGCGGCGGCCGAACGGGTTTGAGGTCTAGTCCTCGTTGCCGTCAGTCTGCTCGCCGCCTTCGGCTTCACCTTCTTCGGCTTCGCCTTCCGCAGCTTCGCCTTCCAGTCCCTCGCCTTCCTCGCCTTCCATTTCGTCTTCTTCGACGATCTCGGCCATGCGGCCGACAATGGTCGCGACGGTGAAGTCACGGTCGGAAATCGTCAGCTCGACGCCTTCCGGGAACTTGATGGATGAAACGTGCATCGAGTCCCCGATGTCGAGGCCGGTGAGGTCGGCTTCAAGCTGTTCCGGGATCGACTCCGCGACGCAGCGCAGCTCGATGGCATGACGCACGATGTTCAGCACGCCGCCGCGCTTGAGGCCCGGAGACTCTTCTTCGTTGAGGAACTGGACCGGAACCTCGACCGTCACTTTCGCACCCTTGCCGAGGCGCAGAAAATCCACATGAAGCGGAACGTCGCGGACGGGGTCGAGCTGGACGTCGCGCGGGATCACGCGCTGCTGCTTGCCGTCCACATCGAGCATGTAGATCGTGTTGAGGAATTGCGGCGAACGCGCGTGTTGCCAGAACTCCTTGCTGTCGAGCGTCACGGGCTCCGGATCGGTGTTGTCACCGTAGATGACCCCGGGAATACGGCCTTCACGACGCGCGGCGCGGGATGCGCTCTTTCCAAATCCGTCGCGTACCGTGGCTTTGATCTCGCTGACCTCGGCCATATCAAATCCTCCAGATTTCAGGAACGGGCAGGCCGTGCCGGCCCGTCAGTGCCTCCGGCGCGTAAGCCTTAATAAGGCGCCGGGCAGAATTTCTCGCGCGCTTATAGCGCTCGCGGGCGCCGCTGGCAATGGCGGGATAGTGAGTTTGAGGCGGTCCCCCGAATTTCGGTTTTCGCGCACCCGCGCCGGAAAAATCAGTCGAACAAGCTGGAAACCGATTCCTCGCCGCTGGTGCGCGCCACAGCTTCACCGAGCAGGGGGGCCACGCTCATAACGCGGATGTTCTGCGCCACGCGTACGGCTTCGGTCGGGAGGATGGAGTCGGTGATGACGAGATTGCTCATGGCGGAAGCCGTAACGCGCGCAACCGCGCCGCCGGACAGCACCCCATGCGTGATATAGGCGCTCACGTCATTCGCACCGTTCTCCAGCAGGGCTTCGGCCGCATTGCAGAGCGTGCCGCCGCTGTCGACGATGTCGTCGACGAGCACGCAGGAATAGCCGTCGACCTCGCCAATGACGTTCATGACCTCGGAGTCGCCGGCGCGTTCGCGGCGCTTGTCGATGATCGCCAACGGCGCACCGATGCGCTTGGCCAGGCCGCGCGCCCGGACCACGCCGCCGACGTCCGGAGACACAACCATCACCTTTTCAAGCTCATAGTTCTTCTTGATGTCCTTCACCATCTCCGGCGCGGCATAGAGATTGTCGGTCGGAATGTCGAAGAAGCCCTGAATCTGTCCGGCGTGCAGGTCGAGCGTGAGAACCCGGTTGGCGCCGGCCTGCGAGACCAGGTTGGCCACGAGTTTTGCGGAAATCGGCGTACGGGGACTGACTTTCCGGTCCTGACGCGCATAGCCGAAATAGGGCATCACCGCCGTAATGCGGCGTGCCGAGGCGCGCTGCAAGGCGTCGATCATGATGAGCAGTTCCATCAGGTGATCGTTTGCCGGATAGGAGGTGGACTGGAGAACGAAAACGTCCTGGCCGCGGACATTTTCCTGAATCTCGACGAAGATCTCCATGTCCGCGAACCGGCGGACCGAGCACTTCGTCAAGGGAACGTTCAGATAAGCGGCGATCGCTTCGGCGAGAGGCCGGTTCGAATTGCCCGCGACGAGTTTCATTTGCTGTTCTCTGGTGCGCGAAATCGATCCAACATGATCGCGAGCTCCCTGCCACCCCTGCGAGGGCCGCTTTGTAGCAATGCGCGCCGAACGTGTAAACCAATTGGATTTGAACCGGGTACAAAGCCCGGTTGATCAGCCGCGGCTCTTTTCTATGAGCTTGAGGAGTTCCGAGGCGGCGGCGTTTCCGGCTGCCTTGGCGGCCGGCCCCCAGGACCGGTTGAGCGAGCCTTTTTCGACATCGCTTTGCTGCGTCACAGAACCCAGATCCTGTCCGGATGGGCCCAGCAGCGTCCAGTCAATCCGGATTCGCTCCTTGCCGCCGGACGCCGCGCTGACCGAAACTTTGCCGTTGATCTTGTAGACATTCGTACCGCCGGTGCTTGCGATCTGCACACCTTTTGCGCGAAGCCGTTCGCGCAGGGCATTTGTGAGCGACGTGCGGCCATCTCCGGGGGCGCCGGAGACAGGCGGCACGAGAGCGGCGACCGGTTCGGACCGCCGGCTTGTCGACGCCGTGCGGCGCTGCGCGCTGGATGCGGTTGCGGTCGGCGGCTTTCTGTCGGCTGCCGGTGTTCGGCTGGGCGTTTGCGCGGGCGCCTGTGCCGGGGTGCGTGAGGCCGTTGCTGCAGGGCTGCCGCTCTGTTTGGGCAGCCATGTCGCGAGGTCGGTCGTTGTCTTGGTGGCAATCTTCTGTAGTGCCGCCTTGTTGATCGACGACCAGGGCTTCGCACCCGCCTTGGCGGGTACCGCCTCCTCGCCGATGATGCGGTGGACCCTGTTCCCGGAGGTGTCGGTTACATCGAGAATGTAGGAGAACTTCTCCGTGCGCCGGTCGTTCGACTGCGCAAGATACCCTTGAACCGTATAGGTCGCGGGCCGGCCTTTTGCGACCACCGGGATCTGTCTCTGCTTCGCGGCGGCGACAAGTTGTTGGTTGAGTTCGGTGCCGACATTTGCAGGCGGACCGATGATCGGTGCGAACGTCACCGGTGCCATTCTGGCGGTGGACCCGCCTTCGCCGCTGAAGACACCGCCCAAAGAGCCGCCCGCGCAAGCCGAAATCAGAACGGAAACAGTCGCCAAAACACTCAGCCTCACCAGCCAACTGGTGATGCGCCCCGCCGCCGCCGTACGCATGCTTAACACTCGCTCCGACTCCATAATGTCACAATTCCAGGATCGTGCGCCAATTCAATGGGTTGGCTCAGCCCTGGCAGCCCCGCCGCACAATTTGTACAGCGTCTGGACCCATGCGTCTAGCGGCCCTGAAACGCACTGCCGACGATAGTATCATGAGATCAAAATGGCAGAGATTTGACGGCCATAGTCAACTTCCTGCCGATGGCACGATCGCCGGTAGCTGAAAAAGCGGTCCGCGTCGCGATATGTGCACAATTGAAGGTTCTCGATGGCGCCAGTTCCGGCGGATTGCAGACGATCCTCAACGTAGCCGGTGAGATCGAAGTGCGGCCGCGACTCCTTGTCGGGCCGCACAAAAAACCGGGCATTTTTGTCGTTCGCTTCGAGGAATGTCGCCTCGAATTCCTCCCCGACCTCATAGCTCGGCTGCGAGATTGCCGGACCAATTGCCGCACGAATCTGCGCGCGCGCCGCCCCGAGGGTTTCCATGGCTTCAATTGTCGATTCCAGCACGCCGCCCAGCGCGCCGCGCCAGCCGGCATGGGCGGCGCCTGCCACCCCGGCCTCGGGATCGGAAAACAGAACTGGTACGCAATCCGCCGTCGATACGCCGATGGCGAGGCCCGGTTGGGCACTGACCACGGCGTCGGCGCGCGGTACGTTCCCGCTGGTCCATGGTTCCGTCGCGACGGCCACGTCGGGTGAGTGGGTCTGATAAGGCGTAACCAGCATTTCCGGTTGTGCACCCAGTGAACTCGCGAGCCGGGCGCGGTTTTCCAGGACGTGCCCCCTGCTGTCCCTGGATCCGATGCCGCAATTGAGGGAGGCATAGATCCCTTGTGACACACCACCTTTGCGTGTGCCGAAGCCATGGCGGAGTCCCGGCAGGGATGCAAGCAATGGGCTTTCAACAATCATTCTGCCGCGTTCCATCTTATTGGCCCGGGAAGGGCGGAGGCGGTTGCTGCGAGGAAGAAAGCGCGATGACCTTGAATAGCTGCCCCATCTGATCCGGGTCGACCAGACGCCGCGTGCCCGAGGCAATGTACTCGCGTGTCGTCGCGTCCGCATTGGCGATCAGCTTTTCGCAACGCTCCTTCAGGCCGAGACCAAGCAGGAAATCCCGTTGCGTCAAGGGACCGTGGGCATGCAGGCCATCGTGTTCGGCCGTCTCGCGCAGATCGCCGAAATCGACGTGCGCGGTCAAGTCCGCTTGTCCGGGCCGTTCCAGCACATCGGTGAAGTCGTGGGCGCGCACCGCCTGAAGCGTTTCGCCCGGCGCGCTTGCCTCATGGCCGTAGTCGATGATCAGGGCGGTGAGCGGAAATTCCGGTGCGCGCTCGGCGAGTTGTTCCACGAACCGACGTGCATACGGCCGGCATTCAACAATGCTCCCCTCGATCGCGCACGCGCGCACATCCTCGGAGACACCGGTCCGCGAGCCCGATACCTCCGGGCCGGTCTGGAACTCGAGCGCGTCCTGTTCGGACAGTCCGACACACCTCTCGAACCATTTGCCCTGCCGCAACACAAACTGGCGGACGGGGAGGGCATCCAGAAACTCGTTGGCGATCAGGATGGCGGGGCCGGCCGGTAGATCGCGGAGAGCCCGGTGCCAGTTCGGTTCGGTCCCGGAGTCGGCGAGCCGTTCCGCCTGGGCGCGCCGCAACACCGGACTTGTCTCGACCAGATGCACGCTGCAGGCGTTCCGGAATTCCGGGACGGTCCGTGCGGCCCGCAGCGCGTCGGCCATCAACGTGCCGCGCCCGGGGCCAAGCTCCACAAGCGCAATGTCGTCCGGCGACCCCATCTGCTGCCAGACCACCGCGGCCCACAGCCCGATCAGCTCTCCGAAGATCTGGCTGATTTCCGGTGCCGTGGTGAAGTCGCCGCTCACGCCGAACGGGTCTCGGGTCGTGTAGTAGCCGAAATCGGGATCGCTCAGACAGGCATCCATATAGTCGGCAATGGTGAGCGGACCGTCCGCCTTTATGCGGTGCTTCAGCCGTGCAAGCAGCGTGTCGTTCCCATGCGGTCCGGAGCTTGCCGCAAGCATCATCCAAGAGCCTTTTCGACCAAATCCGAGTCAATTCTGTTTCTCGATTGGCGTGTGCGATCCGTCGCCGAGACGGTCGCGGTGCGATGCAGCGCATCGGGCAAGGCCGTTTCGCCGGCGGGCGCCCGCCAATCGGAAACCCTAATGGGACGGGCGGTTTTGCGCCAATCCCGGCGCAACGCCCCTTGCCCGTACGCCGGGTACGCGCCACGGGCCTTTGCTTGATCTTGTCGCAAAATCGCTCCGTCAGAATGGCTCCGATTTGGTCGCAAAGGCTCTACACCGCGGCCCGGCGATAGGCGCGCCAGATGACGAAGGCGCCGATGGCGATCATCGGCAGCGAGTAGACGATACCCGGTGTGAAAAGCCCGATGGAAAAGGCATGCTCGGGATCGTACATGCGGAAGTACTCTGCCGTGATCCGGCCAATGGCGTAGCCGGCAAAGAACACACCGGACACGTAGCCCGGCATCGGCAGCACCTTTTTCACATGGGTGAAGTAGCGCAACACCAGGAACAGCAAGAGCCCTTCAAGCGCTGCCTCGTATAACTGGCTTGGATGGCGCGGTTCGGGTCCCGCTCCCGGAAACACCATGGCCCACGGGACATCGCTGACCCGCCCCCAGAGTTCGCCATTGATGAAATTGGCGATGCGCCCGAAAAACAGGCCGATCGGCGCGGCCGCGCAGGCCACATCGGCGATCGAGAGCATCGGGATTTTCTTGGCCCGGGCGAACAGCCACACGGCGAGACACACGCCCGCGAGCCCGCCGTGGAACGACATCCCTCCGTTCCAAAGCTTTGGAATGTCCTGCGGGTGCGCAAGAAAGTAGGCCGGGTCGTAGAAGATCACGTAGCCCAGGCGTCCGCCGATCACCACGCCGAGGGTCGTCCAGAACAGAAGATCGTCGGCAATGTGCTTGCCCGCCGGGGGATGCCCGTTCCAAAGAGCGGCATTGGCGAGCAGGCTGCGTGCATACAACCAGCCGCCAAGCAGACCAAACATGTAAGCAAGGCCGTACCAGTGCACGGCAACCGGGCCGATCTCGAAAGCGACCGGATCAATCACCGGAAACGGAAGGACGAAGAGGGACATGCGGCGGCTTCTCTGCGCATCTCAGCTTGTGCGGCGGACCTTCCCCAAGCGGTGCGTCCATGTCAAGCAACACGCGCGTGAACGGAAGGTTATAAAGGGCAACCTGCGCGCGCCGGTCAGCCGCGCAGCCGGGTGAGCTGTTCGCCGTAACCATCCGGGTTGACGACCACGTCGATCAGCGCGGGTCCCTCGACGGCGAGCGCTTGTCGCAGAGCGGCTGCGAAATCATGCTCTTCTTCGACACGCCATGCCGTGCACCCCAGACCTTCCGCCGCCTGGGCGAAGTTGGTGCTGGGATACCGCACGCCGCGCGACCGGTACTGCTGGCGCTGCTGCTTGATGTCGATGAGCGACAGCGCAGCATCATTGATGACGATGACGGTGACATCGGCGTTGTGCTCGACCGCGGTGGTGAGCTCGGCCAGCATCATCATCATGCCGCCATCGCCGGTGACCGCGACGACCGGCCGGTCCGGCTGCTCAAACCAGGAGGCGAGCGCGGCCGGCAGGGCGTACCCCATGGTCGACAGCCCGTTGGACTTGAGCACACCGAACGGGTCATCGGCCGGCCACGCGTTGAACGTGGCGAACATATGCGCTCCGGCGTCGACAGTGAGGCGTGTGCCCTCGGCCGTTGTCTCGGCCAGCGTTTCGATGACGCTCTGGACCGTATGTCCAGCACCTTCAAGGGAGACGGATGCGGCAATGCGCTGCCGCGCATCCGAAATCTTCTCAGCCGTCCAATCGCTTGATTTCAAGCGGGAATTCAAGTGCTCCACCATCCGGCAAAGGTCCCCGGTGAGGCGCACATGGGGCGTGACGGGAAGGGGTGTCGATTGCGCCACACACAGATCGACGACCGGACACTGGTATGGCCAGTCTCCGGGAATGATCTCGATGGCGTCGAAACCGAACAGGACAATCAGGTCCGCGTCATGAAGGAGCTGCGCCTCGGCCACAGCGCCGGTGAAATGCCCGGCGAACCCCGGGTGTCTGGACGGCAGGACGCCGGATGCCTTGTAGCTTGTCAGCACCGGGCAGCCGAGAATATCGGCAAGCTGTCTGAGCGCCCGCGGAGCCGTACCGTGGCGAGCCTCGATTCCGGCGAAAATGACCGGCTTGCGCGCCTGGTCGAACAGCCTCTGGGCCGCCTCCAACTCGTCACCGGACAGCGGAGAGGGTCTGGCGTCGGCGCGCTTTGTCGCGCCGTGCGCGGCGCGTGCTGTTGCATCGCCCGCCGTCAGATCGAGCTGCACGGGTCCACGCGGCGGTGTCAAGGCCGCCTCCAGCGCGTTGGCCAGAAGCGCCGCTCCGTCGTCGGGCCGCAAGCGCCCCTGAAACTTGGTAATGGGTGCGTACAGCGCGTTCTGGTCGAGGGCCTGATGCGGCGATGAGGCCGGTCCGTCGGTAATGAGAACGACCGGGGCCTTTTCCAGCGACGCATAGGCAATACCGTTCACGGCGCTGGTGGCGCCGGGTCCGATTCCCGTCAGCAGCACACCGGGAGTGCCGGTCAGTTCGCCCGTCACCGCCGCCATGATCGCCGCCGCCGTTTCGGTTCGCGTCAGCACGAACTCCACATCGGCGTCGCCCGCCGCTTCGATCAGAGCGAGGCTCGATCCGCCGCCGGGAATCCCGAAAATGCGTTTCACGCCGGCGCTTTTGAGCATTTCGACAAGGACATTGGCCAGATTGGCCGTGGCGGTCTCGTAGAGGTTCATCAGATGCCTTTGTACTTGGCCATCGCCTGCGTAAACGTCAGGCCGGCCCGAAGGTCCTCCACCGCCGCCGTGTCGTCGCGGTCGAGCCTTTCGGCGATCTCAAGCAATTCCTCGGCGCGCGCAGATGGCAGGCGCACAACGCCCGTTCCGTCGGCCACAAGAATGTCACCGGGCGACACCGCGACGCCGTCGATAACCACGGGCACGTTGATCTCCTCGATCTTCAACCGCAGCCGGCCGGTGGTCGGAACCATGTGGCGGGCAAAGACGGGGAAATCGAACTCGATCATCTCTTCCAGGTCGCGGACTGCGCCGTCCACCAGAAGACCGGCGACGCCCTTCAGTTTCGCGGCGAGCGAGGCCATGCCGCCCCAGGTCGAGGCTTCCGCACCGGCGCAGTCCACGGCGATGACGTCACCTGAGGATGCCGCGTCGATCATCGCACCCACCCGGAAGTCTTCGGATGTGAAGTCGCCATGGGCACCGGCGATCTCCTTCACGGTGACCGCCGGCCCGGCGAACCGGAAGCCCGGAGCAACAGCCTTGATGTGCGTGATCACGCTGTCATGGAGACCGGCGGCGTCAAGCGCATTCGCGAGCGTACTCGTCGCAAGCTTGCTTGCACGGTCAACGAGAGATGAGGGCGGACGGGTGATGTCGGACAAGGTCATGGGGTGCGTTGGAGAACCGGTTGGCAGGTCTTTCTGATTTGAATGGTTCCGGTGCGGCAGGTCAACGCCTTGATTGTAAGCGCTCGGCGCACCATAGTCATCGAAATCCCGTGAGAAGAGAGTGTCAGGCGATGACCCAGACAACAAACCGCTTCTTCGACGAGCTTGCCCGTATGATGACCGACGCGACCGGCGCCGCGCAGGGACTGCGCACGGAAATCGACAATGTCATCCGCTCGCAGGCGGAGAAGGTCCTGAACGATCTGGATGTGGTACAACGCGAAGAATTCGATGCCATGAAGACCATGGCGCAGAAGGCGCGCGAGGAGAACGAGCGGCTCGAGACGCGCATTGCGGAACTTGAGCAACAGCTCGAACGCCTCGGTTCGGACAAGGGCGGCAAAAAGGCGCCGAGAGCCGCCAAGAGTTAGCGCCGGAGGCCAGCCGGTCGCGCTATCCGGCTGTAAAACTGAAATATTCGCACCGTGCGTTTGCCGCGCCGCGGCCTTTTTTCACCGTCACAATCGAACATATGTGCGCCATCACGGAAATTGGCGTGGACAAATCTGCTTGGCTGCTTGCGACTCATTCGACCCTAAGGTTATGTCGCAGGAGTTGTGGTTCACGAATCACGAAACGCAACATTTAGTGGGACTCCGGGGGGTGTCGCGCACGGTAGCGTGCGCACTGTGTCCTGCGCCCGCCAGGCCCGGAACAAAGGCAAGCCATGGCGTCGATGGAACTCAATTACGAACGCAAAGGCCATCCGGTCGACTTGATCGAACAGATCGCAACCATGCATGACTGGGCGTTCGAGCGCAGCGCCGAAGACGAGCTGTCATTATGCGTCGGCGGCACCTGGAGCGATTACCAGATTTCCCTGAACTGGCGTGACGATCTTGAGGCCCTGCATCTGGCGTGCGCCTTCGACCTGACCGTATCCGATGCCCGGCTGAGCGAAGTCTACCGGTTGATGGCGACAATCAACGAGCAGCTCTGGATCGGCCATTTCGACTTGTGGCGGAACGAGAATCTGCTGTTGTTCCGGCACGGGCTGATGCTCAACGGCGCCGACCCGACGGTCTCCCAGTGCGAGGCCCTGCTTCAGGCGGCGGTTGAAGCATGCGAGCGCTACTACCAGGCTTTCCAGTTCGTGATCTGGGCCGGCAAATCGGCCGAGCAGTCGCTGGCGACGACCATGTTCGAAACTGAAGGGCAGGCATGACGCTGACGATCGGCGGGCCGCTTCTGTTGGTCGGCGCCGGCAAGATGGGCGGCGCACTTCTCGCCGGTTGGCTCGACCGCGGCATCGATCCCGACACCGTCTATATACAGGATCCGGCGGTTGCCGACGGCGTCGCCGCCCTGGTCAGGGAACGGGGCGCTCACCTCATCGGCAATGCGAACGACATGTCGACCGCGCCGCGCGTAATGGTTCTGGCGGTCAAACCCCAGATGATGGACGCCGTGCTGCCGCCGCTGAAGGAAGCGGCTGGCAAAGACACGGTGGTGCTCTCTGTCGCCGCGGGAACGACACTCGCGAAGATAGAAGGCCATCTGGGCTCCGAGATCCCGATCGTGCGCGCGATGCCGAACACGCCGGCGGCCATTGGCCGCGGGATTTCGGTGGCGTGCGGCAATGGCAACGTCAGCGCAGAGCACAAAGCGATATGCGATGCGCTGTTGCAGGCGGTTGGCGTCGTTACGTGGACCGACAAAGAAGGAGATCTGGATGCGGTGACGGCCGTTTCGGGAAGCGGACCGGCTTACGTGTTTCTGCTGGCGGAATGTCTGGAAGAGGCCGGGGTCGCCGCCGGGCTCGACCGGGACCTCGCCCGCCAGCTTGCGCGCGAAACCGTCAGCGGGGCGGGGGAACTCCTCAGGCAGTCCGACGCGCCTGCGTCGAAGCTTCGCGAGAACGTGACGTCTCCGGCCGGCACGACGGCCGCGGCGCTCGAAGTCCTGATGGGCGCGGACGGGCTGCAGGACTTGCTGACCCGCGCGGTCAAGGCCGCGTCTGAACGGTCGCGCGAGCTGTCATCCTGACGGGATTCGAAGGCGAAGGAGCCGCGCGGACGATCATGCCCGCGCGGCGGTTTCGTAACTAGTTCGTCGAAAAGACGTCCTGCGACGAGCTGCTGGTCTGCACGTAGGACGCAGCTCCGCGGTAGGACTTTTTCGTCACGACCACTCTGGTGCCGACACGGGTCCGGTTGTAGAGGTCGATCACATCCTCGTTGTACATGCGAATGCAGCCCCGCGAGACCGAGCGGCCGATGAGCCATGGCGCGTCGGTGCCATGGATGCGGTACAGCGTGTTGCCGAGATAGAGAGCCCGCACGCCCATCGGATTGCGCGGATGGCCGCCGGGCACGAAGCGTGGCAGTTTTGGATTCTCCCTGCGCATCGCCGCCGTCGGTGTCCAGCTCGGGTTCACCGCCTTTCTGGAGACGGGCAGGGTCCCGGACCAGAACGCCTCATTGTTGGGAATGGCGATCGGGTAAGAAATCGCCTTGTTTCCGGGAAGGATCTTGTACAGGCGCCGGTCGCCAATACTCACCAGGATGGTTCCGGGGCGTTCGCGCACTTTCAGGCTGACCACGTGACGGCCGGTGGGGCCACCATTGCCGAACAGGTCGCCGAACAGACCCTGCGCATGAGCGCTTCCCGGCGAGACGGGCATGAAGGCCATGACGATGAACGCCGAGAAAACAGCGCCTTTCAGAAGTTGAAGAGTTGATCTCATGTTCTTTACGTCCTCGAAAATCGATTGCTCTGGAGGTGGCCATCTGCCGGGAACCGCATGCACGGGGTGTGAGGCCCTCAAAAGTACGCGACACAAAGCCGACCCTGTGGACCTGAAGGGTCCTCAAGTTTCTGGGGATGAGAGATCAGTTCCGAATGCGCGCAGTGCGAGCGATGATTTCGCCAGGAGGCCTGCCGGAGCGAAGTGAACCTTCGCCTGCGAGGACACGTAGCGCCGATGCCTGAGCCGCGGCCAGCGCCAGGCGGTCACCGAGTGTATCGGCAACAACCAGCTTCAGTTTTGGAGCAGGAAGAAACAGACGTGTGCGGCTGACGGCTGTAATGCTCACAAGCTGCTGACATGTGTCGCAGCCATAGTGGGCGCGCGCCTTGGGCCGTTTGCATGGCGTCCTGGCGTCCACTTTTTTGCGTGCCTGGTCTGTCGCCGGCTCCAATTCCGCCGGTGCGGCTCCCGCTTCGAATGCCGGGTCGACGCCGGCCAGCGCGCCGCCGCCGATGAGCGCCGCAGCGAACGCAAAAAGCATAACGCAATGCCTGATTGCAGCCGAAATAGCCAACACTGCCCCCCAATCGAATTCCGGGATCATAGTCGTATAAATTTCTGAACGAGAAGCAAAATCATCGCATTGCGCCTTCACATTCATTTGAGCCAGTGGCACGCAAAAACTCCCTCTGCCATGCTTGTTCTTCGTGGGGAAAAGCGGGACGCCCGCACACGAGCGCCCCGAGTTGGCGGTCCGCCTGAGCGCGCTTCTCAGCGGACAATCAAACTGTGTAAGGGGCCGGACCGGCCGACCATGTTCCGGACCTTGGAGACCTGTTGAGGCGAAAGCTCGCGTGTCTCGATGGACTGCCGGATCTTTGCGATCCGCGCTCGCGCTTCGGCTGCGCGTTCGGCCGAAAACCGGTCAATCGCCGCGTCGACGCCCTTGACCGGACCGAGCGCGACGGAGCCGGCGAGAAAAACCGTCGTGGTGTTCAGGACGATGGCGGAACCCGTCAGCACGACCACGATGATCCGTTTCAACATGTCGTGTCTCCCGACAAGAGATCGTGTTGCCTGACGTTCCGGGAGGGCTTTTCGATGCCGATGCCGGAGACGTCTCTCGAACAGTTGGTCGCGGTGGGTCGGAAAAAGGTTCAAGCGACTTGTAAGCACCTGAAAAAAGGCGCGAATAATCTTTCCTTGTGGCGCCATGGGCCACGCTCTATCTTGCCGCGCAAAAGGGGGGAGGACCGTTCGTGACAGACAAGGCACCGGCACCTGAAATCACCTTCGATGACTTTCTCAAGGTCGACATTCGCGTCGGGATCGTGACGCGCGCCGAGCCGTTTCCGGAGGCGCGCAAGCCCGCTTTCAAGCTGTGGATCGATTTCGGGCCCGAGATCGGCGAGAAGAAGAGTTCCGCCCAGATCACCGTGCATTACACACTGGAGGACCTCGTCGGCCGCCAGGTCGCGGCAGTGGTCAATTTCCCGCCGCGCCAGATCGGACCGCTTATGTCCGAGGTTCTCACGCTCGGTTTCCCCGATGAAAACGGGGAGGTGGTCCTGTTTGCGCCGGACCTGAAGGTTCCCGTTGGCGCCCGGCTTTATTGAGGACCGGGTGATGGAAACGGGGGTCGCGTGAAAGTCGTCATCACCGGAGGTGCGGGGTTTCTCGGCCAGAAGCTTGCGGCCTCTCTGCAGGAAAAAGGCAAGCTTGCGGGGGCGGACGGGTCCTTGTCGCCCATCTCGGAGATCATCTGCGTCGATCGCGCCGTGCCGGGCGAACAACGCGATGGCGTGACATATGTCGAAGCTGACATTACGTCCAGGGGCGCATTCGACGCCGTCGTTCCGGAAGACACGGGGAGTGTTTTTCATCTGGCGGCGGTCGTGTCCGCCGAGGCCGAGGCCGATTTCGATCTCGGCATGCGGGTCAACCTGGACGCCACTCGTGCGCTCCTCGAACGCTGCCGGACACTGGAGCGACTGCCACGGCTCGTGTTTGTGAGTTCGGTTGCGGCGTTCGGGGTCGCCCCGTCCATCGTCGACGACGACACCCCGGTCCGTCCTCTCAACTCCTATGGCGTCGAGAAGGTCGTCGGCGAATATCTCGTAGGTGAATATGCTCGCCGGGGGTTCGTCGACGGTCGGGCGGTACGCCTGCCGACGATTGTGATCCGGCCCGGTGTTCCGAACAAAGCCGCGTCTTCATTCGCGAGTTCCATTCTGCGCGAACCGCTTCAGGGCAAAACGGCTGTCTGCCCGGTGTCCAAGGATCTCGCGGTCTGGATCAAATCGCCTGCCGCGGCCGTAAACGACCTGATACACGCCCACGATACGCCGGGCGAAGGCTGGCCGGATGGATTGCGCGCGCTTAACTTGCCGGGACTGACCGTAACGGTTTCCGAGATGGTTGCGGCACTCGGGCGCGCCGGCGGCGACAAAGGGCTGATTTCGTGGGAACCCGATCCGGGCATCGAGGCGATTGTCGGATCGTGGCCGCAAGGAATGGTCACCGAGCGGGCCGATGCGCTCGGTTTTCGGGCGGATGAGAACGTCGACGCGATTGTGCGGCAGTTTCTGGTCGACGAGCTGGGCCGGTCCGCCTGAACCGCATTGACGACATGGGAGTTAACAAGATGACTGAGGGACGTATCGCTTTCATTACCGGCGCCGGCAGCGGGATCGGACGGGCAACCGCGCTGTTGCTGCAGAAGAACGGATACTCGGTGGTGCTGACCGGGCGCCGCGAGGATGCTCTGGAAGAGACTGCGGGCATGGCCGAGGAGGGCGGCGGCACCATGTGCCCCGTGCCGATGGATGTCGGCGACCCGGGCTCTGTCGCCGCCGCCTTCGCACGAACAAAAGAGACGTTCGGGCGGCTCGACCTGCTGTTCAACAATGCCGGGACCAGCGCCCCCGGCGTGCCGATGGAAGAGTTGACGCCGGAGCAATGGCAGACGGTTGTGAACGTAAACCTCTCAGGTTCGTTCTACTGCGCGCAGCAGGCGATCAACATGATGAAGGCGCAAACGCCAAAGGGCGGACGCATCATCAACAACGGGTCTATTTCGGCGCACGTTCCCCGTCCGTTTTCCGCCCCCTACACGTCGACGAAACATGCCATCACCGGCCTCACCAAGAGCATCTCGCTCGACGGGCGGGAGCATGATATTGCCTGCGGCCAGATCGACATCGGCAACGCCCTGACCGAGCGCACGGAGCGTATGACCAAAGGCGTGCCGCAGGCCGACGGAACGACCAGGGTCGAGCCGGTGATGACGGCGGAGCAGGTCGCGAATGCGGTCCTCTATATGGACTCCCTGCCGCTGGAGACGAATGTGCAATTCATGACGATCATGGCGACGAAAATGCCCTATATCGGCCGTGGTTAGAGCCTCTTCTATTGGCGGACACCCAGTATTAAGGGGACAGTTTACTTAATTCGGTCTACGTCATGAACAACTGCACCAGTCGGAATGGGAATTAAGTAAACTGTCCCCTTAATGCCCTTAATACCCGAAAAGGCTCCTAGGCCGTCGCCGCCTTGTGCGGATTGCGCATCATAAACAGCACCGGCATGCAGACCACGATAATCAGTGCCAGAAGGCGGAAATCGTCGATATAGGCGATCAGCTCGGCCTGCTGATTGACGATGCGGTCGATGGCGCGGAGACCGGCCGCGCTGTCCAGATCCCACACATCGGGAAGTTCCATGTGACGCACGGCGTCGTTGAAGCGCGTCACGTTCTCGCTCAGCTTGGCGTGGTTGGCCTGCGTCTGACGCGCGAGATAGCTGGCGAACAGCGCGATGCCGAGACTGCGGCCTATATTGTTCAACAGCGAGTAGAACGACGTGCCGGCGTCGCGATGCTCCGGTGCCATCGACGAGAAGGCGACCGTGTTCACGGGGATGACGAAACAGCTGAAAGAGAGCCCCTGAATGAAACTCACCACCATCACGCTGACAATTTCGATGTCCTGCGTGAAGTTGGAGAACTGCCACATGGTGATCGCCGCGAGCAGCATGCCGACGAAAATCATCTTGCGTGGATCGACGAACTTGAGCAGATAGCCGACGAACAGGGCGGAGAACATGGCGCCGGCACCGCGTGCGGCCAGAATGATGCCGCTGTCGACGATCGGGTATCCGCCCTGGTTCTGCAGGAAGGGCGGCACCAGAACGAGGCTGCCGAACAGCACAAGGCCGAACAGAACGCGCAGAACGATGCCGCTGACATAGTTCCTGTCCCGGAAGATCGCAGGCTCGACGAAGGGAATCCGCGATGTGAGCGAGTTCACGACAAACACCCAGAATGCCCCTGCCGCGATGAGCGTCAGAATGATGATGGTCGGGGAATCGTACCAGTCGAGCCGCTCGCCGCGATCGAGAACGAACTGCACCGAGGCGATGGTGATAGCCAGCATGGTGAAGCCGAAATAGTTGAACTTCCGCGGGGTCTTTTTCTTTGCCCTGGGGACAAGCAAAGCAATCATCACGAAGGCGAGCAGGCCGAGGGGCACATTGAGATAGAACGCCCAGCGCCAGTTGAAATACTCGGTGATGTAGCCGCCGAGCGTCGGTCCGAACACCGGACCGAACATGATGCCGACGCCCCACCATCCCATGGCGATGCCGAAATCCTCGCGCCGGTACGCGAACAGAAGCGATGATTGTGACAACGGGATGAGCGCCGCGCCGAACATGCCCTGAACGAACCGGTAGATGAGGATTTCGGTCAGCGTGTCTGACATCGCGCACAACAGCGAACAGACAACGAAGCCGGCGATGGACACAAGAAGCAGCGGCTTGCGACCGAACCTGCCGCTGATGGCGCCCCAGAACGGGGTCATGACGGCAAGGGAAATCAGATAGGACGTCAGCACCCAGGCAATCTGATCCTGGGTCGCCGAAAGCGACCCCTGCATGTGGGTGAGCGCCACCGCCATCAGCGAGGTATCGAAGACCTGGATGAGGGGGGCGAGGATGAGGGCGATGGTGACGAGCTTCAGGCGTAACCCGGTCGGCCGAAATTCGCCGTCCGCGGTTGCGGCCGCCGCACTCATATCAGGTCGCGTGCCCAGATGAGTGCCGATCTGGCCAGTCCGGGCAGCTCGCGCTGAAAGCCAGTGTCGATTTCCACAACCACGCTCATGCCGGCGCGCATCGGCGGCCCGGTGCCTGGCGTGCTGAATTGCAGGCGGACCGGCAGCCGCTGGACGACCTTGACCCAGTTGCCGGTCGCGTTCTGCGGCGGGAGCAGTGCGAACTCTGCGCCCGTCGCCGGGCTGATGCTTGTCACAACCGCCTGAAACGACTTCCCGGGATAGGTGTCGACCCGGATGCTGGCGGGCTGACCGACGCGGACGTGAGTGAGATCGGTCTCCTTGTAGTTCGCCTGCACCCACACCTCGGCGTCACCGACAAGGCTGAACACCACATTTCCGGCATGGATGTACTCGCCGGGTTGAAGTTCGAAATTCGTGATGACGCCGGATGTGGCCGCGCGCACTTCCGTCCGTCGCAGATCAAGGGCTGCCTGGTCGCGCGCCGCCTTGGCCTCGAGCACCGCGGGATGCTCGGTCGACGGAATGTCGGGATCACCGCCGAGCTTGGCGCGGGCCTGAGCAATATCCTGCCGGATGGCGTCAAGCTTGTCGCGGGCGTTGCGAAGATTGCGGCTGGCAGAATCGAGGTTGGTGGTGGACGCAAAGCCGCGGGTGTTGAGCGTCTGCTGGCGCTCGAACTGCCGCTGGTAAAAATGGAGGTCTCCCTCGGCCAGGGTGAGCTCGGCAAGCCGTTGCTTGTGCGCCGCGCGCAGCGCCTCGATCTCCTGTATCGCCAGCATGAGCTGGGCTTCCGCCTTCTGGAGGGCGATCCGGAACGGCTCGGGATCGATCCGGAACAGGAGGGCGCCTTTTGCGACGTTCTCGTTTTCCCGTATGGCGACATCCACGACGCGGCCCGAGATATCGGCGCTGACCGCGATCGTCTCGGACTTTATGTAGGCGTTGTCCGTCGACACGAACCTGCCGCCAACGGAGTAGATGTAGAGTCCGACGACGGTCGCTGCGAGCGGCCCGATGACGGAAAGCAGGGCGACCCCCAACGTTCGGCGCAGCGACCAGCTGGATGCAGCCGGTTCGCGGGCGGCGTCCGGATCGGCCGCTTCTTGTTTGCGTTTGCGCGGGCTTTTCCTTCTAGGCGTCAACGCGCCCTCCGCGTGCGTTTGTCCCGACCGGGTCCGCGTCCGCCTCCGTCTCAACCGGCTCACGCTTCAGCATGTTGCTCTTGATCTGCAGCAGGCGGTCGATCAGTTCTTCGCTGTCTTTTTCGGAGATCCCGGCAAGTGCCTCCGCCCGGGTCTGTTCGGAGAACTCACGCATCTTGTCGAGAATGGGCTGAACCTGGTCGTTGAGGTGCAAACGCCAGGCGCGCCGGTCGGACGGGTCGCGGCGGCGCTCGACCCAGCCTTTGGCTTCGAGACGGTCGATATGGCGAACGAGGGTGATGCTCTCGATTTCGAGGATTTCCGCGAGATCGCGCTGGTTGATGCCTTCACGGCGCCTGAGCTGCGCCAGGACGCGCCATTGCGCACGCGTCAAACCCAGAGCGCGGGCGCGCTGATCGAACCGCTTTCGGACCAGCCTCGAGACGTCCGCCAGCAGGAATCCGAGGGATCGGGTGAGATAGGGATCTTCGACCATACCAACTTATAATAACCTAGCTTATTATATGCCAGCATGTTTTTCGAATGTGTCCGGAGACTGTGCGTCCGCATGGACGATCCGCGCAGAGGCCACGCGTGCATGAGCACCCGACACCAAGCGGCGTTTGCAACGGTAGGCATCAGACGTTGCAGGGCTTGCCGAATGCGGGCGCTGAGTGCGCCGGATTACACGGGAACGCGGATCGTGGCCTGCAGGCCACCCATCTCGCTCTTTTTCAAAGTGATATCACCGCCGTGACTGCGGACGATATCGCGGGCGATGGACAGACCGAGGCCGGTGTTGATGCCGGTGTCCTGTCCCCTCGCATCGTCCAGGCGATAGAACGGGCGAAATACTTCCTCTCGCTCCTCCTCCGGTATGCCCGGCCCGTCATCGTCGATGCGCAGGGTCAGCCAGTTGCTGTTCTGCACCACGGATGCGGTGACATGATCGGCGAACCGCATCGCGTTGGAGACGACATTAGTGACGGCACGCTTGAACGCATGGCGCCGAAGCGGCACCACGACCTCGGTGTCCGGGAGATCAAGCGTGATCTCCTTATTGCCGCGCGCGGTCTGTTTGCGGATATCCTGAAGCAGGCGGCGCACATTCACCGGTGAACTCTCCTCGCTCGAGTCACCACGGGCGAACGCCATATAGTCCTCAAGCATCGCCTGCATCTCGTCCACATCGGCCATCATTTCCTTGGCCTCCTGCGAATCTTCGAACATGGCGAGCTGCAGCTTGAGGCGCGTCAGGATGGTGCGCAGATCGTGACTGACGCCGGCCAGCATTGTCGTCCGCTGCTCGATCTGCCGTTCGATGCGGTTGCGCATTTCCATGAAGGACAAGGCGGCCTGCCGGACCTCGCGTGCGCCGCGAGGCCGAAAGTCGGGTGGTGCCGACTGGCCCTTGCCGAACCGGTCGGCGGCCTGGGCAAGGCGCAAAATCGGCTTGATCTGGTTGCGCAGGAACAGAATGGCGACGGTCATCAACACCAACGAGGTGCCGACCATCCATAACAGGAAGATATGAGAGTTCGACGCATAAGTCTGGCTGCGGCGGGCCAGGACGCGCATCACCGCGTCCTTCAACTGGATACGGATTTCCACCAGATGGGACCGCCCGACGGTGTCGATCCAGAATGGCTTGCCGATCTGTTTGCGGATTTCCCGGCTGAGAGTGCGGTCGAGCAGGTCAAAGAACGGCTTCGGGCGTGTCGGCGGCAGGTCCTGGGGCGGCAGAATCTGCAATGACAGGTTCAGCTTGGTCTGCGCCAGATTGATCAGTTTCTTGTAGCCATCGTCGTGCGGGTAGGACTCGTAAACCCCGAGCAGCATGGCGATGTCCCGGGTCGTGGCGTCGGACAGACGGCGTGTCACCGTCTCCCAGTGCCGCTCCATGAACACGAATGCGACCACGGACTGAAGAAGGACGATCGGCGCGATGATGATGATCAGCGCGCGGGCGTAGAGGCCTTTCGGCAGGATGCTGCCGAGCAGCGAGCGCAACACGCCCAGGTTGGGCAAACGCCACGAGCGCCGCTCTGTCTGTTTGGGTATGGCAACCATTATTCCGCGTGAAGGATGTAACCTTTGCCACGAACCGTCTGAAGATAGACCGGATTTCCCGGGTCCGCCTCGATTTTTCTGCGCAAACGGTTGATCTGAACGTCGACGGCGCGCTCCGAACCGTCGGTGCCCTGTTTGGCCAGTTCAAGCCGTGAAATGGGTGTTCCCGGGCGCTCCGCGAACTGCCTGAGCAGGTCACGCTCACGCTCCGTCAGCCGCACGGTCTCGCCGTTCTGTTTGAGCTCGCCGCGGCCGATGTGAAAGGTGAAATCGCCGATGCGCACCACATCCTGCGGGCTGAGGTTCCGCTTGTGCCGGCTGAGAATGTTCTGCAGTCGCAGAAGAAGCTCGCGCGGCTCGAACGGCTTGGCCAGGTAATCGTCGACACCGATCTCCAGGCCGCGAATGCGATGCTCCGGTTCCGCGCGGGCCGTCAGCATGAGGATCGGAATATCCTGATCCTTGCGCAGGGATTCCGCGAGCTGCATGCCCGTCTCTCCCGGCATCATGACATCGAGCACAAGGACGTCGAACGCGAGGCCGCGCATATTGGCACGTGCGACGGCCGCGTTCTCCGCCGTCGTCACCCGAAAACCGTTTTCCTGGAGGAACCGCGCCAGTAGATCGCGAATGCGCTGATCATCGTCAACCACCAGAATGTGCGGTGCGTTGTCCGCCGGGCAGGGCGCAGGTCCGTGTGAGGTTGCCGGGGTCATTGCCGATTATCCCGCTCGCGAACCTTGGTCACATCGGTTCTGAGCAACCGCTCGACCTGCGGGCGGTCCGTCTCGCTGATCATCTGGTAAAGGAACGACTCGATTCTGGCATCGCTACGCTGACGGCTTGCCTTGAGCGCCCGTGCGATCCGCTCGAGTTGCGGCTCCGCCAGCCGGTCTGCGAGTTCGCGCCCGCTTGCGGTCGGATAGAGCAGCCGTTCGCGTCTATCGGATTTTCCTTCCTGCTGCGCGATGAACCCATCGTCGATGAGCTGTTTCAGAACACGGCCCAGGCTCTGCTTCGTGATCTTCAGGATTTCCAGCAGGTCCGCAACGCGCATTCCCGGACGGCGGTTCACGAAGTGCAGCACGCGATGATGGGCGCGCCCAAAGCCGAAATCGTCGAGAATCTTGTCCGGTTCGCGGGTGAAGTCGCGATAGGCGAAAAACAGCAATTCCACCAGGTCGAGAAGCGCGGGATCGGTATATCCGCGATCCTGCGCGTCGTCGGCGGCCTCTTTCGCCGTCACGCGTGCCGCGGCATCCGCGCCCTGAACCTGTTCATTTATGTCAGTCATGTTGACTTATTTTTAGCCGATTGATACTGATAAATACAGCCTTGCGGTCCGTTTTCTGTAATCCGGTTTTGCCGCAAAAACTTGTTCAAGGAGTGCAGTTTCACGCCATCGGCGTGCCCGCTGCAGGGCGGTTCCGGTACAAAACACCTTGGCGCGACGCGCTGCGGACCGGTCGGTGCGTCGCACCGGCGGTCACTGTGGAGAGCAACAGATATGTCATCAGTTCCGTACGATCAACGCGAAGGCGTGATTTGGATGAACGGCGAAATGGCCGACTGGCCTGATGCCAAACTCCATGTCTTGAGCCACGGCCTGCATTATGCCAGCGCGGTGTTCGAGGGCGTGCGGGCCTATGGCGGCCAGATTTTCGAACTCACCCAACACAGCGAGAGGCTGCACAAGTCGGCCGAGTTGCTGGGGTTCGAGATTCCGTACACGGTTGGTGAAATCGATCAGGCATGCCGTGACGTCGTGGCCGGGAATGGCCTGGTGGAGGCGTATATTCGCCCAATTGCGTGGCGCGGCAGCGAGATGATGGGCGTGTCGGCGCAGGAAACGCGGATCAATGTTGCAATCGCGGCCTGGGACTGGGGAAGGTATTTCGACCCCGAGGCCCAGCTCAAGGGCATCCGGATGGCCATGGCGGAATACCGCCGGCCGGACCCCCGGACGGCGCCCGCGATGAGCAAGGCGGCCGGCCTGTACATGATCTGCACCATTGAAAAGCACAAGGCGGAAGCCGCCGGTTATGCCGATGCCCTGATGCTCGACTGGCGCGGCCAGGTGGCGGAAGCGACCGGCGCCAACATCTTTCTGGTGAAGGACGGCGTGATTCACACGCCGACGCCCGATTGTTTCCTCGACGGCATCACCCGACGCAGCGTGATGGATCTTGCCAGGAAGCGCGGGTTCGAAGTGATCGAACGCGCGATCATGCCGGATGAGCTCGATGATTTCAGCGAGTGTTTCATCACCGGTACGGCCGCCGAAGTCACCGCCGTGGCGGAGATCGGTTCGCACACATTCACCCCGGGAACCATCACCGAGACGCTGATGAACGACTATTCGGCGCTGGTGCGTCCGGTCGAAAGCGTGGCGGCGACCGGCTGAACTCAAGAAGCTCACCGAAATCCTGCAACTGGTGCGCGCAGCCTCTTGCGCCGCGTGCGCGGACGCGTGCTATGATCGTGCGGCATTGCAATCCGGCGGCAATGCGCTTGGGGAGGGGGTGCCGCGGTGTTCCAGTACGGAAAAATCTGTTTGGCTGTCGCCGCGCTTCTCTCGGTGCTCGCGCTGGGCAGTGCGTTGTCCCCCGACGCCAGGGCGACCGCCTCGCTGAACGGTTTCGCCGGCGCGGGACACATGTCCAATATGAGTCCGTTGCAAAAGGTCGACACGTTCCGCACCTGCCAGGAGATCTACTGGTGCGGCGTGCGCCGTGACGGGCGGGCACGCTGCGGACCGACGCTCAGATGCCGGACGTGCCGGTTCATAAGGGTTTGCACGCGGGCCACCGGATGCGTGTGGCGTGAGAAATGCCGGTGGGGACCCTACGTCCCGCCGGTTCCGCAATAGTCCGGAAAACGCAGTCGCCTATTCAGCGGCCTTTTTGGGGCTTTGCCAGCGCTTGAGCGCGTCATCGTCGCTGTCGCGCGCATCGACCCAGACGCCGCCGTCCGGACCAGCCTCCTTCTTCCAGAAGGGGGCGTTGGTCTTGAGAAAGTCCATCAGGAACTCCGCCGCCTCGAAGGCCGCCTGACGGTGTGCGGACGCGGTTACGACGAGCACGATGTTGTCACCGGGCTGCAACGGACCATAGCGGTGGACGATCAGCGTGCCCTGCAACGGCCAGCGGGCGTTGGCCTCTCGCTCGATCCGTTCGAGCTCCTTCTCGGTCATCCCCGGATAGTGTTCGAGAGTCATTTCCGAGATCGGCTCACCGCCCGCCGTGTCGCGGACGGTGCCGGTGAACGTGACGATGGCGCCGATATCCGTCCGGCCGGCCCGGAGCGCGTCAACCTCGGCACCGATGTCGAAATCTTCCTGCTGGACGCGGATCATGCCCCGATCAGCCTCCCGTTACCGGCGGGAAGAAGGCAATCTCGCGTGCCTCGGTGATGGACGCGTTATGCGCGACGTGCGTCTGGTCGACGGCGGCGCGGATCACGTCCGATTTCTCGAACGCGGCTTCGTACTCGGGCCCGCGCGCCTTCAGCCACGTCATCAGGTCGGCAACCGTGCGCACATGCTCGGGCAGATCCACGGTTTCCTCGCCGAGACCTGTCTTCTCCCGCACCCATGCGAAATAGAGAAGCTTCACACCCATCACTTGCGTCCTGATTTTGAAACCGCGCGGCCTATTTGCCTTCCATGTTCAGCACATGGCGCATACCGGCGCGGAAATAGTCCCAGCCCGTATAAAGCGTCACAATGGCCGAAACCCAAAGTAAACAAAGGCCGGTCAGGGTCGTAAAGGGAAAAATCTTGTCGCCGGCCGAGCCCGCCAGCAGAAAGCCGATCGCCACCATTTGCGCGATCGTCTTCCATTTCGCCAGCTTGGTCACGGGCACGCTCACATTCACCTCGGCCAGAAACTCGCGCAGCCCGGAAACCAGGATTTCGCGGCTGAGGATGATGACGGCCGCCCATAACGACCATCCGGCGATGGTTTGCTGGGCGGCGAGCATCAGCAATGCCGCCGCCACCAGCAGTTTGTCGGCGATCGGGTCGAGCATGCGGCCGAGGGATGTCTGTTGTGCCCAGGCGCGCGCGAAATAGCCGTCAAGTGCGTCGGTGATGCCGGCGGCGACGAAGATCGTCAGCGCGAGCCAGTTGCTGAAATCGCCGTCGATGAAAAAACACCCGACGAGCGCAGGGACCGCCGCAATCCGGCCATAGGTCAGCAGGTTGGGGACGTAAAAGTACATACTATGTCGAGCGACTCGTTCCATTTGGCGCGCAGTGTAAGCCTTTTCAGCCGTTCTGCTCATGAAAAAAATCATAAATTGTTTGCGCAATATGCGCGGAAATCCCGTCGACGGCCTGCAGATCGGCGAGTCCGGCCCGGCTGACGGCCTTGGCCGAGCCGAAGTGTTTCAACAGCGCGCGTTTACGCGCCGGTCCGATGCCGGGCACCTCGTCGAGTGGAGAGGCCCCGATCGACTTCTTGCGGCGCGTACGGTGCGCCCCGATGGCGAACCGGTGCGCCTCATCCCGCAGGCGTTGAACGAAATAAAGAACAGGATCGCGTGACGGGAGCATGAACGGGTCCCGGCCCCGAATGAAGAACCTCTCTCGTCCCGCATCACGGTCGGGACCCTTGGCAATCCCGACTACCCGCAGCGTGTCAATTCCCAGTTCATCAAGTACCTCGTGGGTCGCGGAAAGCTGGCCGGCGCCGCCATCGATCAGCACAAGGTCGGGCCACACGGCATTGGTGTTGTCGCTTGCCGTCTCCTTGAGCAGGCGCGAAAACCTCCGCGTCAGTACCTCACGCATCATTCCGTAGTCATCGCCGGGCGCGAGGTCGGCAGACTTGATGTTGAACTTCCGGTAGCTGTTCTTCTCAAAACCCTCCGGTCCGGAAACGATCATCGCACCGACGGGGCTCGCGCCCTGAATATGACTGTTGTCATAGACTTCGATCCGCTCGGGCACCTCTTCGAGATCGAATGCCTCGGCGACACCTTCAAGAAGCTTGCGCTGGGAGGCGGACTCGGCGAGCCGGCGTTCGAGCGCCTCGCGGGCGTTGGCAAGCGACTGCTCCATGATCTCGCGCTTTTCTCCGCGGCGCGGCACCGACACCGTAACCTTGTGATCGGCCTTCGTGGTGAGCGCGTCTTCCAGCAACTTGCGGCCCGGAACATCGTGGGACAGCAGCACAAGCCTCGGTATGGGTTTGTCGTCGTAGAACTGCGCGATGAACGCGTCGAGGACCTCTTCCGGCGAAAGCGACTTGTCGGCGCGGGGGAAATAGGCGCGGTTCCCCCAGTTCTGGCCGGTGCGGAAAAAGAACACCTGAATACAGGTCTGCCCGCCCTGCGCGTGGGCGGCGAAAACGTCGGCTTCCGAAAAGCTGCTGGGATTGATGCCCTGATGCGCCTGGATCTGGGCCAGCGCCGCGAGACGGTCGCGATAGCTCGCGGCGCGCTCGAACTCGAGCCTTTCACTCGCCGTTTCCATCAGAGCATGAAGATGGTGCTTCACTTTCTCGCTCTTGCCGGTGAGAAAGTTCTCCGCGTTGGTCACCAGCCGCGCATAATCATCCAGACTGATTTCGCCGGTACACGGCCCGGAGCACCGTTTTATCTGATACAGCAGACAGGGGCGCGTGCGCGCCTCGTAGTAGCTGTCCGAGCAGGAGCGCAGCAGAAAGGCGCGTTGCAGGGTGTTGATCGTGCGGTTGACGGCGCCCGCGGACGCGAACGGTCCGAAATACTCGCCCTTGCGTTTGCGCGCGCCGCGATGCTTGAGGATCTGCGGCGCGTCGTGATCGCGGGCGATCAAAATGTAGGGAAACGATTTGTCATCGCGCAGGATGACGTTGAACCGCGGCTTCAGGCGTTTGATGAGGTTTGCTTCGAGCAGAAGCGCTTCCGTCTCGGTTGCGGTGGTGATCACCTCAAGGTCCGCGGTTGCGGCAATCATGCGGGCGATGCGGTTCGTGTGTCCGCCGAGACGGGCGTAGCTTTGCACGCGCTTCTTGAGTGAACGCGCCTTGCCCACATACAACACGTCGCCATCCGCGCCGACCATCCGGTAGACGCCGGGCCCGTTCGGCAGGGTCTTCAGAACACGTGCGATGACCTTTGGGCCGGTTTCGGTCGCTGGAGGCCTGGTTCGGCTGATCGTCTTGGCGGCGGCGATGTCGCTGCCTTTCGTGTTCAAGGGCATGGGCCGGGATCGAATGTGTTGCCGGGCGCCGAAACCGTGCCGGGCCCGCATTCAATCAGGTTAAGGGCTGCAGGCGCTCTATTTCAATGCCGACTGAGACGCATTCCTCGATCGCTTCGGGTTTTTCCACGCGGACCCGGACGGCGTGAACGCGGGAATCCTCCAGACAGCTCGCCGCGACGCGCTCGGCAAGTGTTTCGATCAGATTCACGTGACCTTGCTCGCAAATGTCGTGGACCTTGTGAACAACGTCCTCGTAGCACACCACATCGCCGATATGGTCGCTCCTCGGTCCGGGCAGTTCGCGCACGGTCAGGTCGATCGAGATGCGCACCGGCTGGGGCCCGAGCTTTTCATGCTCATGCACGCCGACGCTCGCATTGACCTCGAGGTCGCGGACGAACACATGTGCCAGGCCGCGCACGGCGTCCGCTTCGAATATGGATCGTCTCGCTGTCTGTTCGGTCATGCTACTCGTCACTCTCGATCGTGTCCGGCGTCTGCCACGCCAGATGCTGCCCACCATCGAGCGCGATCATCTGCCCGGTCATCGACCGGGCGTCAAGGATAAACCGGACGGCGGTGCAGATTTCCTCCGGGTCTGGTCCGCGCTCGAGGATGGTCGAAGCCTGCTGACGCGCGAACGCATCGTCAGACTGACGCATGTTCGCCAGAGTCGGCCCCGGACCGATGGCATTGACCCGAATGCGGGGTGCGAGGCCCTGGGCCAGTGTTTGCGTTGCCGCCCAGAGTGCGGACTTCGAAAGCGAATACGAGAAATAGTCAGGCGTCGGTTTCCAGACGCGCTGGTCCAGCATGTTGATAACGACGCCTTCCGCGTCGGGCGGAAGCGACTTGGCGAATGCCTGCGCCAGAAAGACAGGCGCACGCAGATTGACGCGCATATGGAAGTGAAAGCTGTCCTCGGTCATGGTCGAGATGTGGTCATGCTCGAAAAGGGACGCGTTGTTGATCAGACAGCTCGGTGCGCCGAGCTTCTCGCAACAGGCGGGAACGAGGGCGTGCATCGCCTCGAGGTTGGAGAGATCCGCCTTGAGCGCCACGGCGCCGCCGCCGGCACTTTCGATTTCGTCGACCGTGTGCGCCGCGTCCTCATCCGAGCTGTTGTAATGCACGCCCACACGCCAGCCTGCGCGCGCCAGATCGAGCGCAATGGCGCGGCCAATGCGTTTTGCCGCTCCTGTGATGAGTACTGTCGGCTCGGTTCCCATCTCTAACGTGCCGGTTTGGCGCCGGGTCGGGCGGGTGGCAATCTAGTTGCCGGAAACGGCCGCGACTTCCGACATGCGCGGCGCAAACACGAACGAGATGTACAGCAAGTAGCAGGAAACGAAAACCAGGCCGATCTTCCAGTTGATGCTCCGTCGGCGCAGGACAAACGGCGTGATCGCCAGGGCCGCCGCCAGCATGACCCACACATCGACGCTCCTGATCACGTCGGGCACCGGCACCGGAACAACCATCGCGGTCAGACCCATGATCGCGAGAATGTTGAACAGGTTGCTGCCCAGCACATTGCCGAGGGCCAGACCGCAATGTCCCCTGAGTGCGGCGGCGACCGTGGTGGCCAACTCGGGAAGCGAGGTGCCCAGGGCGATGAGCGTCAGGCCAATCGCTGCTTCCGAAACCCCGAAGTCCTTGGCGATCACCGATGCCGAGCTGACCGTCATCTGCGCGCCGATCGGCAGGCTGATCAGACCGATCGCGAGAAACACCGCGATCGTCCAGTTGCGGTGGGGTACGCCGGACACGCCGTCAATGAGCTCGATCGCTTCTTCGCCGATGACGGTTGCGGCATCGGAGCGTCGCGCCGCGCGGCGGCCCGACTCCACCAGAAAGGCGACCATCAGGCCAAACAAAACGGCCCCGTGCCAGAATGCCAGGGGGCCGTGTTGGCACAGCCAGATGAAAAGCAGGCTGGCGCCGATCACATAAAGCGTGTTGCGCTTGATGAAGGGCTGATCGCAGTTCGTCGCCGCGATTAGCGCCGGAACGCCGAGTACCAGCAGGATGTTGGCGATATTGCTGCCGACAACATTGCCGATGGATATGCCGGGTGAACCAGCCAGTGCGGCGCGCAGCGAAATCACCAGTTCAGGCGCCGAAGTGCCGAATGCGACAATCGTCAGACCGATCACGAGTGTTGGGATATCCAGTTTCACGGCCAGTGAGACAGCGCCGCGAACCAAAACGTCACCGCCGATAAGCAAAAGGGCAATACCCGCGGCGAGAGTGATGTAGACCATGAGTTCGTTCTGGCTCCTGCTAGCACGTACGACACACACGTGAAGACCCGGAAAAATCAACCTGTCAGGTGTTTTCCCGGGTGGATGGCTAGCTCAGTTATCGTCCTTATATAGGGTGGCTTTTTTCGAACGGAAGGCATGGGCGCGCGAGAATCTTGCAACCCTCACGGGGTGCCTGAACGGCTTTTAGCGCTCGCCGAAGCGGCGCGCAAGCTAGGTGCACTGATCTTTTCGATCAAGTGCTGACTGAAGACTGATTGGCAATCCCCTACACATCGAAGACCACATGAGTGCTGAGCAGGCGGGCAGAAAAAGCGGATGCCATGGGTCAAGTCCGCATATTTCGGAAAAGGTGATTCTTCCAGGAACGTGGCTCAATCGCCGGACCCATTGCCGGGAAAGATCACCGGCCACTGGTCGGGCGTCCGGGTGCCGTCGCACTTGCCCCAGTACCGGTATTCGATCAGCCGCCAGTTGTATTCCGCCCACCGGTAGGACGGGATGCTGCCGCAGTCGCCGAGACCGCGCCCCTTTTCGAAGGCGGAAAGGGTTTTTGTCTCGGGGTCGAACTCGGCATTGATCAGTGTGTCCTTGCCGTACCAGCCATATTCGTCGGCGTATCCGGCGAACAGGCTTGGCCGAACGGAGTCCGGGAAACGGGAATCGAGCACATAGACGCGATAGGCAATGTTGTAGGCGCCGGAAAAGCAGGGCAGCAGGTAGAGCGTCTGTGTCTCGCCGAGCTTCGCGATCACGCGCGCGCGAACCAAAAAGTCCGCGCCATAGTTGCTGCATTCCTTGTCCGATTTATGCAGGGCCTCGATCTTCGCAGGCAGCGGCTCGTGTGTCTGCGCGGCGACGGCATGCGGGAGAGCGCCGACGCCCAATGCCGCCGCGGTCAGGACCCACGTCTTTCTCAGAGATAAAAACAATGGTCACGTCCTCGGTTTGGCAGTTTCGAACTTGTCCCAAACGGTATTGCCCGGCGTAAGTTTCGCAATGCCGGTGCAGGGCACGCCGGTTGGTCTGTAAACGCGCAGGTCAACATGGCATGCGCGGTTTCAGTTTTTCCCTCGCACCGGCGGCATCACAACCTTGTCGAGCCGGCAGAGCCTTGTCTGATCTTCATTGTGCCCGCACGCCGTCAGGCGGCCTTCCTTCGTGAAGCAGATGCGGACCTCGCGCAGGCGTTTGCCGCGCCCGCAGCTGATCGAGATCATCTCAGGCTCAAGATCGCGGTTCGTCTTCAGAAAGTCGCTTTCGATCTCCTGCGGCGACACGGTGATCGGCCTGTTAGGGCTCAGGTAACGCGCCGGAATTTGAATCGCATCGTGCGTTTTGCGCGCGAGCGTATAGTAGGCCTCCGGCGAGAGCCCGGAGCATGTGCCGTGCTTGCGGTATTGATGAATGACAAGCCGCGGGCTCGGCATGATGTCCAGCATGGCGTCGATGAGCACGCGCGGCACCCAGGGTTTGCGGCCGATGTCGCAATAGTCGGGCCAGCCTTTGGCATATTGGGGCCAGAGCCCGTGCAACACGAACGCGTAGGGGCGCTGGCCGCTGCACTGTCTTTCGCCACGGTTGCGACCCTCTTCGGCGCAATAGGTGGGAGACCAGGAAAGCGCCATCACGTAGTAGTCGAACTTGCCCGGCGTTCCGCCCGCCGCCGCGGTATGTGCTGCCGCCAGAAAAGACGCCGAGCAGCACAGGACCGCGCACAGGAAATGTCTTTCCCGGCGGCGCGCCGACCGGTCAGTCACTGGGCGTGGTTTCTCCATAGGCAGGCACGGCCTCCGCGAACCGATCGAGCCAGGCGACAAGATTGGGATGGCTCTCGCGCCATATTCCTTCGAAGCGGAAATCGAGATATCCGAGGGCGCACGCCAGGGAGATGTCGCCGATGTGCGGTGATGCGCCGGTCGCGGGCGTATGCGCTTCCAGATGTGCCAGCGCGCGGTCGACCTTGGCTTTCTGACGGGCCACCCAGTCGGCGTGCCTTTTCTCCTCCGGCCTGAACCGCTTTTCGTAGACCTGAAGGACACCCGCATCGAGCATCCCGTCCGACAGGGCCTGAAGTGTCAGCGCGGGCCAGCGCGCATCGCCTGTGGGGAACAGCTTGCCACCGCCTGCGGCGGTGTCGAGATATTCGCAGATCACCCGACTGTCGAAGATGCACATTCCATCGTCGAGGATCAGGGCGGGAATTTTGCCCAGCGGGTTCTCTTTCGCGATGGGGCCGTTCGGGTCGACCGTGTCTGTCTTGGTGACTTCGATCTTGTCGATGAGGCCGAGGACGGAGGCTGAGATTTTGCATTTGCGGCCGAACGGCGAGGCGGGGGAGGAGCGAAGGATCATGACGGGTTCCTTGTTCTTGGTGTTGATGCGCCGCGCGAGAGACTAGGCCGCGACGCGCGGCTGGCAAGTGCTTTCACATGTTGGAGAGATTGTCGAGGATACGGGCCCAGCTTCGCGCGCCTTTCCGGTAGCTCGTCAGATTGTATTTCTCGTTTGGCGAATGGATCTGGTTGTCGTCCAGTGCGAAGCCGACGAGCAGCGACTCCATGCCAAGCTGCGACTTGAAGGACTCGACGATGGGGATCGAGCCGCCGCAGCCCATAAAGACGGGCTGTTTGCCCCATTCGTCCGCGAGCGCGCCTGCGGCGGCCCTGAACGCCGGACCCGTCGTATCGAATCCGACCGCTGGCGATCCTTGTCCGGGGAGGAATTCGGCACTGCAATCGTCCGGCAGGCGGCTCATGACGAATTCCTTGAAGCCTGAAACGACCTTGTCCGGGTCCTGATCGGGCACCAGACGGAACGTCAGTTTCGCCGACGCCTTTGACGGGATAACCGTTTTGGTGCCGGGCCCCGTATAGCCGCCAATGATGCCGTTGATCTCGGCGGTCGGGCGGGACCAGAGCTGTTCCAGGACGCCGCGCCCTGTTTCGCCGGCCGGCAGTTTCAGTCCGACCTCTCCGAGGAACTGCGCGGTGTCGAAATCAAGCGCGTTCCACTGGTCCTGCTGATCCGGGCTCAACGGGCGGACATCGTCGTAAAAGCCGGGAATCTGAACCGCGCCGTTTTCGTTGTAGAGACTGCCGAGGATCCGCGTCAGCACGCGTATCGGGTTGCGCGCCGCGCCACCGTACATTCCGGAATGAAGATCGCGAGACGGGCCGGTGACGACCACCTCGCTGGAGCAGAGGCCACGCAGCATGGTTGTGATCGCCGGCGTGTCAGCGTCCCACTGGCCGGTATCGCAAACGAGCGCGAAGTCCTTGATGAGTTCGTCCCGGTTGGCTTCCAGGAAGGGTGCCAGGCTCGGGCTGCCGGACTCTTCCTCGCCTTCGATCAGGACCGAAACCGAGACCGGCAGGTCCCCCGTCGCGTCGTGCCACGCGCGGCATGCCTCGAGGAACGTCATGAACTGGCCCTTGTCGTCGGAGGCGCCGCGGCCGCTGATCACCGATCCGTATTTCGGATCGTCCTTGAGCTGCGGTTCGAAGGGGGGCGTGTCCCATTTGTCCAGCGGATCGGCCGGCTGCACGTCATAGTGTCCGTAGAACAGGACATGGGGGCTCGCCCGTCCGTTGCTCGACGTGTAGTGGCCAACGACCATAGGTTTTCCGGTCGTCGGGCGAACCGATGCATCAAATCCGATCTCGCCGAGCTTGTCAGCGCACCATTCGGCCGCGTCCTTGCAGGCGTCGTCATAGGCAGGGTCGGTCGAGATGCTTGGTATTCTGATGATCTCGAACAGGCGTTCCGTCGAGGCGTCTTCTTCGCCTGACAGGACTTCGAGCACTTTGTTCAGGGGGTCACTCATGATGAAACTTCCGAATCACTGCTAGTGTCGCGTGGCCGCCGTGACCTGATACGCGGCGATTTGCCTGCGAAGGCAACGCCTGAGCACGCGATTTTGCAATCGAAACCGGTTTTATCCAACATTTTTGCACAGGTTTGCCCCAGAAATCCGTTTTGGCGCCTTGAGCCCGTCAAATCCAGTGTTACACTTCCGTTACAGTTGGTACTGCGTGGAGTTTGAGTAGCGTTGAAAGGAGTTTGTCACGTTTGTAGGGGGTTGTTTTGTCGAGTCCGATTGCGGGTCTGGACAGGGCCGATTGCAAGTTTCTGGAGCGCCTCAATCGCGCCAGTGAGATGCCGAGCCCGATGATGCGTACGCGTATCGACAAGCTACTTGATTCCGGTCTTATTGAAGAAAACTCGGTAGGAGGCGTCACCATAACGGTGCGCGGCCAGCTTGAGTTGGCTCGGTGGCGATTTCGGGATGCGCCGCGAAACCGGTTCTCGGTTATGGGGTACGAACCGAGCCGGCGGTTGATCGAAAAGTTCTTCAGTCCATCCTAGAAATATCAGAAGGCGATCTGCACGAGGTGCAGATTTTTTTTGCGTGCAAACGGCGGGGATGAGTTAGGTTGCGCGCACAGATAAGAACAAGAAAACGGGGAACGAAGCGCATATGTCTGGGGAGGATGACGGTTGGTCCGGGGATATCTACGGCCTCATCAAGGAGGCTGGCATCACACTGGTCACCACGGTTCCGGACGCCGGGCTGACGCGCCTGCTCAAGACATGTGACGCAGATCCCGCGATCCGGGTCGTCACGCTCTCAACCGAAGAAGAAGGCGTCGGTATCGGATATGGCGCATGGCTTGGCGGCACGCGCGCCTTGCTTTGCCTGCAGTCCAGCGGAACCGGGAACATCATCAATGGTCTGGCGCTGCCCGCCTTCGCGGAGAGCCCGTGTCTGATGCTGGTCACCATGCGCGGACAGGAAGGCGAGGGTAACCCGGCGCAATTTCCCATGGGGCGTGCCGTGCGCCCGGTATTCGAGGCGATGGGTGTGACCTGCCTCGAAGGCTCGACCGCCGATGAGGTGGTTTCGCACTTCAGACAGGCGTGCGAAATGGTCTTCTCCGAGGGGAAAATGGTTGCAGTGCTGATCGCGCAAAAGGTCATCGGCGCCAAGACGTTCAGCAAGTAACGGGTAGGTCTTATGGCAGAGCTTCATCGACGTGACGTGCTGGCGCGGGTGCTGGAGGAGCGCGACGGGGCGCTCGTGGTGCCGGGGCTCGGCACCGCCAATTACGATCTGTTCGCGGTGTCGCCGAGCGACGGCAACGCCTATATGTGGAACGCCATGGGCCTGACGGTGCCGACCGGGCTCGGGCTGGCCATAGCGCAGCCGGATCGCCGGGTTCTTGTCGTGACAGGCGACGGCGAGATGATGATGGGCATCGGTTCCCTTTCGGTCGTGGCGGCCCAGGCTCCTGAAAACCTCAGCATACTGGTCATGGACAACGAGATGTTCGAGGAAACCGGTGCGCAGACCGGACTGTCGGCCAAACGCGCGGATATCGAGAAGATCGCGGTCGGATCCGGCATCGAAAAAACCATGACGGTGCGGACCGACAACGAGGTGGCGCGCCTTGCCGCGTTTCTTCTCAAGGAACAGGGTCCCGTCCTTGCCGTCGCAAAGGTGGCCGCGAGCCGGGACGAACCGGTGTTTCCGACGATGGACGGTCCGGGCATCGTCAGCAAGTTTCGCGCCTCCGTTCTGGGGTCGCAAAGCATCTGACGTTTCGTTCTCCGGCAGCGCACAGCACTTTTCCGGAATTGCTCTAGATCGGTGCGGGACGCTGGTGGTATACCATATCCCACTAAGACAATTCTTTCGAAGAGGGATGGTGGCGTCATGCGCATTGTGGTTCACGGACAGGAGGCCTTTGGCAAGGCCGTTTTGGAAGCGCTTCTGGAGCGCGGCGAGGACGTGGTCGGCGTCTATTGCGCGCCCGACAAGGAAGGCCGGCCTGAAGACCCGCTCAAGGTCTTTGCCCGTGAAAAGGGATTCGACGTGCATCAGCCGTCCTCCTGGAAGAAGGAGGAGGTTTGGGACCACCTTCGGTCCCTGGAACCGGATCTTTGCGTGATGGCCTATGTCACGCTGTTCGTTCCGCAAACGCCGCTCGAAATCCCCAAGCTCGGCACGATCCAGTATCACCCTTCGTTGCTGCCGCTGCATCGCGGCCCCAGTTCCATCAACTGGCCGATCATCATGGGCGCAAAGAAGACGGGCCTCAGCATCTTCTGGCCCGACGAGGGGCTCGATGAAGGCCCGATCCTGCTGCAGAAGGAAGTCGACATCGGACCCGACGATACGCTCGGGTCGGTCTACTTCAAGAACCTGTTCCCCATGGGGGTGGAGGCCATGTGCGAGGCGGTCGACCTTGTGCGCGACGGCAAGGCGCCGCGAGTGGACCAGGACCATTCCAAGGCAACCTATGAAAGCTGGTGCCGGAAGAAGGACGCCGAAGTGGACTGGTCAAAGCCCGTGCAGGAGGTTCACAATCTGATCCGCGGTACCGATCCGGCGCCCGGCGCGTGGACGATGCACGGCGATGTTCGGCTTTCGCTGTTCGACAGCACCGTGGCGGACGGTTCCGGGGCTCCAGGTGACGCCCTCGTCGGACACGTCGAGCACTTCACC